>JBFXKJ010000049.1:0-20535 GCA_050173895.1 Mangrovibacterium sp. | reverse complement strand
ATCAGAGGCTTGGGAACTGGCCCGAAACGGGTTCAACAAGAAAATCAACTGGCAGTTCACGACGGAAGACGCCAGAATAAAATTAAAAAGACTTTATCCGTCATATGACTGTTGACATGACACTAGGAAGGAAGATTTCTTTCGATAATCCCGATCTGCTTATTAATACCTTTTAGAGCCAGATTGTACCCTCTCTTTCCAAACTTTTTTTGAAAAAAAGTTCACTTTTAACTTTTTTTAACTTATAAATAGAATCAGAAACAAAAATCGATCACTTCACGTCGTAAGACCACTACAAAGAGGCTGATACGATCTATAATATACAGTTAAATTTACGGGGCATTAATGGTTTGTCCCCTCGAACAGATCGTTATCGGTTTTCGACTGTTTACCGTTTGCCTTATAGTTGTTAAAGGAATAACTTAAACTCAGCGTGATCAGCGGATAGGTGGGCCGGATACGTGTCACCGAGATCAGGTCGGAGGTAGTGATATCGCTCACATAACGCGCCGTATTAAGCAGGTCCCGGCAGGCCAGCGTAGCGGTAAGCTTTCGCTTTAGCAATTGCTGCCGGGCAGCCAGGCTCAGGTACCAAAACGAATCGGTACGCCCCTGGGTCGTGACCGAAGGTCCCACAAAGTTGCCGTCAAACTGAATGCTGGTGCTCCTGCCCATATCGAAAGAATTATTCAGGGCAAACTCGTAATTGGTGCTTTTCTTGTTGCGGTCGGTGGTTTTAAACTGATTGACCACTTTATAACGATAAAAGCTCCCGTTCACATTCAGATGCCAGTAGTCTGCCATTTCAAGCTGCCCGTTCAATTCAAGTCCGGTGGAATAGTCATGTCCCACGTTGGCCATCGAATCGAGCGTCACGCCTGCTTCAAACGGAACACGCAACCGCTCGATCTTGTCCTTCCGGTACCGGTGAAACATGGTAGCCGACAGGGTATGATCTTCAATCGTCTTCCGGTAATTCACCTCGTACGAATCGATGTACTCCGGTTTGATATCGGGGTTTCCGATCTCGGCCGAATAATAGTCACGGTAGGTGATGTAAGGTTCCATGAAAAACAATTGCGGACGGTTGATCCTGCGGGAATAAGAAGCCATCAGATGATGATCGGAGGGCAGGCTGTACCCCAGATGAACCGACGGGAACAGGTCAAATTCATTCTTCAGGCGGTCGGCCCCTTCTTTCGAACTGCGCAGCACGGTGTGGGCATGCTCTCCCCTGAGTCCCGCCTGAAAATCAAAATGCCCCAGGCTGTTTGCCCAAATGGCATAGACCGAATTGATACCCCGCTGAAAATAAAAGGTATTGTAAATATCTTCCCTCCAGTAAAATTCTTTTTTCTCCGGATCCCAGAACTGCATGCGGTAGTCGCCGTCTTCCAGATAAGAATAATATTGGTAACCGCTTTCAAAGCGCCCGGTTTCACTGTATGGAAGCACATAATCCAGGTTCCCCCGCACCGTCCAGCGGTGCTCGTCTTCCCAGGCCCGGTGTCCTTGCTGGCGCACATCCTGGCGGTCGAACAGATCACTCTGGAAATACTCGAGCGCATCACCCCCGTATTTCAGATAAAAGCTGCCCGACAGGTGATGCCCCTGTCCGCTAAACTGCTGGTCGAAGCCGGCGGTTCCCTGCAGATAGGTCTCATGGATATCGTAATCATCACGGCTGATGTAGTTCCCGCCATCCATGTTTCCCTGGCTTCCGGAACGTTGTTCCGTATAATCCAGGTCCCCCTCACGGGTGCGTCCGCCATACCCGCCTTCCAGGTCCAGGTTGAGGGTGGTTTTGGCTAAGGTGCGCTGCCAACCGGCTTTCAGTGAGTAATTGAAATTGTTGCTCTCGCGCGGCCCGTCCGACCGTGAGGTGGTAGTAATCCCGTTCACAATGGTCGTCTTGTCCTGTTTGAAGTCACTTTCGCGCAGATGGTCATTCCATGCGCCGCCAAAATACCAGCGGGAGCTGCTGTCCTGGCGGGTGAGCAAAAAGTCGATTCCCTTCGAAAGGACAGTGCTCCCCGAAAGGTTCACCATGCCGCTCCATCCGGCGCCGGTATGCTTTTTGGTGATGATGTTGATCATTCCCACGTCGCCCTCGGCATCGTGACGGGCCGACGGGTTCGTGATGATCTCTATATTTTCGATCTGCCCGGCCGGTATTTGTTCCAGCGCCTGCGAACCACTGAATATAGCCGGCTTACCATCAACATAAACGGCGAAGCCGCTGCTTCCCCTGAAGGTGACTTCTCCCTCGGCATCCACCCGGATCGAAGGAGTGTTCTGAAGAATGTCGACTGCCGTTCCTCCGCCGGCAAGCATATTGGCCGACGCTTCGATCACCCTTTTATCCAGTTTATAAACAATCTGCTTTCTTGACGACACAACCTCCACTTCGGCAATGCCCACTTCCAGTGGCTTGAGACGGATAACACCCAGATCGACTGAGGGAGTCGCGGGCACCAGGCTGATCTCCTGCTGTGTAAAAATATCGTAGCCCACCAATCTGATAATCAAGCTATACACACCATTGCGGATCCCATGCACGGCAAAACGGCCCTTTTCACCGGGAGACGTTTGCGATACAGGGTTCGAACCGCCTGCGGCATAAACCAGAATATCTGCAAATTCAATCGGTTGACCCGTTTGAGCATCAACGATTTGTCCGGTAATACGGGGTCCCGCATCCGGCTCAGCCGCGAAAATTCCCAGGCATAATAACAGGAACACACAACACAAAGAGATCTTCATTGGGCGTAAAATGGTTTAGGTTATATTTTTTCAAATGTAACTTTTCTGTGCCGATCTGCGTGGTTTCTTTGCAAATATTAACAACAAGAGGGCACGATATTTAACACCAGTGCCCTCTTGTATAATGGGTAAATGCTCCGTTTCAGCGTTTCGCCCCGGAAATAACCTCCAGATGAACCGGTCCCAAAAGACCCGAAACCCGCATCAGATTTTCGGCATCAGCCGCTTCAAACTTATTGATGTTGGTCCGTGTAAGCCGCTTTTCCACCGAAAGTTTGCTGTCTCCGATCAGCCGGTTGGGCCACAGATTGGTCACCTCAACCTGCAGATGGTTTTCTCCCTTTTGCAGGTAAGCGGTCACATCAAGTACATAAGGAGCCGTCCAGCTCAGACTAAACCGGTGACCGTTCAGCACAACAGCAGCCATCTCCTGCAGGTTACCCAGGTTCAGGAAAACCTGTTTTCCTTTTATTTCCCGGAGACCGATGGTAAAGGTTTTCTCATAAACGGCTGTACCGGAATAGTAGCGGATCCCTTCGTTTTCAAAATCAGTCCAGGATTTGAGCTGATGGGTGTCAACCGAAGCCGGAGCTCCCCATTTCGGGTCAAAGCTGATGGCCCAGCTTCCTTCGAGCGGGATTTTTCGCATCGGATCCTGCATACGCACCGTGCTTGTTTTTCCGTCCGACCACTGCAAAGTATAGGTTCCTGACTCGGGAGCGTTCAGTTGCCAGTTCTTCCCACTGCCCGACATTTCGAATAACGGCCAGAATCCGGCAGGAGCCATATTTCCCGGGAACAGCTCAGCTCCGTCCTTTTGAATGCCGGTCACATGACGCAAAGGCTCATCGTCACGAAAAACCACGAAAACAGATCCTTCGGGCTTCAGATGAAGCGGAACAACGGTCCGCCCGTTTTCTTCCCGCCAGGTCAGGACGTCCCTGATTTCGCCGGTTTGCGGATCCCAGAGCTGCGGGATCTTACCCGTCACCCGGAAACTGCATTCAACCTGTTCAAAACGGTCGGGAAGATCGGTCAGGTAACGGTGCTCAAAATCGTCAATTCCTTTTCTTCCAAAGCGGTTTACCACAAAATAATAATCGGATCCGGCTGTTTTCCGGTGAATGTAGTCCAGCGCCGTTTTCGGGTCCGGGCTCCGGAAGCTGAAATCAGGGCCTGCCCCCAGTGAAGCCAGAACTTCATTTACATCCTTTCCCCAGATCACACGGCCTTTCCCATAGCGATTTTCGGTAATCTCTTTCCCGTTTATTCTTCCCCACAACTTTTCAGCAAGGGCGTTCAATTCGCTGTCGCTCGCGGGATAGGCTGTCAGGCCGCTTATCCGCCGGGGCCGCGGAGCGATCACTGTGCCCCCTTCCCGGACGAGGCGCTCCACTTTTCTCAGCACGCTCAGGTCAATCTCCTGTTCCGGCGCCAGCACCAGCACCCGGTAAGTCATCCCATCCGGCAGTCGGATGCGACCGTTTTCAACAGCAGTTCTGTTCAGGATCACATCCTTTGAGCATTTATCCCAGTCGTATCCGAAATCCAGTTCCGGATATTCTTCCTTTAAAAAAACAAAATTGGGCACATCGTCGCCGTAATAGTACAGCACATCGGCCACGAAAAGTCCCTGCTGCAACAGGTAGCTGCAACGGTTCAGGTAGCCAATAAAGTCGCCCGCCTGCTTCCACCAGGTCACATTCGGATTGAGGTGCGTGCCCGCGAAATATTCATTTCCCGGAAGCCCGTATTCTTTTGGTGAGGAAGTAAAGGTATGCCACACGATCCGGTTTACTCCGGAGCAGAAGATGCGATCGATATTGGCTTTCAGGTCTTTGGGCGAACGTTCCCACTGCGGACCGATACTGGTTGGCCCTTCAGCCGCAACAAAACGTTTTCCGTTTGTATGGGCCACGCAGGCGCTTTGTTTCACGGCAAGCCGGGCGGCGTCTGAAACGCGGTGGGTATTTGAACGGGCCCAGAATTCGCCCTGAGGAAAGTCGCTGATGCCCATGACCCGCAAAGCGTCGACAGGCGCCGAATGCGGACCGCCCGATTCGGGATGAATGCCCATGCCGTTTTGATGGGCCAGTTCGTAAAACAGGCGGTAATGATACTCGCCCACGCAATCACCTACGGTTTTGCGCATATCATGCAAAAAGCGGTTCGTGATTTCCTGGCTTTCCACCACCCTTCCCGTCATCACCGGCAGGTAGCTGCTCAGTTCATATCCCCTGAATTTTTTAAATTCTTCCGGGAACCGGTTGGTCCAGTTCACCATACCCATTTCCCAACTGTCGGTCTGCAGGAATTTCACGCTGTTGCCGGCTTCCTTTGCGGCGTCTATCAATGGCTGGATCACCGTTTGGCGAAACAGTTCGAAGGCATCGGGATTGAGATGGTCGAGCGACAAGCCCGACCAGCCATCGCTGGTGGTGGAGGTCCGCGCTCCGGTGCAGGTCCAGCCGTAGCGGATCACCAGCCAGTCGCCCGCGGGTGCATCCCAGCTTAAGGTGGTCCCGTCAAAACAGGCAGTAAGATCGATGATCTCTTCCTTCCGGATCACATCAACTTCAACCGGATTATCAAAGCCTTCGCGCAATTCATGCAAAGGATAAATCCCCTGCCATCCCATGGCCTTGTTGAACGATTTTTTGCTCCAATTCAAAATGGCCTCGTCTTTCACCGGCGAATCCTTTGCAGGCGCTGGAATAGCCTGAACCAGCACATCGCGGTACAAAAGCTTTTCTTCCGGACGGGGAAGCTCAACTTGCACTCTTTGTCCTCCCTGAACCGGAGTTTCGGTGTAAACCAGCTTCTTCAGCGCCAGCTCGGGCGTGACGGACGGGGCACCCGGATTCCATCCGCTTTGCACATTTACGCTGAGCTCAATGCCAGTCCGGTCGGCTTCCCTGACGGCATGTTTGTACAGCTCCATCCACTCACCACTCATAAAAACCGGGCCGGCTTCTGTTTTGCGGGCCACCTGATAGCTCGAACTCCCGGCATCGACCAGCGAAGCACCCCCGTAACCCTTTGCCTTCATCTCCTCCAGGTCGCGCGTAACCGATTCTTTGGTGGCCATGCTGTTCAGCCACCACCAGTAGCAGCGAAGCCCTGACTCGGCCGGAGGATTTTTGAACCCCCGGGTCAGTTCCTGAACGGAAATCACTGTATCCGTTTCAATTTTATAGTTTGGCTGAGCCTGCAGGCCCAAAACAGAAAAAATGGCTGCAAAAAGAGTTGTATATTTTCCCATAATCGTTTTTTAAAATATTAATGCTACTGGCGGCTTGCCAGTGGATAATGGCTGCTGGCAGCTAACAACTAAAGGCTAACAGCTAAAAGCTCACCGCTAATTCATAACTCCCTGAACCCGCATTTTTGATCACGGCATAACCACCTTCCGTCACGAAAGCTACGTTCTCTCCGTTCATCGTTACTTTCTGTGATTTTGAACGAAGCGGCAGATAAATATCGGCTGTCGTGTTGGCCGGGATCGTCACCTTCAGACGGAAGGAGTTGCCGGGATCGCTATCGAAAGAAACCAGCACATCACCCCGGATAGTCGGATGTTTTATTTCAGCATGCCTCAGGCTTCCCGGCTGCGGCTTGATCCGGATTTTCCGGAAACCCGGTTCGATGGGTTCTATGCCCATCAGCTTCCGGGGAATGATATTGGCGGGAGCCGCTCCCCAGGCATGGTTCCAGTCCTGGTTGGGTTTGTACTTGTTATCCCAGGCTTCCATCGAAATAGTGGAGCCCGCCCGGATCATGTTGTACCAACTCCGTTCAGAAACAGCGGTCAGCAATTCCAGTCCGTAATCCGCGTTGTTGCCGTCATAAACGGCGTCCATCAGAAACTGCGATCCGTACACACTGCAGGCCATTCCACGCGAGCGGATAAACGCATTGACAGCGCTTATGTTCTTGTCCGGCACCAGACCAAATGCCAGCGGGAACATGTTGGCATGCAGCGAAGCATGGTTCGTACCAATACCGTCCATATAAATTCCGCGTTTCCTATCGAGAAGTTTGCTGTTAAAGACTTTCTTTAGCTTTTCCGCCTGAGCCGCATACGATTCACCTTCCGCCGTTCTTCCCAGCGCCTCTGCAATTTCCGCCATCACTTTCAGTGCCTGATAATGATAGGCATTCACCACCGTATTCACGTCCTGAAAAACAAAGCCGTCGGTCTCACCCGGCTCCTTCTTCCCAAGTCCCAGGATGCCCGACTGCGGCCAGTCGACAATATCCTTCAGGTTCCCTTTTAAATGAATCGATTCCAGCACTTCAGGGGTAACTTTTCCGGTACGGGTGCTGATCAGACCCGACTCGTCGGCCAGCGCAGTGAGTGTTTTTGACTGAAGCTCCCGGTAAAAAGCCTGCAGCGATTCTTTATTGCCGGTGTACAGGTAATCGTTCCAGGCCATCAGCACCGATTGCAGGATCCATTCGGTGGGCCAGGTGGCATGACCAATCAGATACTCGTGCGAATAGCGGGCCATACTGTATTCCCGGGCCACGCCATAGTGCCCCAGTTGGTTGATGTAAGCGTCGGCTTCGTAGGGAATGCGTTCACGGTCACCATCCACGTAAATTCCCGTGAAGGACGTGGCCTTGATCGAATATTTGCACAACTTCCACACCTGGTTAAGTACCGTGTCGGTACTGGTGAAAAAAGATTCCGTTTCATCGAAGGGGTAATACACGGTTTCCCTGATCAGATCCTGAACAGCCGGAGTTTCGTTGTATCCTTCCAGTTCGCAATACCGGAACGGCGTCACTTCTCCAATGTAATCGGGCATTTTGATGGCCTGAGGCCCTGTGTTTCGTTTGTCGGGTTTAATGGCAATCACATAGGCATTCCAGCCGCCCTTCAATATCAACTCATAGGATGAATAACGGATCGTTCCGCCCGGAGCCGGATCAATGCGCCCGTCTCTTACAGCTTCACCCAAACGGACAGTGATCGTATCGCCTCCACCCTCTCCGTTCAGACGCAGGCGAAGGCGGCCGAAAGCATCTTTGCCAAAATCAACAAAAGTGACAGAACCGCTCAGCCTTCTGATCGCTACCGGAAATTCGTCCTGCTTTTGCAGCGGATAACGGGCGGTGGCATAATCGGCCAACTCTGCTGCCATTTTAAACCGGGAAACGGGTGAAAATCCGGATTCCACACCATGATTATCCCAGGTTTTCACCTTCCAGAAATAAACCTGTCCGGGCCTGAGTTCCTTGCCGGCATAAGGCACGTTGACCGATTCATCACTTTCCACCCTTCCTGAATCCCAGCAGTCGCCTTTACCGGCCTGAATCGTATCCAGGCTTGAAGCGACCAGGATGCGGCAGGCTGTCTGGAGGGTATTTGTTTGAGTGGAACCGACAATCCAGCCAAAGAATGGCCTTTTCTGGCCAATTTCAGCAAACTGAAAATGCTCGTTCCGGCCGGCTGCGTCCTCCAATAAGGCATTAACAGGATACCCGTTCAGAAACACCTGTCCCGCATGCGACAGAAAATTGACGGTTAGGCCTGAAGGCTGAATCGGCCTTTCCATGGCAAACAGCGGGGGGGTCAAAAAGCACATGCTAAAGAAGAAAACACAGCCTGCAAAAATCCGGTGAAAAGCAAATAGTTGATGGTTCATAAGGTTATCGTTTGTTTTTCAATGACCGCATAAAATTTATCGGCGGATCCCCGATTCGCCAAGATTAAATCACTGTGCCCGGGAACCGTGCTTTACATGGTTCGCTTCACATGATCCTTTTATTGGTTTAGGTTCCTGAACTGTCAGTAAATTCAAAAATACAGTTTTTAAACCGGATTTCTCCGGCAGGATTGAACGAAGCGGGGACAGCTTCACAAAAAAGTTGCCCCCGCCAAAAATTGTGTTACCTGACCTGACTGGTCAGGATAACCGGTCAGCTTACCGGTTCTCCCACCCCGGGTTCTGATCCAGGACAACGTCCTTATTCGTATCGATCACTGTTTGCGGGATCGGCCACAAATTATAGTCGAACGTCAAAGTTGCCTGCGTTTCAGGCCAGTAAGCATATTCACGGATTCTGTCAACAGCGACCGTATTGCCCATACGAAGCAGAGTATTCCAACGGCATTCTTCATAAATCAGCTCTCTGGCACGTTCATCCAGGATCGTATTAAAGTTATCATCCATATCGGCAGCCGTAACCAGGCGGCTGCACTGCGCCCGTTGCCGGAGCAAATTAATATCAGCCGCAGCACTGGCTTTATTCCCAAGTCGTTGTTTAGCCTCTGCCCTCAAGAGAATTGTTTCCGGAAGACGGATAATGTATTCGTCACGGAAAAGGTTACTCCGGTTTTCTCCGTCAGCCAATCCCGTATATTTGTCTGTAGCTATCTTGCACGACACGGGGTAGCATAAGCTAACATTATTTTTGTTGGTATTGGCATCAGAACTTCCGCTATAGATCTCATTCCAGGGAACAGCATGCGTATAATAGGGGGAAGTGGGAACATTCGAAATGAAAGTCCTCCGGAAAACAATATCCGAATTCCGCAGATCGTTCGCCCACTCTCCTGAATAGATCAGATCGCGGGTATACATAGTCGGGATCATCTGCGCAATTCCGCGTCCGCCTACGTTTTCCAATGTTCCTGTGAGATGATTTTTGGCGCCATCGCGGAAAACAGGCCCATAGCCGCGCGAATAGCCAAGTTTTGACTTACCGTCTTCTGCTTTATAAGCTGCATAATCAATCTGTGTCGCCCAGATACATTCCTTATTTCCATCCTGATAGTTCACATTCCCTTCCTGAAAAAGATCCCAGTAAGGGTTGGTTGGTAGATTGAGCGCGCCAATGATATTACTGGCGTTGTACACACCATTCTTGTAAATCGGCATGGAGATCGTTGCTTCTGAGGCCCTGCTGCCAAAGCGATTGGTCATCAGTGAATAAATGCCCCCGTCAATTACCTGATTCGCGTAGTCAACCGATGTGGTATAGGCGGTTTGCGCCTCGGCCGATTTTCCTTCGGCCGCAAGCTGAATGCCCAGGGCCAGGTATAACTCGGCCAGGTTATGCTGGGCTGCCCCGCGAACGATACGGCCGCCACTGGCTGTAGTCTCGGGCAGGTCGTTGATAATGGCTTCCATCTCATCGATGGCAAATTGATAGGTCTCTGTTCTTGACGCCCGTTCAAAATTAAAAAGCGGAGTCTCCACCGGTTCGGTAACAATCGGAACTCCTCCAAACAATTCGCCCAGATTCCGGTAGGCAAAGGCCCTGAAAAATCGTGCCTGAGCCACCACATACGCTTTTTCTGTTGCCGAAGACCAGGATAATTCAGGTATTTCAGCTGCCTTAATCGCAATGTTGGCTCGGGTAATTACATAAAACCAGGTAGAATAATTATCGTAAAAATTGCCGTTATCCGGATTGATCACACTGTAGTCGCTGAAAGTGTTTCCTCTCCGGATACTGGGCACATCGTACATATCTGTTCCCTTTCCGCGAAACACATAAATCCAGCCTTCTTCTGAAGGGTTTACCCATAAATCGCGGATGTGCGAATAAATAGACACCACCACCTGATCGATCTGTGCAGACGTCGTAAAAGCATTGTCAATAATATAAAAAGTGGACGGATCTTCCTTCAGAAACTTCTCGTCATCACAACTTACAAGGCCCGTTAAGAGAGCTGTAAGTCCAAGAAAAATATATTTTATTCGTCTCATAATCGTAAACGTTAGGATTGGTTAAAAACTGATATTTGCACCGATCGAATAAGTTGATACAACCGGAAAGGTATTATCCAGATACCTTGCTGTTGTCTCAGGATCACCTCCGTCCCAGTCAGTAATTGTCAATACATTCTTCGCGGCAAAGTAGAGCCGGAGTGAACTGATATTCGCCATTTTCACCCAGGGCTGGTCGAAGGTATAAGAAAGGGTAATGTCCTGTACACGCACAAATCCTCTTGACTGCAGCCCCATAAAGCGGCTGTCGGCCGAGTAAGTGGCTGCCGGATAAACGTTGCTTTTGTTTTCCGGGGTCCACGCCGGCTTATAGGGGAAGTTGTCATTAAAACGGTCTGTCCTTGAAACATAGGCCGGAACATTTTTTTCAAGATAATGATCATTCCCGCCAAAGATACCGGTGATCAGCACATACAGTTCGAGATTTTTGTAGCGGATGTTATTATTCATGTTTAACCGGAAGTTCTCCTTTGTGTAGCCGACGATGGTACGGTCATCGGCGGTAATTCCGGGAATCTCGTCCAAATCCTGGTATTTCGGAGTGCCCGGAGCCGCTCCTGTGAGTTCGCGGTATTCCGTATCATCTTCCTGAACAATGCCGTCCTGCTTATAGCCAAAGATAGCACCGAGCGACTTCCCGATAAATAAGCTGTTGGCGATGTCATCGTCTTCTTTTCCGTCTCCGTTCAGATCATCTCCGTACAACCTCTCCAGTTTGTTTTTATTTTTCCAGAACGTAATTCCCGTTGTCCAGTTCAGCTCGTCGGCCCGGATCAAAACCGCCCTGGCGGTCAATTCCACGCCGGCATTGTTTACCTGCCCCATCGACGCTTTCACCGTTTTATATCCGTTCATAACAGGAATGGTGCGGGTGAAGATCTGATCGGTGGTTTGTGAGAAATAACTATCCAAATCTACAAACAGACGGTTATCCAGCCATGCCGATTCAAAGCCGATGTTGATGGCCTCGGTACTTTCCCAACCAATTTCGGGATTGCCAAGCGTTGACTGAACAAGACCGTAACTGATCTTGCCGGGAGCATTTGAAAACTCATAGCGAAAACCACCTGTAGGTCCGTTCGCCACCTGCGACAAAGTGCTGTAAGGCCCTACCCCCTGATTTCCGTTTTGACCCCAGGCCAGCTTCAGTTTCAAAAAGTCGAGCGGCTTTACGCTCTGCATAAATTCCTCATCCGAAATTTTCCAGGCGGCTCCGAGAGCAGCAAAATTTCCCCACTTCTTGTTTGCTCCGAACACAGAAGCGCCATCGCGGCGATAAGAACCGGTCAGAAAGTATTTTCCCCCATAATTATAACTGATCCTTCCCAGGTAGCCTATATTTGCCCTTTCGAAGCCTCCAATCTGCGAACTGTTGATATCCCTGTTATTTACATAAAGATCCACTTTCTGAACCGTTGCTTTATGCAGCCCCCACATGCCTAATGCAGTATTCCCATTGGCTGCAAAATCGGAACCGGTTACGTAGATAATTTTATATTTCAGGTGGTCGCGCGTTGCCACAGCTGTCACTTCCAGACTGTGCTTTCCAAAGTTGTTTTTGTAAGCCAGAATGTTATCCCAGACATAGCTGTAAGTACTGTTTGTATTCAGGTTACCATTGGCCCTGGTTAAGAGTGCCTGCACGCTGGCCGGAGAATACCGGCTGATGTCGGAACCTTCTGCGATGTAATAATCTTCATAATAGAAGGATCCTGATTGGTTCTGATCGGAGTTAATCAGGTAATTTAACCGGTAACTCAATCCTTTTATCCAGGGAACATTTACGTCCAAGTAACTGTTCAACCGGTAATTATGCCGGATATCCTCATTGTCGGTCGTTCCGTTGTCAACCCCCCACAAGGGATTCACCAGACTCTGGGTATAGGGATATTTTTCAAGATTTCCTGCCTCATCGCGGTACATCACCCCGTAAGGCGACATCTTCTGCGCACCCTGTACATTAGCGGCAAAGCCCGAATAGTCCCGGCGGGAAAAACTGCCGTCAACCCCGACCTTCAGCCAACTGGTTATTTCCGTATTGATTTTCCCGAGGACTGAAATTCGTTCAAATTCGTCGCCCTCGACAACACCCTTATTCGTATTGTATGACGTCGACAGGTAATAGTTGATCCCTTTCCCTGCGCCGGAAACGGCCAGCTGATAGTCCTGGATGATCCCTGTCTGAGTGATCTCGTCAAGCCAGTTTATCTCCTTGCCTGCTTCCAGATTGGCCAGTTCACCGGCCTTCATCCAGTCGGTCGAACCTTCCGTGTACCCATTCCGGGCATTCACCGACTTGATCCACGCTTCCCCTTTCATCACCTCAGGCCGGTTCTGCCAACTGTGAACACCCGCAGAGGTATTGAACGTAATCACCGGCTTACCTGAAGATCCTCTTTTGGTTGTAATGGCAATGATTCCGTTTGCAGCCCTTGAACCATACACAGCAGCCGAGACAGCGTCTTTCAGGACGTCGAAACTGGCAATATCGTTTGGATTGATATCATTCAGACTCCCCATATAGATTACCCCGTCCAGCACGATCATCGGGTTATTGTCGCCGTTGATGGAATTCTGTCCACGAATCAGCATGCTCGGTTCACCCCCCGCTGTATTCGTTGCGCCGATATTCAAACCCGAAACATTTCCTTTCAGCGATTCGAGCGCATTCATATTAGGAGCAAGTGAAATCGGCGAGTTTTCCATCTTGACAGAACTGACCGAACCGGTGTATTCACCTCGTTTGGCTGTTCCGTAACCAATTACAATTACCTCATCCAAAGCCAGCTCCTCTTCACGCATGGTAACATTCACGGCTGGTTGCCCGTCGAAAAGGAGCTCCTGTTTCTGCATACCTACAAAAGAAAAAACCAGCACATCACCTCGCTGAACGGGCAAGCTAAAGTTGCCGTCAACGTCTGTGATCGTCCCATTCGTTGTCCCTTTAACAACTACTGTAACTCCCGGCAAGGCTTCGCCGTTTGCTCCGGTAACTTTTCCCCGAAGCGGCAGTTGCTGGGAAAAACCTGCAGTACCGGAGTTTTTGGGAGTGATAATGATCTGCCGGTCCATCACCACATATTTCACATCTTCCCCGGCAAAAATTAAATCCAGTACCTCTTCGATGCCCTGGTTTTCAACCTTCACATTAATCACCTTGTCGACATTGATCAGGTCATTGTTATAGAGGAAGAAATAATTACTGGTATTTTCGATTTCCTTCAGCGCATATTTGATCGTTGTCTGCTGAAGGTTGAGCGAGATCCCGGCACTTTGCGAGTAGGTGCCCGAAGCGATGCCGCTCAATACGGAGAAGCATAACAAAAAAACAGTCAGTTTCATAATTAAAAACACTCTAAGCCAGCCGATGCTTGTACAAACGGCCAACGTGATTACATTTTTTTTCATAACTTTGAACGGTATAAGTTAACTACTTGTAAAACTGCCTGAATAGCTATTCAGGTGAAACTAGAACAGGGAAGTGTTGCAACCACTTTCCTGTTTTCTTAAAAACTTTTATATCATAGGCTCATTATTTTTATTTATTTATTCTTCAACACGTTAATAAAGAATCACTTTAGTACGGGACACCGACCGGCCACCGGCAGTATCCGGAGCCACAAACCGATATTGAAACGGGGTGGAAATGGTGAGGTACTTCAATACCTGATCGAGCGATTCCTGGCCAAATGTAGCGGTGAAATGGTACCTCTTCAATCGCTCATCGGCAATCTGAATATCAACGTTGTACCAGTTCTCCAGGCGGGAAACCAGTTTTTCAACCGGATCATCGAAAAAGACGATCTTTCCGTCTTTCCAGGCGGTATAGCGGTCAATATCACTATCCGTTTTATGGATCATTTGGTTATTCAGGATATTGAAATCGGCAACCTCTGAAGGATTCAGCGTCAGAACGGGAGCCACCCCTTCGAGCGTTTTCTTCAGTAACTCGACTTTCCCTTCCAGCAGGGCGATCTCAACATGTTTTTCGCCCTCATAGGCATTGACGTTGAACGAAGTTCCCAAAACCTTTACCTGTAGATGCGATGTACTGATAATAAACGGTTTTTCGCTGTTTCTTGTCACTTCGAAATAGCCCTCACCTTTCAGATCCACAGCCCGGTTTTCCATTTCCCCGAACGACATGGGAAACCGG
Source organism: Mangrovibacterium sp. (assembly GCA_050173895.1). GTDB lineage: Bacteria > Bacteroidota > Bacteroidia > Bacteroidales > Prolixibacteraceae > JBCFBK01. Next base: position 5,874 of record JBFXKJ010000049.1, on the reverse strand, counting down.
ATCGTACTGCCGGAATTCAACCATACGGAAGTGCCATCCGACAGCAACACTCTGGTCTGGGTTCCGTAAGCTGCCTTCACCTCCTGAAAGACGACCTGATCCGGTGCGGCAGGCTTTCTGCTCATAAAATAATGGGTGATGGCCGTAAAGAGCACTGATAACAGCAATACGGCAGCAGCCTGCCTGGCAAAAGTCAGCCATCTGAAACGGATATCAAAATGAGGAATCCGTCTCTTTGTTTTCTGCAAAGCACGTTCCGTATTGATTGAAACGGAAAGGACCAGACTTTTTGAATGATCCCATAATTCCCGGCCGACCTGATATTCTTTCCGGTTTTCTTCCGATTCTTCCAGCCAACTCCGGAGGAATTGTTCTTCTTCCTTATTAATTGTCCCATTAAAGGACTTGATGAATAGATATCCAGGGTCTGATTTTTCCACCTTAGCGAATCATTTTCCTACAAGACGAAAATGACAGCCCGGCACCCTATATGAAAAATGAATTTTATTGTGTCAGCCTGTACAAAAGAATGGCCAGGGGAAGGTATTCTTTCATTTCAAGGCGGAGAATCTTGAGCGAACGACTCATCAAAGCTTCAACGGCCTTGACTGAAATACCCATCTTTACTGCAATTTCCGGATAAGTGAGATTTTCAAAGCGACTGTACTCAAAGGCACAACGACATCGTTCGGGAAGTTGCCCCAGTGCAGCAACCAACCGCTCTTCAAATTCATGCGACAACAACAGATCTTCCGTATTCTCCTGCAGTTCATCCATTCCGGCTTGCCCGTTGGTGAAAATTTCTCTTTTATGTTTCCGGAGATGATCGATGCATTTATTGCGAACCATGATTGTCATCCATGAGCCGATACTTTCGATCTCCGCAAGCTGTCCCCTCTGCTCCCATAAACGAACAAAACAGTCCTGAACAAGGCTTTGCGCCAGATCAAGGTCCTGCGTGTAAAGATTTGCCTGTGCACAAAGAGCCTTATAATACTGCCTGAAAATAAAATCAAATGCCTTTTCCTGCCCTTCCTTAAGTGCAAGAATCAAAAACTGGTCATCCGATGCTGATCTGTCTGAAATCATGGTGTCAAATATAAAAAATTCACGACAACGAAATATCCTGCTCTTCTTTTTTGGTTCAGGCAAACTTCTGTAAACGGTCCCGAAACCTGGAATGGACAAATGTTCCCATAACACAAAAGTATATTTATTAAGACTAGTTCCAAATTATTTCATTAACATGACGTTAACAAAATCAGGATCTGAATAAATGTTATTTATAAATAATTTAGCGGACATTAACTTTCCGGGCAAGCTTGTTGTAGTGCAGCCCCGGGTATTTGAGTTGGAACATAAAAACAAAGACAGATGAAGCGAAGAGATTTTATCTACAAAGGTATTGGTGCGGGATTGATCACATCGGTAGGTTTTCGTCACGATGTATTGGGAAACGTGCTGGCAGGACCTGCTGCTCCCTGGGATATGGTCGCGATACGCGGCGGTGAGGCAGAAGCAATGTTTGAAAAAGGAATCGCTTCACTGGGGGGAATGAAGGCATTTGTTAAACCAAACCAGACAGTCGTTATAAAGCCCAATATTGGATGGGACTCCACGCCTGAGAAGGCAGCAGACACCAATCCAAAGCTTGTGGCGAAAATTATTGAACACTGTCTGCGTGCAGGAGCAAAAAACGTGTATGTATTTGACAATACCTGCGATAACTGGCAGAAGTGCTACGCCAACAGCGGGATTGAGAAGGCAGTCAAGGATGCCGGAGGGAAGATCGTTACCGGAAAAAGCGAGAGCATGTATCAGGAAGTGGAACTGAAGGGAACGAAAAGTCTCACGAAAGCGAAGGTTCATGAGCTGATCCTTTCGAGTGATGTCTTTATTAACGTGCCTGTTTTAAAGCATCACAGCAGCACAACTGTAACTGCGGCCATGAAAAACATGATGGGCGTGGTCTGGGACCGCGGATACTGGCACCGCAATGACCTGCCCCAGTGCATTGCCGATTTCCCCACCTTCAGGAAGCCTGATCTCAATATTCTGGACGCCTACCGGGTGATGAAAAAGAACGGCCCCCGCGGGGTTTCGCTCGAAGATACGATCACCATGAAGGCCCAGCTCATTTCGACCGATATTGTGGCGATCGATGCGGCAGCAATCAAGATGTTCGGAGTTGAACCGTCGACCATCGGATACATGGGAAAAGCGGTCGAACTGGGTGTCGGCACAATGGATCTTGATAAACTGAAAATTAACCGGCTAACCGTCTGATCAAGCATGAATCGATTCTGGAAACCTTTCAGGGTGACGATATCGTTGATTATCCTGATTGCTGTTGCATTTATCTTCGTTGATTTCAGGGAAAACCTGAGCCCGTCCTGGTACCAGGGCATCACCTGGCTTCAGTTCATTCCCTCGGTCAGCAAATTTCTGGTCGCAGCCGGCCTGATCTCTGCCGGTTTTATTGTGGTCCTGGTCCTGACTTTATTATTCGGCAGGGTCTATTGCTCCACGGTTTGTCCGCTGGGAATTCTCCAGGACCTGATCACTTTTGTTTCACGGAAATTCAAAAAAAAGTTCAGGTTCAAATATGCGGCGCCAAAAAATCTCTTCCGGTATACTTTTCTGGCGCTGGCCGTCATCCCATTGTTTTTCGGGATCGTAACCCTGACCGGGCTTCTTGATCCATACAGCAACTTTGGGCGGATTCTTTCCGGCTTGGGGCAACCCTTGTATATCGCCTCCAACAATCTTCTTTCTGAACTGCTCATTGAAGTAAAGATCTATTCCATGGCACCGGAAGAGTTACCGCCTTTCAATCCGGCAGCACTCATTTACCCGGTAATGATTCTGGGGCTGGTGCTTGTCCTGGCACTTCGGAAAGGAAGGTTATACTGCAATACGGTTTGCCCGGTGGGAACACTGCTTGGCCTGCTTTCACGGATCTCCTTTTTCAAGATCAGGATCGATCAGCATACCTGCACCAAATGCGCCAAATGCGCAATAGCCTGTAAATCGCAGTGCATTAATCTAAAAGATCAGTCAGTGGATTTTAGCCGCTGTGTGGGTTGTTTTAACTGTATTCACGCATGCAGGGACAACAGTATCGGTTACCGCTTCGCTCATGCAAAAAAAGATGTTGAACTGAAGCCTGTGCAGCCTCTGAAAGTCATCACCAATCCGGCCAATCAGTCAAAAAGACAGTTTATATCCGATTCACTGATGCTCACCGGGGCAATGCTGGGGATCAGCCATCTGGCAAAAGCGGATGAACAGCAGTCGAACGGGAAAAACCTGATCCCGGTGAAGAAAGAATATCCCTGTTCTCCTCCGGGTTCCGTCAGTCTGCGCCATTTTAACGATATCTGCACCTCCTGTCATTTATGTGTCAGCGCCTGCCCCAACGGCGTGTTACGCCCCTCGCTGCTGCAATACGGCCTCGAAGGATTTCTGCAACCCTTTATGGACCCGGCCGCCGGGTATTGTAATTTTGACTGCACCGTTTGCGGTGAGGTTTGCCCCACGGGAGCGATTCTTCCTTTAACTGTCGAACAAAAACAGGTCACTCAGGTCGGAGAAGTCCGGTTCATCAAAGAAAATTGCGTGGTTTATACCGACGAAACCCTTTGCGGAGCCTGCTCAGAACACTGCCCCACCAAAGCTGTCGAAATGGTCCCCTACAAAGGTGATCTGAATATCCCGGAAGTGAATCCGGAGATCTGCGTAGGTTGCGGCGCCTGCGAACATGCCTGTCCTGTCCGCCCGCACCGGGCTATTTATGTAGAAGGACTGGCGGTGCAGCAAATCGCAAAAAAACCGGAGGTAAAGGAATCAAAGGAAGGATCGCTGGAAGAATTTCCGTTTTAAAAAGATAAATTGTTCATAAATTAAATTCAGACGGGTAACCCACAGGGTATTACCCGTCTTTTTTTGCAGTCATCCTTCTTTATTATGCCTTTTTTGTCCTGTATTTCAGGAAAAGCCAGGTAAATGCCGCTGTTAAGAATACCGTCAGGATAATAACGGAACGCAGCGAGGCGGAGCCTGCTGCCAGATGATCATTGCCAAATTTAATCAGATTGGAATCGTAGATATGCCCCAGTAAAGGCTGTGCAATCGCGCCGCCCAGGAAGCCAACGCCGCCCATAATGGCTAAACCCAATGCGCCGCTGGTAGGAACGCGTTCAGCAACCACGCCAAGCATGTTCGGCCAGAAGTAAGCTACCCCAAGCGCAAATACGGCTGCTGCGCCAAAAGTCCACCATCCGCCTGAAATGCTGAGCAGCCAAAGTCCGATACCGGCGAAAACTGCAGAAAACAACAATACGCCGATTCCTGAAAGTTTATGAACAACAGGACCGGCGACTAAACGTGCCAAAGCCATGATGGCAGAAACCCATACCAACAGCAAAATTCCGGGAGCCTCGACAGTCTCGAGCAGGGCTGCAATCCACTGGTTGGTGCCCAATTCGGTTCCCGCCGTAAACAGCATACAAAAAACCATAAACAGAAAAAGCGGTGAAACACATGCCTTCAACATATCTTTGTAGGTCGCGCCGGTGGTGACACGTTCTGTTGCCGGAAATGCCTTCCCAAGAAACATAAAGCCATACCCCAGGGTCGGGATCAGCATGGCTGCCGTTTGCCAGCGCCAGCCAATGCCAAACTTATTCAGAAAGTAGACCAGGAGGCCCCCGATAACGATCCCGGCAGGGAACCACATGTGAAAACGATTGAGTTTGGCGGTCTTATCATCGGGATAAAGGGCCGTGATCAAGGGATTACAGGCAGCTTCGACACTGCCGTTAGCAATCCCGATAAACATGGTCGAAAAAAATAAGGTCCAGAATCCGCCTGCAAAAATCGTCATTGTCAATCCGATCAGATGGCAGGCAAAGGCAATCGCGATCACTCCTTTAATTCCGATGATGTCAACGAGCGGACCAAGGATGAGCATCGCCAGGGTAAAGCCCCAAAAAGCCGTACCTACGATCCAGCCGACCTCTGTCGCGGAAAGACCAAATTCTTCCATCCAGGGAGCAATAAATCCCCCCCTGGTGCCAAATGCCAGAGCGGTAACGACCAGGGCCAGGCAACTTGCATTAAACAATAAAGCCTTGTTGATTTTTTCCATAAAATTAAGTTTAGAAGATTCATTGTTGGTTTACCGGCTTAAATTTAGAAAAAATCAGAACATAACACAACAGACCGGATATCATTTCGGGTGGGTGGCAGGTAGCAACTCATTAAAAAAGCCTCTCAAAATGCAATTTTTGAGAGGCTTTTTGTGGAACTGCCGGGAGTCGAACCCGGGTCCAAACGAGGAAGCAATATGCTTTCTACACGCTTAGCCCCGACTTGATTTTCGTGCAGGAACTGGATCAGGGCCACCGATTCCCTCCTTAGCTTCTTAAGTTTCACAGGCTGGCCGAAGCTACCAACCCGCTATCTCTGATTTTCTTGCACCACCGGTTCGGACCGCCTCAGAGCATAGCATCCGGGTGATGTCTTGTCCCGGCACCTTGTGCCGGGATTAAGCATGAACCTACTTGATTCGGTTACGCAGCAAGAGCGTAGTTTTCTTCGCCAATTATCGTTTTGACCATTGATATTTACGAGCCAACAATCAATGCTCGGCATGCTTACATACCTCTTCTACCCGCTGTCAAAACCAGTCAGCCCCGGTTGAATTGGAACTGCAAAGATAGGAAATTTTCCTGATTAATAAAAGCCGGCTCCATCCCTAAATCAGGTCATCTTCCTCTTTATTTCAGGCGGGGATGCAGCCGCAGGACATCCGGAGTCACAAAAACATCCACGGCATTAAAAATCTTTTGAAATTTATCGGTCTACTTTCTA
>JBFXKJ010000048.1:0-20516 GCA_050173895.1 Mangrovibacterium sp. | reverse complement strand
AAGCGGGTAGCACCCAGATCCAGGCCGGAGCCGTCATAAACCTCCAGCAGATGGCCGGGTTTTAAATAAAGGTTTTCGATCAAACCAAATGTTTTCTTGTTACCCACAAGCGTGATGTCCGGATACTTCGCCACCACGGCCCGGAGCGCTCCCGAATGATCAGGTTCCACGTGATTAATGATCAGATAATCCACCTCACGTCCCTTCAGAATTTCATCCAGGTCGAGTAAATAATCGTCGATATGATGGCGTTCAACCGTATCGACCAGGGCGATTTTCTCATCCACCACCAGATAGGAATTATAGGAAACCCCGTAAGGCAAAGGCCAGATATTTTCAAACAAATGAGTCCTCCGGTCGTTGTAACCCAGATAATAAATGTTCGCTGCAAGTTTAATCGGATGCATACCTGATAAATTTGATTTTTTCTGAGTACGAAAGTAGCGAATTTGAGCGAATTCCGGGAGCAAGCTACCGGCTTTTGGCAAAAATTGAACGAAGGAGACCTTCCTGCGGTTACAGGAAAACGCTAAATTTGTTTTAAAAAGAAAAAAAGAAAAAAGAGTATGAAGCTGAACAACCGAAATCTGATCATGCTTTTTCCAAAGCTGAACAAATACCTGATTCTTGTGATCACCCTGGCCTTTCTTATTGCGGGGCTCCGGGCTTATCAACTCTACCGGTATATCTTTGCGGAAAATGTCCAAAGCGGTGGAACCATTATCATCCCCTACGAAGCCACCTTTGATCAGGTGCTTGATTCGTTGCGCAGGCACCACATCCTGAAAAACGAAAAGGCCTTTATCTGGGTTTGTAAAAAAAAGGATTATCCATCCCACATCAGACCGGGCCGTTATCTGTTTGAAAGCGGCAAAAACACCAACCAGCTTGTCAACATGCTCAAATCGGGGAACCAGGCTGCCGTTTCGATCATCTTTAACAATCTTCGCTTTATGGAGGAACTGGCAGGCAAAGTTTCACAGTACATTGCCCCTGATTCGGCGACACTGCTTGCCTATCTGAGCGATTCGGCGGTAATCCGCAAAATGGGCTTTGACAAGTACTCCTTTCATGCGATGTTCATTCCGAACACCTATCAATTGTACTGGACAACAAGTCCGGAGAAATTCACGGAACGAATGAAGAGCGAGTACGACCGTTTCTGGAATGAGCAAAGGCGGGCAAAGGCCGAAGCGCTCGGACTGACGCCGGTGGAGGTAACCACCGTTGCCTCGATCGTTCAGGAAGAAACAGCCAGGGAAGAAGAGAAACCGACCGTAGCAGGCCTGTACCTGAACCGGCTCAGACGAGGCATCCCCCTGCAGGCCGATCCCACCATTCGTTATGCCCTGGGAAACTTCGGTATCCGCCGTATCCTCAGCAAATATCTTGAAACAGATTCGCCCTACAACACCTACAAATATGCAGGGCTGCCCCCGGGGCCCATCAATTTTCCTGAGATTTCCAGCATCGAAGCCGTATTGAACCCCCGCGAACACGATTACCTCTATATGTGTGCAAAGGAAGATTTCTCGGGTTACCACAACTTCTCCCGCACACTCCGCGAGCATACAAACAATGCCCGTCGTTATCAGCAGGCTCTCAATGACCGGAAAATATGGGAATAACTTTATGCTTCATTCTCTTTGACTTTTGTTAACGAGGCTTAACAAATATCCTGCTTAAGTTTGAGGGAGCCATCGAACATCATGGGGGAAAGAACAGTTATTATTCATGCAGAGATGTTTATTGGCCGTGCGGGAAATGGTTTTATCACCCGGTCCGAAATTGGAGACATTTCAGTATATTTGAAACATTATTCATGGTAAAGATGAAGACAGCCTTATTATTGCTGATCCTATTGATTTCCGCCGGTCTGCAGGCACAGGAGACCGGGAAGAAAAGTTTTATCCTGGAAGGCTATTTGTTCTCCGAAGATTCTGTTCCCGCTGAAAACGCTCATTTAATCAACTACAGGACGTCCAGAATCGTGACCACCAACAGCAAAGGCTTTTTCAGGCTTAACGTTCTGCAAGGGGATTCGCTCATGGTCAATCACGTATCGCTGATGCCTAAGGTGATCTACACTGACCATTTGAGTGCAAACCAGGGGATCCGGATTTACGTACCCTACCGGACTTATGTGCTGAAAGCGATCCGGAGCGGAAATTATGAGAAGGAAAAGGAGCACCTTGACGAGAGCATGAAGCAGGTAAAAAAAGACATCGAAAAGCAGATCATTGTCAAACCTTACCTGCGCACCACCGAAAATCCCTATGACAACGATGAGCAGAATCCGGGTGTCACGATTCCTTTGCTTCAGATTGGTTCAAAAGAGAAGAAAAAGCTGCCCCCGGGAGAATAAACGGACTGTTTTTCAAATGACCAGCACCTCCGGTTCCAGCACCACTGAAAAGCGATCGCGTACCGACTCGCTGATTTTCTGTGACAGTGCGGCAATCTGGCTTCCGCCGGCGTTTCCGTAATTCACCAGCACCAGGGCCTGATTCTGGTGCACTCCGGCATCGCCCTCCCGGTAGCCCTTCCAGCCACATTGTTCAATTAGCCAGCCCGCAGCCAGCTTGGAATAACCATTCTCCAGCCGGTAAACGGGAAGTCCGGGATTGCGGGCTTTCAGTTCGTCTGCCAGCGCATCGGGAAGGACCGGATTCTTAAAAAAGCTGCCGGCATTTCCAAGCACCTGCGGATCGGGTAATTTCCGCCGGCGAATAGCGATCACCGCCGCCCGCAGATCTCCGATGGTGGTACCTCCAAGCTTCTCCATTTCCGCCCGCAAATCTCCGTAGCCAAGCTGCAATTCCGGGAATTTGTCGAGCCGGAACACCACCGAGGTAACCACGAACCGGCCTCTCAGTTCATTTTTGAAGACACTGTCGCGGTACCCGAACCGGCACTTGCCGGCAGGGATTTCATAAAAATCAAAGCTCTGCAGATCAAATCCTTTAACCAGCTCGATCCTCCCGGCTACTTCTGTTCCGTATGCACCGATATTCTGTACCGGTGCCGCCCCCACGTTGCCCGGGATCAGCGACAGATTTTCCAGTCCTCCGTAATTCAGATTTACACAATACGAAACCAACCGATCCCAATTTTCGCCGGCCCCGGCCTCCAGCCAGACCGTGTTCCGGTCTTCCCGGATCAGCCTGATCCCGGGTACATTTGCCTGGACGAGCAATCCCTCATAGTCCCGGGTAAAGAGTAAATTACTCCCGCCTCCCATAAACAGGTGAGGGATGGTCCCCCATTGCCCAAAACGGGTAAGAAAGCCGGGTAAATCCGCCTCCTCCGTAAATTCAAAGTAAAACCGGCTCGTCACATCCATACCGAATGTATTGCAGTGCCTGAGCGGGAAATCCCTTTCGAATCGAAACATAGCTTGTTTTTCGGCAAAGATAACCAGAAGCAAAAATTTTTCCTTTGAAAACACTGATTTAATCGGGAAAAAAAGAACCTGACGACCGATTCAGGCCTTGCTTCCAGCAAAGGAACATTTTATTTAAGCGAGGGCAGAGGGCCAAACGGAGTTCGAGGCTATGCCGGGCATATAAAACCACTAATATAATGAACTTTTGATTATAACCACCAAACTGAAAAACTCAGCCATGTCACCCGTTCCCGGGATCTTTTTCAAAAAAAGAAAGCCTGCAACAATATTCTTTTCGCCGGGGCGTTTTCTTTATGTTTTATTTTCAATATCTTAGTAACAGATTTTTTTTTGATCAGAAGTGCGGACAGAAGCCCTCTTATTCATATATTGCGGGGCCTTTAAAACTGAGTCAGACCCGAGAATTATTAACAAGTTTAAATCCATTAAAAAATGAAAAAAATTCTTTTGGTATTAGGTATTGCAGCTTTTATGGCTGCATGCAGCGGCAATAAGCCGAAAAACGAACCGGCACAGGAAGAAGGCACGGAAATGCAAATGGAAGGCACAGAAGATCAGCAGAACACAGTGACTCCGGCAGATACAACATCTGTTCAGACTCCTGCTGAAGATCCTGCCACGACCACGCCTCCTCCTGCTCAATAAGCCCGAACAACCGGCAGCACCTGATGTTTTAAGAAACCTGAAGGGATTTTTAAGGCATCTTTTGCTTGCCGGTTTGCGGTAATAACACCGGCTCCGGTTCACAGGAAGTTTTCACAGGTCAAGTAACTCCGAAAAATCCACATCCTCAGCACTTGCATCGGCGGGATCGGAAACCTTCTGATCGGCAAAAACGAGGGTGCGTGAGGCATATTTGTTTAGAATAATATAATCATGAGTAGCCATCAGGATTGTTTTCCCCTGTCGGTTAATTTGCCTGAAAATTTCCATCAGTTCCGCTGAAGTTTCAGGATCGAGGTTCCCCGTCGGTTCATCGGCAAGAATGATTTTGGGATCATTCAACAAGGCCCTGGCAATTACAATACGCTGTTGTTCTCCCCCTGAAAGTTCATGAGGCATGCTTTTCAGCTTGTGTGTCATCCCCACTCTGCCGGTGACCTCCAGGATCCGTTCATCAATTTCTGTCAGGTTTTTCCATCCGGTAGCCTTCAGCACGAAGGAAAGATTATCATATACTGTACGATCGGTCAGCAGTCTGAAATCCTGAAATACCACTCCCATCTTACGCCGGAGGAAAGGAACCTCTGAAGGTTTGATCTTGCGCAGATCATAACCGGCGATGCTGGCCTCGCCCGAAGAAATTTCCAGTTCTGTATTCAACACTTTGATCAGACTGGATTTTCCGCTTCCGACTTTCCCGATCAGATAAACCCACTCCCCTGCTTTAACCTGAAAATTAACGTTTCTGAGAATGAGCTTATCCTGTTGGAAAATATCCACATTTGTGAGTGAAATTAACGGAGGTTGCTGCATCGTGTATTATTTTTGAACTTTTACAAAACTAGTTTTTTTTAGCAAACCCTGTAATAATGCGCAGTAATAAACAGTCTATTGTTGAGAAAAGCATCCGGTAAAATGAAAAATCCCGGAAGTTTATCGTTATTTTTATCGAAAATAAAATCCAAAGCGGATGAAGACAAGATCGATCCTGTTCATCCTATGCGCATGCATGACCGTGATTTCAGCCTATCCGCAGCATACGGTATACTATCGGTCATTATCATCTGATGTGCAGCAGGCAAAAGAATTATACGAGAAAAATGATTTCATCGCCGCAGGAGAGTTGTTTGCAACGATAGCGGAAAAGGCTGAACCCGGTTCAGCCATCCATGCGGAAGCTATTTTTTATCAGGCTCTTTGCGGCCTGAAGGCCGAAAAGGGGAACGCAGAAAGGGAAATGAGGCAGTACGTTGAGAGATACCCTGAAAGCCCTTATCGGGATCAGGCCTGGTTTGAACTGGGGAATACTTTTTTCAGGGAAGGCCGGTATAAAGCCATGCTGGATGCTTTTGACAAAATCAGGCCGTCTGCGCTGCCCCGCGAAGATCAGATCCGGATTACCTATGAGAAAGGATATGCCTATTTTCAGCAGGAAAATTATGAGGAAGCGGAAGCTGAATTTGCACGCATTAAAGATACACGGTCCAAGAATGCCGCTCCGGCAAAGTATTACTGGGCACACATTCAGTATCTGAATGAGCATTTCGATGAAGCGCTTACCGCCTTCGAACAACTGAAGAGCAATGACGCGTTTAAGCCATATGTCCCTTTCTATATCAGTCACATTTACTTCAAACAGGGACGTTATGAAGAGGCTGTTGAATTGGCCGGGCCCTTGCTCCGCACCGCTGATGAGCAGCAACGAACGGCTTTGTTCAGGCTTTTGGGTAATTCGTATTTTCAGATGAATCGTTTTGGTGAAGCCATTCCGCAGTTCGAATCCTGGTTTCGTCTGACGCAAAGCCGTCCGCGCGAGGAGACTTACAGGCTGGGTTACTGCTACTATGTTACCGGGCGTTACAGCGAAGCAATTACATCCCTCGAGCATGCCTCCAGGGGGGAGGATCTGCTTGCTCAAAATGCGTTTTACCATCTGGCCGACTGCTACATTAAAACCGGCAGTAAAGACAGGGCCAGAATTGCTTTTGAAGCGGCCGCGAATATGGACTTCAACGCAGAAATAAAAGAAGACGCCCTTTTTAATTTCGCCAAAATAACCTACGAACTGTCCTATTCACCTTTCAATGAAACCATCAATGCCTTCGACCGGTACATTGCACTTTATCCGAATTCGGAGCGGAATCAGGCAGCGTACGATTACCTGGTCGGGGTCTATATGAGCACCAACAATTTCAAAGATGCAGTTGCCTCCATTGAAAAGATCCGGGTAAAAAGCCCGGCTGTAAAAAAAGCATGGCAGCGTGTCACCTTCTATTATGGGCTGGAGCTTTTCAATGATCTGCAGTATACGCCGGCCGCCGAATATTTCAACAGGTCGCTTGAAAACGGCTCGTTCGACGACCGGCTCCAGGCCGGAGCAATCTTTTGGAGAGCCGAATCCATGTACCATCTTCAGAACTACCGGCTGGCGATAGCCGGATTCCGGCAATTTCTAAACCTGCCTGCAGCACGTTCACTTCAGGAGTACAAGCTGGCCCCATATAACCTGGGGTATGCGCTTTTTCAGGTGAAAGATTACGAGGCAGCAATCGCTTCATTCGGCCAATTTATTGCCGCCTCACAGGGCCAGTCTTCTGATAAACCGGCTGACGCCTACAACCGGCTGGCTGATTGCTTTTTTATCCGGCGTGATTACCGGAACGCAGTTGTGAACTATGAAAAGGCCTATCAGATGAACACCTATGAACCCGATTACGCGCTCTATCAAAGGGCGATTTGTCTGGGCTTGCAACAGGAGCAGCAGCAGAAGATTAACAGCCTTAAAGATTTCCTGAGCACTTTTGCGGAGTCGGACCTGGCCGATGATGCCCTGTATGAGTTGGGACGCACCTACGAACGTGTGGGCCAGGATCAGGTAGCCATGCAGTGTTACGGAGATCTTCTGGGCCAATATCCCCAAAGCAGCTACCGCGGTAAAGCCTTGCTCCAGTTGGGACTGATCAGCTATAACCAGTCCGATTTTAACCGTTCTATTGCGTACTATAAAAAAGCAGCGGAAGAATTTCCGAACAGTCCGGAAGCTAAATCAGCCCTGCTGGGAATAAAGAATAACTACATTGAGATCAACAGGCCCGACGACTATTTTGCCTATGTAAAGGAAATCGGCGCCGGGACTACGGTTCCGGTTTCCGAACAGGATTCGCTGACCTACCAGGCAGCAGAAAAACTGGTCATGAGCGGCGATCCGGCAGCAAGAGCCGCCCTGGAACGTTATCTTCAAAATTACCCGGAAGGGAGCTTCAGACTGAATGCCCTTTTTTACCTGGCTGAAAGCAAATATGCTGCCGGAGCATACAGTTCGGCGCTGGCTGATTACGAAGAGGTCCTGGCTACGCCCGGTCATCTATTTACTGAACAAGCCCTGCTAAAGGCGGCCGAGCTGCGGTTCAATGCGGCAGACTATCCAAAGGCACTTTCATGGTATCAGCAGTTGGAGAAGATTTCCGACGCCAAATGGGATCAGCTGAAAGTACGCACAGGAATAATGCGCTGCCAGTTTGAAATGAAAAACTATCCTGCCGCCATTGAAGCGGCGAAGATGATCCTGACATCTGAAAATTTGCCTGACGTATTGAAACGAGAGGCCACTTACAAGCTGGCAAAATCCCATTATATGAGCAACAGTCCGGAGGCGGCGCTCCCGCTTTTCAGAGAGCTCGCAAAGGATGTCAAGTCGGCCGAGGGTGCAGAATCCAAATACCTGATGTCGGAGATCCTTGTCGCACAGAACCAGCTTAGCCAGGCCGAAACGGAGATAATGGACTTTATATCGAAAAACACCCCGCACCAGTTTTGGCTGGCAAAAAGCTTTATTCTCCTGGCTGATATCTACCAAAAGAAAAATGATGACTTTCAGGCGAAGCATACCCTGAAAAGCATCGTGGATAATTATCCTCACAATGACGATGGCATCATCATGACGGCACGCGAAAAACTGGAGCAGATGGAAAGACGGGAAAAACAACTCCGGCAAAAGCAGGATACGCCCGTGCAAATAGATCTCAACAGGCAATAATGAAACGAGACATGAGAGCCATACCTCTCAAACAGGAGTATGAATTTTGCGAATAAGCGAGAACAGTGGCAAACTTGTTTGCATACTGTTGAGCATGAGCAAAATTTGCGAAGTGATTATGCTGGCGAGTTCCATACGTCGATGCCCTTTAGAAAAGTAATAAAGTTTAGTACGCAAATTATGCTCGGTTGAATTGAAAAAATAAACAGATGAAATCCCATGTGGCAATTAAAAAGTAAATTATTCACACATGAAACGATATACAAGAAAACCAGTCCCTGCTATCCTGTCGCTGATACTGGTCATGTTTGCTCCTGCAGCGATGGGACAGGAAAAAGAACTGAAAAAAGAAGTGGAGGTTGTCAAGCCTTACGAACCAACCGTTCCTGAGGTATTCAAAATTAATGAAATGCCCAGGATCAAAGAGAGGGAACCGGAGAAGCCTGTTTTTGACTATTCAATCCATCCCGCACCGGTTTCTTCCTCCCTGGAGGTTGAACCCGTGCAGGCGGCGCGCATGGTTGATGAGCCTGAAGCGCAAGCGGCAAGCGGTTTGCTGAAAGCGGGAGCCGGCAATTACAATACGCCATACGGAGAATTGTTCTATAATGCACAAGCCGGCAAAAAAACAGCGGTCGGGCTGCATCTGGAGCATCTTTCCTCCAACGGTAAAGTCAGGTTAAAAAACGGAGATAAGGTGAAAGCTCCTTCCAGTGAGAACCTGGCTGAGCTTTTTGTCAATCATTCTTTCCGCGATTCCACCGGGATGAAAGCAAAAATATTTTTTGAAAGGACGGGACTCCGGTATTACGGATATGCCGGTGATAGGCTTGATGACGCGGGCAAGGATCAGCTTATTCCGATGTGGAATGACAGGCAGACACTGACAAGGGGTGGCGTTGAGCTGTCGCTGGACGGAGAACATGCCCAGGGAGTGAACTACCGGGCTGACGTGTTGTATCAAAGGTATACTGCCAAAACAGGGCAGGAAGGAAGTCTGGCCAGGCTCAGCGGAGAGCTGAACATGGATTTTGATCTGTTCACCGGAAAGCTTGATGCCATTCTGACCGTCGACGGTACCGACAATGTCAGCGAAACAGGCCCTGATGCGCTTGCCAGCCGCGAGAAAGCGCTGTTGCAGGCAAGCCCTTCCATTCAGTTTGGTAACGAGCTGGCCGCCGTAAAACTGGGAATCCACGCCTTCACAATCACCGATAAGGAGAAGGTCGAGGATTTTACCGTCACTCCCGATATCTATGCAAGCCTGTCGCCCGTGAAAAACTGGTTTACCCTTTTTGCAGGGGTCAATGGCAGGATTCAGCAAAACCATTACCTCGAAGTTGCCGGCGAAAATCCCTATGTGAGTCCCTGGCTCAACGTCAAATATGCCCGCTACCGGTATATCCTGACCGGCGGCTTCCGGGGAAGGATCAGCAACCAGTGGAGCTATCACGTTCAGGCCGATTATTCGTCCATCCGGGACGATCACTTTTATATTCTCCGAAACCGGTACCGTACGTTAAGCGAAACGGAAACCGAGCTGATTTCCAGGTCCAACACATTCGATGTGGTCTATGATAAGGTAAAGCAGCTCCGCATTGGCGGAGAAATCCATTATGTGGCTTCACAAAAGCTTGACTTCCTTCTGAAAGGAGATTATTATGCTTACGATACCAGCCTTCAGGCAGAAGCATGGCAGAAACCGGAAGCGGAGGGCACGGCATCGGTACGGCTCAGACCGGAAGGCCCCTTCAGTTTCACGGCCGATATCTACGTGCTTGGAAAAAGAAAGGCATTAATTACCAATGAGCTGTTAGATCCGCAAACCGGAAGCTACACCAATTTCCGCCAGGATATCTGGAAGATGGATCCGGTCCTCGACCTGAATTTCAGCATCGCTTATGAGTTTAGTCCCAGCCTGAGTTTTTGGTCGAGGGTCAACAACTTTTCGGCACAGAAATATGACCGTTGGCAGGGATATACCAGCAAAGGGGTAAACGTATTGCTGGGCTTAAGCTTTGCTTTTTAGTCTCTTCGCGCAGTACCGCAGCAAAAGAGCAAGGCATTTGTGAAGAGCTGCTAACAATCTGTTTTATTGGATGTTAATTATTTAATAATTTACTAAAAAAAATAACGGATTAATGTCTCCGGAAAACGCTCTGAACGGCTAATTTTTGCTATATTTGCATGTTAGGCTCAAAAGGCGGAATTTTATTTATAAAAACTTGATTTTCTTTTATTTAAGTCACGTCGAATCCCGAATAAAAAAGAATGTTTTTGTTGGGATGTTTTAGGGAAAACGTCCCCTGGAAAGCCTAACCTGTCTTTTGGTAAGATGGCATATAAAATTTTAGAGTAAAAACAAACAGAATATCGATGAGCGATTTGGAAAGCAAGCCGGTGAACGGCAATGGGAATGGCAACTATTCAGCAGACAGCATTCAGGTATTGGAAGGTCTGGAAGCCGTTAGAAAACGGCCGGCCATGTATATTGGGGATGTCAATGAAAAGGGACTTCACCACCTTGTTTATGAGGTAATCGACAACTCGATCGACGAGGCCCTGGCCGGTTATTGTTCGAATATTGACGTATTCATCAACGAAGACAATTCCATTACGGTGATTGACGATGGCCGCGGTATTCCGACCGAGATTCACTCGAAGGAAAACCGGTCTGCGCTGGAGGTGGTGCTGACCGTCCTTCACGCCGGGGGAAAATTCGACAAGGGAAGCTATAAAGTGTCGGGGGGTTTGCATGGCGTTGGTGTATCGTGCGTAAACGCCCTTTCCAAACATTTGAAAGCGGAGATTCACCGGGAAGGACAGATCTGGGTTCAGGAATACAGCATTGGAAAGCCCCTTTACCCGGCAAAAGTCGTAGGCGAAACCGATCGTACCGGAACGACCATTACCTTTAAACCGGATGAAAATATTTTCCTTGTTTCGGTCTATAAATACGAGATTCTCTCCGCCCGCCTCAGGGAGCTGGCTTTCCTGAACGCAGGAATTACCCTGTCGCTGACCGATCTGCGGGAACGGGGAGACGACGGGAATTATAAAAAAGAAATATTCTTTTCCCGGGCCGGACTGAAAGAATTTGTCCATTACCTGGATGCCACCAGGGAAAAACTGATCGAGGAACCCATCCACATCAACTCCGAGAAGGGGGAAGTTCCGGTCGAAATCGCCTTAAGCTACAATACAACTTTCACGGAGAACATCCACTCATACGTGAATAACATCAATACCATTGAAGGAGGGACACACCTTACAGGTTTCCGGAGGGGATTAACCCGCACACTGAAAAACTATGCAGAAACTTCCGGTATGCTGAGTAAGTTAAAGTTTGACATCAGCGGTGATGATTTCCGGGAAGGGCTCACAGCAGTGATCTCAGTGAAGGTGGCAGAACCGCAGTTTGAAGGGCAGACAAAAACGAAACTCGGGAACTCAGAAATCAGCCAACCGGTCGACCAGGCTGTCAGTGAGATGCTGTCCAACTATCTGGAAGAGAACCCAAGAGAGGCGAAAGCCATTGTGAACAAGGTGATCCTGGCAGCCCAGGCCAGGCATGCAGCCCGTAAAGCCCGCGAACTGGTTCAGCGTAAAAGTGTGCTGTCGGGAGGCGGTCTTCCGGGGAAGCTTGCTGATTGCTCCGAAAAGGATGCTTCGCTCTGTGAGATTTTCCTGGTAGAGGGAGACTCGGCAGGCGGCACAGCAAAACAGGGCCGCAACCGGCGTTTTCAGGCCATCCTGCCTTTGCGCGGAAAAATCCTGAACGTAGAAAAAGCCATGCAGCACCGGGTCTTTGAAAGCGAAGAAATCAGGAATATTTTCACAGCCCTGGGAGTGACCATGGGTACGGAAGAAGACTCCAAAGCAATCAACACGGAAAAGCTGCGTTACCACAAGATCATCATCATGACCGATGCCGACGTGGACGGAAGCCATATCGACACACTGATCATGACCTTCTTTTTCCGGTACATGAAGGAAATTATCAAGGAAGGATACCTGTATATCGCTACGCCTCCCCTTTTCCTGGTCAAAAAAGGAAAGAAAGAGGAATATGCATGGACAGACCAGCAGCGTCTCCGTCTCATCGAAGAATGGGGAGAAGGGAAAGAATCGTCTGTCCACGTGCAGCGCTACAAAGGTTTGGGAGAAATGAACGCTGAGCAGTTATGGTCTACCACGATGGATCCGGAACAGCGGATCCTGCGGCAGGTGACTATCGAAAATGCGGCGGAAGCCGACCGTATTTTCAGCATGCTGATGGGCGATGAGGTACCACCGCGCCGTCAGTTTATCGAAGATCATGCCGTTTATGCAAACATCGATGCTTAAGGGATGAAGATCTGTGTCTTTTCATCATCCAGCAATGCCATCGACCCGGTTTATATCGGAGAGGCCGTGAAGCTGGCGGAAGAAATCGGAAGAAAAGGGCATACGCTGATCAACGGCGGCGCCAACGTCGGCCTGATGCAACAGGTACTCGAGACAGCGTCGGCCGCGGGAGCCAGAACCATTGGCGTGATTCCCGAAAAACTTACGGGATACAATCTCAGCTCCCCGCACGCAGGAGAACTGATCATATCGCGCGACATGTCCGAACGGAAGGCCATTATGCGCGATCTGGCCGATGCCTTTATCGCTTTACCCGGGGGCTTTGGCACTCTGGAAGAAATTCTGGAGGTGATTACCCTGAAACAACTCGACTATCATCGCAAAGCCATTGTTTTCATCAATACCAACAGCTATTTTGACGATCTTTTCCGGCAGTTTGAACGGGCCTACACTGAAAGGTTTGCAAAGGAAACTTACCGGGAACTGTACGCCGTTGTCCGCAGCAGCGAAGAGGCGATGCAGTACCTTTCTGTTTACATTCCTCCCCGGCCGGTAAACAAATGGTACAAAGTTCCGGAACAAGATCATCCGGCAACATCGTGATCCCTCCGCATCGTTGTCAGCGGCAGTGCCGGTCGATTGCTTCCAGGATCGCCTGTTTACAGACCGGACAAAAGCCGGGAGCAGCATTGCTCTTCATCCGGCAATCCATCATGGGACTGTAGATACCCTTCGCCACATATCCTCCTCCTTCAAACACACCCAGGGTATGGGCGAACAATTCGTTCCGGGGAGTGGGAACAGGCGTTTTTTTATGCAGCATGGATTTCCACTTACGGTCAAATTCGACCAGGGTAGTGATGTTGGGCTCCCAGGGTTCCACATCCAGCCGGTAATATTCTTCATAAGCCACATCAGAAGTATAATATTCATCGGCCAGACCGGCAAAAGCATGACCGAATTCATGCACCAGCACCTGGGGTGTCAGCGAATGACCGGCCGTAGTGACAGTCAGAAAATTATAAAAACCTCCTCCTCCGTACCGGTCACTGTTCACCAGTAACACAATGTGATCAAACGGTACTGCCGAAGCGGCATCATGAATGCTTTTCATGTCGGAAGAAGTCAGGTAACGTGCTATATCAAAGGTGTAAAATGTGGAGTTAAAAGCCGTATTCCGGTAGATTCGTTCCCCCGGCACGTCGGTTCCCGACTCGGCCGAAGGTACCTTCACGGCGTACAGATTAAAATCCTGCTTTCGTTGAGAGAACGGATCAGCAGCAAACAAATAGCCTGCCATCCGGTTCACATCCCCGATGAATTTGTTCATTTCCTCCTGCCTGTATCCTTCAGGCAGAAAGACGATATCCACCCTGGCCGATGGCGGACCGTTTTGAAGAATCTGCACCACCTGACCGGACGAAGGCACCTCATTTAAGATAAAATAATCGTCCGGATCAATGTCAAGCGATGCAATCGTCCCGAAGCTTCCATCTTTTTTTCGTTGTTCAACCGTAAATTTCACCTGAACCCGCGGATAAGGAAGACGGGCAACCTGATAGAAGCTCCGTTTCATTTTTTTTGCCTCCCCGGTTGTCTGCCATTCCTGGAACAAAGGGCAAAACCCGCGGGAAAATATCAGCTTACCCGTGCTGCGCTCATACAGACGGTACCGGTATGTACCGTAATCAGGCTGACTTGTTAACTTTTCAGGCGAGCCGCCATAAGCCGGCTCCTTTTTGATTTGGCCAAAAAGAACTTCCGCCGTTGTATCCGTTCCGGTCAACAGGTAATCAACCCGAAGGGCAGAGTCGCTGACGAAGACTTGTGGGGGCGTCCCGGCAAAAAGCAATACCTGCATCCCCAGCAGCACCGCAAAAAGAGAAATCCGCTTATACATAGGTCCCGTTTCAATTTAATTTATCCAAACACGCTGTCGCAGGCATGACCTTCACCAGGGATTTCAGGGTCCGGAATACCTTGCCGACCATCCGATAAATTTAATGAAATGAACACGATTCTGCAAAACACAAACAGCGATGAACCGGGCCTGCGAACAGGTCCGTATTTCTGCCTTTGGTTACAGGTACACGGCCGGGATAAAAGAAAAATAAACTTGTCCCGCCAATGGAAGCAATCCTGATATAAATTATCCGGTATCATCCGATTTGGTCATTGAGAAATATAAAAAAATATTCTACATTTGCTGGCCGGAAGGGATCTGAAAATATATCAATTCAAAGAAAAAAAGACCGGTATTTTTTCAAAAGAAAGGTATAGAAACAAGCATTTTTAATAATTGTCGCAATTTTATACCTTTATTTGTCAATTTAAATAGGAAAAAATTGTTACCAATATGATGAATCAGGACTATATTGAACCGCTGCCGCAAATCGATGAACTTGATGAAAAAATTCTTAAGCTTATCACCAGAAATGCACGTATTCCGTTTCTTGAAGTAGCCCGCGAATGCGGGGTTTCAGGAGCCGCTATTCACCAGAGGGTTCAGCGGCTACTGAACCTGGGAGTGGTATCGGGGAGCGAATTTATCGTTAATCCGTCCAAATTGGGATATAATACCTGTGCATACATGGGCATTTACCTGGATAAGGCCAAGTATCACAACCAGGTTGCAGAAGCCTTAATGAAAATTCCCGAGATCGTGGAATGTCATTATACAACAGGGCAATACGCTATTTTCATAAAGGTTCAGACCAAAACAAACAAGCACCTGAAAAGGATTATCGATGAGGAGTTACAGGAGATAGAAGGCGTTGCCCGCACGGAAACGTTTATTTCACTTGGAATGGATTTTAAAAGGCAGGTTCCGATCAAATAAAAGACAGACATCCGGTAAAGAGGCTGCTCTGAAACAAGCCCTCCGGATAAAAGAATTTTTAAAGCAGGCTTAAAAGATAAAAAGAGAGCGTTTTGAAAGTATGGAACGCTCTCTTTTTATCTTTATACGCGGATGCTCAGGCTGTCGCTACTTCGCTGGATTTATATTCGAAGTCATAACTTTCCTGATGCTGGCTGATGTCCAGTCCGATCTTTTCCCCCTTGGGCGATATCCGCATCCGGACGATCATGTCGGTGATTTTATACATCAGCATGGATCCTCCGAATGTAAACACACCGACAATGACCAGCGCGAGCAGATGATACAGAAAAGTTTTTGTTTCGCCATAGAGCAGTCCGACATTTTGTGCAAAGACAGCAGTAAGGAGCATTCCCACGATACCGCCCATCCCATGGGCAGGAAACACATCGAGGGTATCGTCCAGCTTGGTGCGGGAACGAAGGGCGATGGCATAATTACTGACAATGGCGGCAGCCACCCCGATAAAAATACTGGATCCCACGCTGACAAAGCCTGCTGCAGGGGTAATCGCGACCAGCCCGACGACCAGGCCGATGGCGGCACCCATTCCGGAAGGCTTTTTACCCTTGGCCATGTCGTAAAACAAGTAGGCCAGCATGGCTGCAGCCGAGGCCGTATTGGTATTCATCAAAGCCAGTGCGGCGGTCGAATTGGCTGCCAGCGCCGAACCTGCGTTAAAGCCAAACCAGCCAAACCAAAGCATTCCGGCACCAAGCAGGACATAGGGAATGTTGGCCGGCTTGATCTCCTTCCCAAAGTCTTCCCGCTTACCCAAAAAAATAGCACCTGCCAGGGCTGCAAAGCCCGCCGACATATGGACGACCGTCCCTCCGGCAAAATCAAGCACTCCCCAGTTGCGGAGAAATCCGTTAGGATGCCATGTCCAGTGACAGAGCGGCGCATAAATAAAAAGCGTGAAAAGAACCATGAACAACATGTAAGCCCGGAACCGGACACGCCCGGCAAAGGAACCTGTAATCAGCGCCGGGGTGATAATCGCAAATTTCAGCTGAAACATCGCAAACAGTGCCAGAGGGATCGTCGGACTTAGCTCCGGATTTGCAGCACCATTCACCCCCCTGAACATGAAATAGGTCCCCGGATTTCCGATCACCCCAAAACCCTCCGGGCCAATACTGTCTCCAAAGGCGAGACTGAAGCCGACGATTACCCAAACCACACTGACGATCCCCATGGCTACAAAGCTCTGCAAAATAGTGGATATGATATTCCTTGGATGAACCATCCCCCCATAAAAAAAGGCCAGTCCGGGGGTCATCAGCAAAACCATCGCCGTGGCTGTCAACAGCCATGCCACATCCCCTGTGTTTATGGCAGGATCAGGTTTCTGAGGGGAACCGGCGGGCATAAAAACCCCGCCCAAACTTACTGCAATCAGTAAAAAAAGGATTGCCGCCCACCGCGCTCTTCCGTTCTTCATGACACAACAATTATAAAATTTACTACTACGTCAGAATATGTTTGCTTTTAATAACATATTGACATTATTTTCTCCACAAAAATATCAATTTTTTATCAAAGAAGAAATTAAAATACCTTTTTGGAATAAAATAAATAACTTAGACGCTTCCGGGGAAATGCATGCAACGCTCTGAGTTCATCTTTTGATATGGTTATCAGGTCTTTTTCTATTTGTTAAAAATTCATTACTTTAGCGCAGGTAAAAAATAAAACAATGACCTTACGAAATAATCTGGATCAGATCGACCTGCATATCCTCGACATCATTACGAAGAACGCCAGGATTCCTTTTAAAGATGTTGCCACTGAGGTCGGAGTATCCAGGGCGGCTGTCCATCAGCGGGTAAACCGTATGATCGAAATGGAAGTGATCACGGGTTCGGGTTATCACATTGATCCGAAAAAGGTCGATTACAAAACCTGCACATATGTTGGGGTATTCCTTGAAAAAGGCAGTTTTTATGAAAGTGTGGCCAGCCGGCTGAACGATATTGAAGAAATCGTGGAATGCCATTATACAACCGGCGCTTACGCGGTATTTGTCAAAGTATATGCGCGCGACAACGAGCATCTGAAAAAGATCCTCAGCGAGCGGATTCAAAAAATCCCCGGCGTATCCAGTACGGAAACGTTTATATCGCTCGAAGAAACTTTCAAGCGCCAGGTTCCTATCATTCTTTAGCGGAAGCGGGTCGCTGACGAACGACTTCATAAACGAGCAGTCCTGCCGCAACCGATACATTCAGCGACTGGATCTGTCCCAGGATGGGAATTTTCACGCGTTCGTCGGCAAGGGCAAGGATCCGCGGGTCAATCCCTGACTCTTCCGATCCCATGATCAGGGCCACAGGCCCCTGGTAATTTCCCTTGCTGTAGTCGTTTTCAGATTTTTCGGTCGCGGCAATCAGACGCAGTCCTGACTGTTGCAAAAACTGAAGTGTTTTCCTGAGATCGGCCGTCCGGCATACCGGCACCAGGTGTAAAGCACCGGCCGAGGTCTTTACCGCATCGGCATTGATGGCTGCCGATCCTTTTTCCGGGATCAGGACTGCGTCCACGCCGGCGCATTCGGCTGTGCGCACGATAGCGCCGAAATTCCGCACGTCGGTAACTTCGTCCAGCACAAGGATAAAGGGGTTTTTACCTGCTTCAAAAAGCGAGGGAAGAAAGTTTTCAATGTCGTAAAACGTTACCGGCGAAATGAAGGCGATCACTCCCTGATGGTTTTTCCGGGTAATCCGGTTGATCTTTTCCACGGGTACAAACTGGTACGGGATCCGGTGTGCCCGGATCAGCTCAAACAGATCGCGGTACAATTCCCCTCCGGGGTCTTTCTTCAGGAGGACCTTATCGATGTCCTTACCTGACTTGATGGCCTCCATCACGGCACGGATGCCGAAGATCAGATCGTCATTTCTCTTTCGTGCTTGTTGTTCCATTTTTCCTTTTAACCGAATTCAGTTACCAGTTTCTTTGTTTGATCAACTCTTCATATTCAGCATTCTGCTTTTCCCATTCTTCTGTCAGCTTTTTCAGGCTGACCTTCAGGAGTTCGTATTGTTCGAAGAGAGACTGATCAGCAGTCCATTCAGGATTTGACATGACCCGGTCTGTTTCCCCGATTTCTTTTTCAAGGCGGGTAATTTCGTCTTCCGAGCGGGCAATGTTTTTTTCCATCCTGGAAATGTTTTTGTTGATCTCTTTTCGCTCCTCATAACTGACACGGGCCGGCACATCGTCGGGGGTTTTGCCTGTTGAAAGTTCAGAGGCTGCCGGTTTGCTTTTTTGCTCCAGTTCCCGCAGTGACTCCATTTTCTTTTTATTCAGGAAATCATAGATCCCTCCCAGATGCTGCCTGATCTTTTTGTTTTTGAATTCATAGACACAATTGACCAGTCCGTCCAGAAATTCCCGGTCGTGCGACACCACCAGCACCGTCCCGTCGTAATCGATCAGGGCCTGCTTCAGTCTTTCTTTTGAGCGCATGTCCAGGTGGTTGGTCGGTTCGTCAAGCACCAGAAAGTTCACCGGCTCGAGCATGAGGCGGATCATGGCCAGCCGGGTACGCTCGCCGCCCGAGAGCACTTTCACCTTTTTTTCGACCTCGTCGCCTGAAAACATAAAAGCTCCAAGAATGTCACGTATTTTCGTCCGGACCTCTCCCACAGCAATCTGGTCGACCGTTTCCAGGACGGTCAGGTTTTCATCCAGCCGCTGGGCCTGGTTCTGTGCAAAATATCCGATGCGGACGTTATGTCCCGTTTTCATTTCCCCCTTATGATCCAGATCATTGATAATAATCCTGGCCAGGGTAGTCTTACCTTCTCCGTTTTTTCCCACGAAAGCCACCTTCTCTCCCCTTTCAATGGTCAGGTGAATATCATCCAGTACACGCAGGCTTCCGTAGCTTTTAGACAGGTGCTTACAATCGACCACCACTGTGCCGGAGCGCACTGCGGGGGAAAAACGGATGTTCAGACGGGTGTTGTCCTCTTCGTCGATCTCGATACGTTCCAGCTTCTCCAGCATTTTGGTCCTCGACTGTACCTGCACTGCCTTGGTGGCCTTATAGCGGAAGCGTTCAATAAACTGCTCCGTATCCTCGATCATTTTCTGCTGGTTACGGTAGGCCGCCAGTTGAGTTTCCCGCTGCTCCTTTCTCAGCTCAAGATACCGGTCGTAATTGGCTTTAAAGTCATAGATCTGTCCGAGCGAGATCTCGATCGTCCGGTTTGTCACATTGTTCAGAAAGGCTTTATCGTGCGAAATCAGCACGACCGCACCGTTATATCCCCTGAGCAGTTCTTCAAGCCATTGAATGGATTCAATATCCAGATGATTGGTGGGTTCGTCAAGCAGAAAAATGTCGGGTTTTTTCAAAAGGATCTTGGCCAGTTCGATCCGCATTCGCCAGCCGCCGCTGAATTCGGAAGTCTGCCTTTCGAAGTCGGTCCTTTCAAAGCCCAGTCCTTTGAGCGTCAACTCGATCTCCGCTTCCATATTGACGCCTCCGGCTATCTGAAAGCGGTCGTTGAGTTCGGTCAGTCTGTTGAGCAGGTTCAGGTAATCATCCGATTCGTAATCTTCGCGCACGGCGATCTCATGGCCGATCCGGTCAATCTCTTTCTTCATGTCCAGGATTTCATCAAACGCCCCGCGTGTTTCCTCGAACACGCTGCGGGTATCGGTCACGGCCATGTGTTGGGGAAGATATCCTATCCGGAGGTCTTTGGGGCACGACACCGCGCCGGTTGTCGGTTGCTGAAGGCCGGCGAGGATTTTGAGCAAAGTCGATTTTCCGGCGCCGTTTTTTCCAACAAGCCCGATCCGGTCCTTGGGAGTGACCAGGAATGAAATTCCCTTCAACAAATCAAATCCGCCAAAACTAACAACCAACTGATCAACCGAAATCATACCAAAAATTTTGAAGTGCAAAGATAGCAGAATCTTTTCCGTTCATTTTCCTATTTTTGCACAAATTTAAAAGGATGGGAAGAAGCCGCAAAAACAAGCCTTTTTTTGAAAATGTACGGATCAGCGACATTGGGGCCGAAGGGAAAGCAATTGCCCGCATCGACGGGATGGTCATATTTGCCCCGCATGTGATTCCGGGCGATGTGGTTAATCTGCAGGTTACCAGAAAGCGAAAAAATTATGCGGAGGCCCGGGTGGTGGCCCTTGTAGAGGCATCTCCGGATCGC
>JBFXKJ010000047.1:0-21094 GCA_050173895.1 Mangrovibacterium sp. | reverse complement strand
CATCCGTTACGATGTGGTGGCAAGCGGATCTGATACCCCTTTTCTGAGGCCGTTGCTTGATGGTAAAAATGGAGACAGAATTCCGGAGGGCATTCCTGATAACGATTCAAACTTTCCCCGGATGTGGCTCCTAACCATTATTTATTTTTCCGGGCTGTCTTTTTTTCTGCTCCGGTTGTTGATCCAAACCATTCAAATCATGCTGACAATCCGACGTTCGGTGACCAGCAGGACAACGGACTGTTATATTCATGAAAATACCACTTTCTCCATGCCGTTTTCTTTTTTTAATCATATTTTCATTCATTCTGAAATCCACCGGCAGTGCGGGCTAAGTGCCATCCTGGCTCACGAAAAAGTGCACATCCGTGAGCGGCGCTGGATCGACCTGCTCTTCATAGAACTGTTAACAGTGCTCTTTTGGTTCAACCCATTCATTTGGTTCTTTGAACATGCGATGAAGCAAAACCATGAATTCCTGGCCGATGAAGGCGTATTATCCCTGGGACATTCACCCGTCAGGTATCAGGCGCTATTAGTCAACCAGCTGATGGGCATGCAGGTAATTGGACTGACCAATCATCTGTCATTTGCCCACGGCCCAAACCGTTTAAAGATGATAAACAAACAAAAAACGTCAAAAAGAAAACTTTTCAGAATATTTTGGGCAGTGCCCCTGCTGGGCATTTTACTTACGGCATTCGCCGAGCCGGAATATCAGACGAACCAGGCCGGCAAACAGCCGGCGACCGATTTGCTGACCGCCGGACCTGACCTGAACCGGATGATTGCCGGCAGAGTTGTGAATGAATCGGATAATCCGGTATCGGGCGCCCATATCGTCATCAGAGGTACAACTACGGGAACAGTCACTGACGAACAGGGAAACTTTTCACTGGAGTTTCCCGATCTCCGGCATAACGAGATCGTCATCTCTTATGTCGGCCTGCGGACAATCGTTGCACAGGTCACCCCCGGGAAAGGCCGTTCGTGGAATTTCAAGATGGAGCGCGAAATAATCGGCATCGACACCAAAAGCATGTTCCTCGAAAAGGAAATGCCCTCTCCGCCCCCGCCGCCGGCTCCACAGGCCGTACCACCAGGTAAACCTGAAAAATTTCTCTATGTTGAAGAGATGCCCTTCTATCCGGGCGGCCATCGCGGACTGGGGCAATATGTCAAAAAACATCAAACCGAATTAAAAGCGAAAAATCCAAATCTGCAAGGCAAGGCTACGGTTGATTTTACGATTGACACAAGCGGTAAAGTAACAAACATACGCGTTGTCAATACCACCACACCCGAAGCCGCAGAGGCGATGATCACTATTCTTAAGGGAATGGAAAGCTGGACTCCGGGCAAACAAAGAGACCAAGCGGTCCCCGTCGACTTCGAGATGCAACTTGAATTTTAACTGCATCCAACCGCAGCTTACGCACCAGCGTCAATATCGTTCGCTGCCGTAGAGACAAAGCTTCAGCGTTCCTTCCTAAAACGGATCAAAGCCGAAAATACGGAAAAAATCCAGCATCCCTGATTGGAATTCGGGTTCACGATGCACCGGACTAATAATCAAAGGAAAGGCAGTCCTCTGACTGCCTTTTCCGTCCCGGTTTCCCGGAAAAACTAACCTAAACCAACTAAACCTATTAAACCATGAGCTTGCCGGAACATCAGTCCGGCCTGCAGTCTGATTTAAAATATTTGCACGGCTGAGAAAGCTATCGTACAAATACTTCTACGGAGCAAATATATCAAAATTTCAAATACAACCCAACGAACCAAATTCAATAATTAAAGTATTTTTTACTTTTATTTGTCCGGCTTTCCTCCGGATATTTTTTTCATCCCCACCGGCTTGTTAATGTCGATTGTTGGCGTTAATTTTAGAACCTGAACGCCGTCAGAGAGGGCAACTACATGTAAGATGTATGACAAATTATTTTGGGAAATAGTTTAAATACGTATATTTGAAGTGGGATTAAATTTAAAAAAGCTGGTATG
Source organism: Mangrovibacterium sp. (assembly GCA_050173895.1). GTDB lineage: Bacteria > Bacteroidota > Bacteroidia > Bacteroidales > Prolixibacteraceae > JBCFBK01. Next base: position 19,090 of record JBFXKJ010000047.1, on the reverse strand, counting down.
GACTTACAGAAAAAATTAGCTTCCAATAACCCGCTGTTCCGGAGAATGGCCTATCAGAAGCCGAAGAATCTGGCACATCTGGATGTATTAACGAAATACGAAAAAATACCGACCGACATTTACGAAGAGTCAGAAGAAGGATCTGCTCATGCTGCAAATGAGATTGCAATGGAGATCAGGGAAAAACAACGCCAGGGGAAGTACTGTGTGCTGGGACTTCCGACGGGCTCAACGCCTAACGGAATTTATCAGGAGCTGATCCGGATGCACCGCCAGGAAGGATTGAGCTTCAAAAATGTGATCACCTTCAATGTGGATGAGTATTATCCGATGGAGCCCGAATCGATCCATTCCTACCACACATACATGTACAAGCATCTGTTTCAGCATATTGATATTTTACCTGAGCATATTTTCATCCCGCGGGGCGACCTGCCCATTGGCGAGGTTTATCAGTTTTGCAGGGAATATGATAAAAAGATCCAGGAATTGGGAGGGATTGATATCCAAATTCTGGGCATAGGAAGAAACGGGGTCATTGGATTCAATGAACCTGGGTCTCAGGTTAATTCAAAAACCCGGCTGGTGGTAATGGACACCTCCACAAAACAGGATGTGGCAAAGAAGTTCGGAGGGATCATTCATGTACCGCCCCGGGCCATCACGATGGGGATTGACAACATCATGAAGGCAAAACGGGTGATTTTGCTGGGCTTTGGCGAAGCAAAAGCCGACATTCTGAAAAAGACCATTGAAGGACCCGTGTCGGAACAGGTACCCGCCAGTTACCTTCAGTTACATCCGAATGCCACTATTTACCTGGACATGGGGGCGGCAATGCAGCTCACCAGAGTGAAGACTCCCTGGCTGGTCGACACCTGCGACTGGAATTCCGATAAGATGGTGCTGAAAGCGGTGGTCTGGCTTTGTCAGCAAACAGGAAAGTCAATTTTAAAGCTGACCAACAACGACTATATCACGAATGGCCTCAGCGAACTGATTTCAGGAAAAGGCTCGGCCTATGGGATCAATATTAAGGTATTCAACGACCTTCAGCACACCATTACCGGATGGCCCGGAGGAAAACCCAACGCAGACGACACCTATCGGCCCGAACGGAAGTCGCCCGGGAAAAAACGGGTGATTATTTTCAGTCCCCATCCCGACGATGACGTGATCTCCATGGGCGGGACCCTGATCAGGCTGGTAGAGCAAGGGCACGAAGTCCATGTTGCCTATCAGGTTTCAGGAAGTATCGCCGTATCGGACGAATATGCGAACAGGTTTATTTCCTTCCACAATTCCTATACGGGCTATTATGATCCGGGCAACGAAAAACAAAGAGAACAGTACGAGAAGACGACCGCTTTCCTCAGAAACAAAAAGGAAGGGCAGAAAGACATTCCCGACGTGCTGAAGGTCAAAAGCCTTATCCGCAGGATGGAAGCCAAGGCGGCCTGCCTTTATGCGGGGGTTGCCCTGGAGAATATTCATTTTTTAGACCTTCCTTTTTACGAGACAGGCGAGGTCCAGAAGAAACCGGTTGGTTTGGAAGATGTGGAGATCATCCAAAATTTTCTGCGGGAGATTAAGCCTCATCAGATTTTTGCTGCCGGCGATCTGTCTGATCCGCACGGCACGCACCGGGTCTGCCTTGACGCCATTCTCTATGCCATGGAGGAAGTGAAAGAAGATGACTGGATGAAAGATTGCTGGCTGTGGCTTTATCGCGGGGCCTGGCATGAATGGGACATTGATGAGATCGAAATGGCCGTTCCGATCAGCCCCGACGAACTCTATAAAAAGAGGGAAGCGATCTTCCGACACCAGTCCCAAAAAGAAGGGGCCATGTTTATGGGAGATGACGCCCGGGAGTTCTGGCAGCGTGCGGAAGACCGCAATCATGCCACTGCAATTCTTTACAACCAGTTGGGCATGGCCGAATATGAAGCCATGGAAGCCTTTGTCCGTTATTATCCCTGAAAAGCTCCATATAATGCCTGAACAACGAAATCGCCTGGTCGTGCCCGATGTATTAAGAGGCCTGACTATCCTTTTGATGATCGCTGTCAATAATCCGGGAAGCTGAAAATATGTGGATGCCCGCTGCGGCTATTTATCAGGAGTTGCTTGTCCCATGGGCCGGAAAGATAAACAAATCTTTGCTTTTGTCCTTCGTTTGCTGTTCTGTTCCGGATAATTGGGCTTATTTTGTACCGCAAAAAAATATTCATACGAATTTAACCATGCAACTAAAAGTTTTTACTCTGCTGCTGTTGTTCCTTTCTTCTGCAGCAATTGCCGGAACGCCTCCCAAATATGAATTCCGTGCGGCCTGGGTGGCCACGGTGAACAACATTGACTGGCCTTCCCGCCCCGGCCTTGGCGCGGGCCAGCAAAAACAGGAAGCCATCACAATGCTTGATATGCTTCAGAAGAACGGGATTAATGCGGTGATTTTCCAGGGTCGGCCGGCAGGGGATGCCTTTTACCCGTCTGAGTTGGAACCCTGGTCCCGGTATCTTACCGGCACACCGGGAAGAGACCCCGGATATGATCCGCTGGCCTTCTGGATTGACCAATGTCATCAGCGCAACATGGAGTTTCACATGTGGTGCAATCCCTACCGGGTGGCACAGCATTCAAATGAGCCCCTGGCTTCGAGCCATGTCGCCTTTAAACACCCGGAGTGGATTATTAACTATGGCGATAAGCTCTATTTCAATCCCGGACTTCCTGAAACACGTGCCTTTATTGCAGAGGTGGTTCGCGACATTGTAAGTCGTTACGATATCGATGCCATCCATTTCGACGACTACTTCTATCCTTATCCGATCGCCGGAGTAGCCTTCCCTGATCTCCAGACGTTTTATCAGCACCCTGGTAAATTTAAGAATAAGCCCATTGAGGATTGGCGACGCAACAATGTAGACGAAACCATTCAGCTACTCTCCCGGGTAATCCGCAAAACGAAACCCTGGGTGAAATTTGGCATCAGCCCTTTCGGAGTATGGCGAAATATGGCCGACGATCCGCGTGGATCGCTCACGATGGCCGGCACTACAAATTATGATCAGTTATATGCTGACATCCTGAAATGGCAGCAAAACGGATGGATTGACTATGTTATTCCGCAATTATACTGGCAAATAGGACATCCCTCAGTCAACTTTGAACTGCTTTGCCACTGGTGGAGCAACAACCGCTTTAACCGGGATCTGTATATCGGACAGGCGCTGTACAAAGCCGAAGCGAACTCAACGGTGCCGGAATGGAGACAGGCCGATCAGCTGACACGGCAGATCCGGATGATGCGGCAAATTGAAGGCATCAAAGGAGGCGCCCTTTACAGTGCCAAACACCTGCAGCGGGACCTGATGGGGTTTCAGGACAGCCTTCAAAAAGATTTGTATCGCTATCCGGCGATCGTTCCCCCTATGAAGTGGATTGACGGCAAAGCTCCGCAAAAGCCGGCACGGCTCCGCCAAAGAGGGCAGGATATCCGATGGAAAGCCGATAAAACCAAAAAAGAAATGGACCGCCCCGTTCGTTTTGTTGTTTACCGCAACAAAGCAGGAGAGCCCTTCGATCCTGCCGACCCGCGGTCGATCCTTCTTATCACCCGCGCCAAACAGATCAGGCTGGAAAAGAGTGAGGGGGAAGAAGAAAAATACGAGTTCAGGGTTTCTGCGCTTGACCGGCTGAATAACGAAAGCAAGTTATCAAAGCCGCTGAAAGTAAAATGGTAGAAGAAGCAGCCGGAGAGAATCCGGCGCATTTAATCTGAAGTTGAAGTTTGGCAATTTTACGACGAACCCCATGAAAGTAGATTGTTTTGTTGCATACAGCACGCAGGAAGAAGTCAGGGAAACGATCCAAAAGCTGCGGCTGTCGGATTTGACAGGATCCCTGTATATCATCAGCCCGGAAGAGCGCCATTTTGATGAGGCTGAAACACTGGTTTCGGAAAACCCCCTTTCGGTCGCAAATATCAGGCAAATCGCGCAGCATGTCCTGGGCGACTTTGCCCTGATCGCCTTAAACGCCGGTGCAGCCGACACCGGACAATTTGCCATCGAACGCCTGTCCCAGGTAGCCTCAGCTACCGGAGCCAGTATGGTATACGCGGACTATAATGAAATCAAAGAAGGAAAAACCACCAATCATCCGGTCAATGATTATCAGCGGGGAAGCCTGCGCGATGACTTCAACTTCGGTCCCGTGCTGCTTTTCCGGAAAGACGTGTTGCAGGCCTACCTGACCGAAACGAATGAGCCTTGGGAATACGCCGGCTTTTATGCATTGCGGCTGCTGGCTTCCCGTATGGGAGATCTGGTGCACATTCCGGAATACCTCTTTACGATCGGGGAAACCGATACCCGCCGCTCGGGAGAAAAACTGTTCGACTATGTGCGTGCCTCCGCACGTGCCCGACAAATCGAGATGGAAGCCGCCTGTACCGCTCACCTGAAAAAGATCGGGGCATTTCTGGCGCCGGGTTTCCGGGAAGTATCCTTCTCCGGAAGTTTCCCCATCGAAGCGACGGTTGTGATCCCTGTACGGAACCGGGAAAAGACCATCCGGGATGCAGTCGATTCGGTGCTGAAGCAGGAAACCACCTTCCCTTTTAACCTGATCGTGGTCGACAACCATTCGACCGACCAGACAACGGCCCTCCTGCGGCAATATACCGACAACCGATTGATCCATCTCATTCCTGAACGGACCGATCTGGGTATCGGAGGCTGCTGGAACGAGGCTGTCTTCCATGCTGAATGCGGACGTTTTGCCGTTCAGCTCGACAGCGACGACCTGTATGCCGACCCATTCACCCTGCAACGCGTTATTGACAAATTCCATGAAGAAAAATGCGCCATGGTGATCGGATCGTATCAAATGTGTGACTTTATGCTCAATCCGATCCCGCCGGGATTGATCGATCATAAGGAGTGGAGCCCCGACAACGGGCCGAACAATGCACTCCGGATCAATGGTCTTGGAGCGCCGCGGGCATTTTACACCCCTGTGATCAGGGAAGTACGGCTCCCCAATACCAGTTATGGAGAAGATTATGCGGTCGGACTGGCAATTTCCCGAACATGGAAGATCGGACGTATTTACGAACCGATTTACCTGTGCCGCCGTTGGGAAGATAATTCCGATGCCTGGCTCGATGTCGTGAAGGTCAATGCCCATGACGCATATAAAGATAAGCTGAGGACGATCGAACTCACAGCAAGGATCAGGATGAATGCGGAAACGGTGAACCATGAGTAACTCCGCGCCATACCCTCCGCTTTCCGAAAAGGTACACCGGCTCATCACTCAGCAAAAGAGCGATTGGCCGTTGTTCCGCGACAATCTGGCAGGAATGGCCAGAATTGAATCAAAAAATTACCCGTTTGGGGAATTTCAGATCACGGCCCAGTTTAATCCGGAGCGGATCCGTTCGTCGGCAGCAAAAACCGATGACGTTTCAATTCGGGAAAGGCCCTGTTTCTTATGCGAAAAGAACCGCCCAAAGGAGCAGCAGGGAATTGACCTTGACGGCAAATATACCATTCTGGTGAATCCTTACCCGATCTTTCCGAAACATCTGACCATTCCGCTGAAGGAACACCTCCCGCAACGGATTGCACCCTATTTCCGCGACATGCTGCAGTTGAGCCGGGAGCTGCCGGGCTTTACCATCTTCTACAACGGCCCTCAAAGCGGGGCCTCTGCCCCTGATCATTTTCACTTCCAGGCCGGAACAAAAAAGGTGATGCCGGCAGAACGGGAGATGGAGAAAATCACGGCGCTTTACGGCGGAGTGTTGTACCAGGACAAGGGCATCACCGTTCAATGGGCCGGAAAGGAGTATCTCCGGAAGTTCATTTGCCTGCGTTCGGCATCCATAACGGAGCTGGTCCGGAGCTTTGCGATCATTCTAAACCTTCTGGAAGAACGCCGGCAGGAAGGAGAACCGATGATGAATATCCTTACAGGCTTTGAGAACGGGAACTGGACAGTCACCATTTTTCCGCGCGATCGTCAACGTCCCCGCCAGTTCTTTGAAAAAGGAGCAAAACAGATCGTGATGAGCCCGGCGTCGGTCGAATTCGGCGGACTGGCCGTTTTACCGCGCAAGGAAGACTTCGATAAGCTGAGCCGGGAAGACCTGGCCGATATCTATGATCAGGTCACTATAAACGACGCTGATTTTGAGCAGTTAAAACAAACGATAAAATCAACCCTATGAACGGGCAACCCACTATCCACGTCGGCATCATGGCCGCCCCCGAAATCAGTTTCAGGCTCCATGGTGATTTCGGGTCGGGCGAAAATGCCGACCGTCAATTCCTGGCCACTGTCTGCGATGGTGCCATTTTACTGACCAACGGGATTCGTGAAACGGCCGGCGAATTTAATTTCAGGTCCGCCTTGGCGAACGACTCCTTTACACTTCAAAATGTGACCATTGGCATCGGATTTCATTGGGAACAACAGGAAGAACAGCTTTTTAGAGGAGATTTGAAACTGATTATTGAAGATGGAAAGGTCCGCGCCATTAACATCGTTCCGCTCGAAGATTACCTGCGTTCGGTTATTTCATCCGAAATGAGCGCCACCAGTTCGACCGAACTGCTAAAAGCACATGCCGTCATTTCCAGGAGCTGGCTGCTGGCGCAAATTGAGCGGAGCAAACAGCCGCAGGGCGGGGCCAAATCCGAAGGCCCCGGTGAGCTGATCCGCTGGTACGACCGCGAAGAGCATGCGCATTTCGACGTATGCGCCGACGATCATTGCCAGCGCTACCAGGGCATCACAAAGATCATCAGCACCAAAGCAAACGATGCGGTAAATGACACCTTTGGCGAAGTGCTTTACGGCGATGACGAGATCTGTGACGCCCGCTTCTCCAAATGTTGCGGCGGTATATCCGAGAATTTCGAATATATCTGGGAGCCGCGGCCCCACAGCTACCTGGTTCGCGTGAGGGACAACAGCACGGAAGGCCCCCTGCCTGACCTCCGGATTGAAGCGGAAGCCGAAAAGTGGATCCGGTCCGCTCCTGCCGCCTTTTGCAACACCGCCGATCAGAAAGTCCTGTCGCAGGTACTGCCCCACTTTGACCAGGCCACATCCGATTTTTACCGCTGGCTGGTCACGTATTCCCAAAAAGAACTTTCGGAGCTGATACGGAGAAGGACAGGAATTGACTTTGGAGAGATCGTCAGCCTGCAAGCTGTTGAACGGGGGTATTCGGCCCGCATGATTAAACTGAAGATTACGGGAACCAAAAGAACTCTGGTTATCGGGAAAGAACTGGAAATACGAAAGACACTCTCCAGTTCGCACCTTTACAGTTCGGCCTTTGTGGTTGATCATGCGGATGTGCAAAACGGAATTCCTCAAAAGTTCGTATTAACCGGAGCGGGGTGGGGACACGGGGCCGGTCTGTGCCAGATCGGCGCCGCCGTGATGGGCGAACAGGGATACACCTATCAGGAGATCCTGGCGCATTACTTTAAAAACACAGAACTGAAAAAACTATACTAAACTTTCCGTTCAAACGATGCAATGAATGACTGCGCTTCCTTCCGAAGTACACAGCTATTTCCCCTTCGTATGACGGCAAAACTCCTGAATGATGAAAAAAGCAACTACACGCAATGCCTGGGCCTGGATCCCCTCCCTGTATTTTGCACAGGGAATTCCGTATGTAGTAGTCATGACCGTTTCGGTAGTCATGTACAAACGACTGGGTTTGTCGAATACCGACATTGCCCTCTACACCAGTTGGCTTTATCTTCCCTGGGTCATTAAGCCAATCTGGAGCCCGCTCATCGACAGCCTGAGGACCAAACGGTTTTGGATCATCAGCATGCAGTTACTGGTCGGCGGCGGACTGGCGGGTGTTGCATTCACGCTTCCTGCAAGCAATTTTATCCAGTACAGCCTGGCCTTTCTCTGGCTGATGGCATTCAGCTCGGCCACCCACGATATTGCAGCCGATGGGTTTTACATGCTGGGGCTCTCCGAACATCAGCAGGCTTTTTTTGTGGGTATCCGCAATACCTTCTACCGTCTGGCTATGCTGGCAGGGCAGGGACCGCTGGTCATCCTGGCCGGATATCTCGAAAACACTTCCACCAACTTGTCGGTCGCGTGGAGCATCACCTTCTTCATCCTTGCAGCACTTTTCATTGCCTTTTTTCTGTGGCATATGCTGATCCTCCCTCATCCCCCGGCGGATGAGAAAAGAGGCGGGAACATCCGGGAAGTTCTGGCTGATTTCGGCGAAACCTTTCTTTCTTTTTTCCAAAAGAAGGGCATCGTCACCGGCCTGCTGTTTATCCTGGTTTACCGGCTGGGAGAAGCTCAATTGGTTAAACTGGCATCACCCTTTATGCTGGACGAGGCTTCCAAAGGTGGATTGGGCCTTACAACGGAGGACATCGGGTTTATTTACGGCGTTGCGGGAATCATTGCCCTCACCCTGGGCGGGATCCTGGGGGGAATTGCCGTCGCCCGGCACGGTATAGGAAAGTGGTTGTGGCCAATGGTCCTGGCCATGAATGTTCCGAATCTGGTCTATGTGTACCTTGCATTTGCGCAGCCTGCCAACATGGCGGTGATCACATCCTGCGTGATTGCGGAACAGTTCGGTTACGGTTTCGGATTTACGGCTTATATGCTCTACATGATCTATCTCTCACAGGGCGATCACAAAACAGCCCATTATGCGCTCTGCACAGGCTTTATGGCCCTGGGTATGATGCTCCCCGGAATGGTGAGCGGAAAAGTCCAGGAACTGATCGGGTACCAGGATTTCTTTATCTGGGTTTTGATCTGTACGGTGCCTGGCTTTATTGTTGCTGCCTTTCTGAAAATTGACCCTTCATTTGGCACAAAGAAAGCATAAAAAAAGCCCCGACTGGTTTTCCGCCGTCGGGGCAATTCATGTCTGTTTTATCGCATTTACTTCGCAAATTCCGCGTTGTTCAGGTATTCAAAACTCTTCTGAACACTGACAATCGGTTCAAAATCGTAACGTTCAACCTCAACGACATAATGTTTCATACCGGCTTTTTCGGCCATGTCGAATGCAGTTTTGAAATCCATTGTTCCGCTGGCGCCCAGCTCTTTTTCATCTTTCACGTGGTAAATTTCGAAACGGCCGGGATACTGGTTAAAGTAATCAACCGCATTTTTCCCGCCCTTCATGATCCAGTACAGGTCGAGTTCGTACATGACCTTGGCCGGATCGGTATTTTCAAGCATGTAGTTATAAACGATCTGGCTGTCCAGAACCGTATCGAATTCGTGTGCATGATTATGGTAGCCAAAACGAATACCTGCTGCATTACACTTTTCTCCCACAGCGTTGAAATAATCGCAATACAATTTGAGCGTATCCAGACTGCGGTATGCGTCTCCGCCCATTGAAGGCTTAACGATCCACTCCACACCGGCGGCCTTGTGCGCAGCAATGCAGGTATCCCACCACTGCATGACCTGGTCCCATTCACCTTCCTTCGGCAGATTCGGACCGGTATGCGAACCCTTCATGGTCATGCCGTTTTTCTCCAGAAGAGCTTTAAAAGCCTCCGGCTCCATTCCATAGAATTTACCGTCGTTATACCCGGCGGCTTCGGCATAGGTATAGCCAATTTCACCAAGTTTGGCAATGGTTGAATCGGGCTTGGTCTTCATATCATCCCGAACCGAATACAACTGAATTCCAATGTCTTTTTTCGGACCGGTCTCCTCTGCCTTCTTCTCTCCACCGTTGCATGAGCTTACCACCAGGCAAACCGGAAGAGCCAGCAACATCAGGGCTGCTCTTGCTAAATCATTTCCTTTTCTCATCTTTTAATTTCTTTTTTAACAGACTTAAGTTGATAAAAATTAGTTTTGCTATTTAAGCCAAAGATAAACATTTTTAAGCTTTCCGGATGAAAGTTATCGAATGAAATCCTCATTTTGATCATGACGAAAGTTAAAAACTTCAAATGAAAGCGCACCGTACGACAGTTCCGGTTCGCCTGCCATCTGTTTACAATTATTAACAAGATTCCGGGCAGTCGATTTAAACCCGTTGCTGATTTCCACGTCTTACAACAGATAAATTATAAGAAATGAGAATGCGAACGCTACTAACAGTACTTTTATTAACTGCCGGTCTGGGCGTAAAGGCTCAGCCCGCAGGTGCGCAGGCCGAGGAACCGGTAAATCCTCCCGCAAAAATCACGATCAGGGGGAAAGTGGTGGAAAAGGAGACAGGAACAGCCATGGAATATGCCAATGTCTCAGTTTTTAACAGTAATGATTCAACGCTGGTGACAGGCGGAATTACCGATGTTCACGGAATGTTCCGGATTGGCAATCTGAGGCCCGGCCGTTTTTATGTGGAGGCCAATTTCATCGGGTTTAACAAAATAAGGATCAATAATATTCAGATCACCCCTGGCTCAGGATCAGTCGATCTGGGGGTCATCAAACTTGACCCTATGTCTGAAAAGATCAATGAAGTTGAAGTGGTTGCCCAAAAACCACGGGTTGAGTACAAAGTCGATAAAAAGGTGATCAACATTTCGCAGGATATCCATGCTGCCGGAGGTACGGCGGTGGATGCGCTGGAGAATGCTCCTTCGGTACAGGTTGATATTGAAGGGAACGTATCGCTGCGGGGATCATCGAGTTTTACCGTGCTGATTGACGGCCGGCCAAGTGTTTTAACCGGCAGTGATGCGCTGCAGCAAATTCCCGCTGCTGCAATCGAAAACATCGAGATCATTACCAATCCTTCAGCCCGCTACGATCCTGACGGGATGGCCGGAATTATCAATGTGGTGATGAAAAAAAATGTACAGGCCGGCATTAACGGGATCATCAATGCCATGATCGGAACCAACAACAAACAACAGCTCGATCTTACCCTGAATAAGAAAACCGAAAAATTTAATTTCACCCTGGGAGCCGATATCAGTGACCGGAATTTCCATGGAGAGAACTTCAGCCAACGCGAGACGTACGACGGTGACACCACCGAGTACCTGATCAAGGACGGGAAACGGGGATTTTCGCGCAGCGGTTATGAGCTGAAAGGAGGAGTAGACTACTACCTTTCAGACAAAACCACCATCGGCATGATCGGCAATTACGGGTATTACAGCTTTGAAGGCGGCGGAAATTCGCGGATCCACCAGTATACTGTACCCGGATCCGCAGACCGGTATTCCGTTGAACGGGACCCTTCCGAACGGGCCGGCGATTTTGTGAACGGGAGCCTGAATCTTCAGCATAAATTCAATAAGGAAGGAACGCATAAGCTGGAGGCCCTGGCCTATTATTCTCACCGAAACGGAGACGACACCGATGAAGAAAATGAATATCTTGCTGATTCAAATTATGAGCTCATCCAGGACGGGGAGAATATCCTGATTCGTACCACGGAAGATGAAGCAGATAACGAATACCGGCTTCAGGCCGACTATACCCGCCCGTTAGGCGGTTCGGGAAAACTGGAAGCAGGATTTCAGAGCCGGCTCGATCGCTCCGACGAAGACTATCTGCTCGAGCGCTTTAACCAGACCACCCAAAAATGGGAACGTGACGATCAGTTCAGTAACTATCAGGAATTTAAACGGGATATCCATTCCGTTTACACGACCCTCTCCAGCAAGCTGGGGCCGGTTCAGTACATGTTCGGTGCACGGGGAGAATATACCAAAAGGGAAACCTATCTGCCCCGAACCGACCAAAGCTACCTGCTCGACCGTTTTGATTTCTTTCCTACGGCACATCTATCGCTCGACCTTTCCGGAAACTACCAGCTGATGACCAGCTACAGCAGGAGGATCAACCGGCCGCGGGGAAGGGACCTGGATCCTTTTCCCGAATACAGGGACCGCTATTCCATCCGGACAGGAAATCCAGCCCTTGAACCTGAATATACCAACTCCTGGGAATTAGGGCTGCTTAAAAGAGCAGGCGCCTCATTTATCTCGCTCGAAGGATTTTACCGCGTCACAAATGGCCTGATTACACATATCGACTCCCTGGGAGATGACGGGATCCTTTATGAATCAACGGTCAATCTGAACCATGATTATTCGCTGGGAGCGGAACTGATGGCCGACATAAACCCCACCAAATGGATGCAGGTCAACAGCAGTCTGTCTGTTTACAATTACCGGATCGAGGATCAGTCGGGAGGGGAGACCATTGAGCGTGAAAGCACCAACATTGACGGCCGGTTGAATACAATCTTTAAATTTTCGTCCAACAGTCGCCTGCAGCTCATGGCCATGTACCGCGGTCCCTCCATTTCTGCACAGGGAGACCGCAAAGGAATGCTTTTCACCAATGCTTCCTATCGCCAGGACCTGATGAAAAAGAAACTGACTGCCACAGTCAGCCTGATGGACATTTTCGGGACCGGTAAATTTGAGGGGACCAACTTCGGACCTAATTTCAAGTCCTACAGCCGGTTTAAACGCGAACCCCGTATCCTGACGCTGACCTTAAGCTATAAAATCAACAACTATAAAGCCGACCGGTCCGAACAGCGGGAAGGCGGGAATGATATGGATTTTGGAGGAAACGGAGACTTTTAAGCTTTAAGCGGATGACGATCCGCATCAGATCAGAATCAGAAAGAGGGTGTTCCCGGCAGGGACACCCTCTCTGTATTTTCCACTTCCTCCACATCAGTTATAAGGTTGCCATCCCCGGAACCCAGTCGCAGGGCGTCAGCGCACCGGTTTTCAATGCTTCAAGCACCCGGATTACTTCGCTCACATTTCGGCCCACCTCCAGATCATTCACGCATACCCAGCGGATCGTACCCTCAGGGTCCACAATAAAAGTAGCCCGGTAAGCGATCTTCTCGTCGGCCTGAAGAATGCCTAATTCCTCAGCAAGCGATTTGGAAGTGTCGGCGATCATAGGAAATTTCAGACCTTTCAGGCCGGCATGCATATTCCTCCAGGCCAGATGTACGTACTCCGAATCGGTCGAAGCGCCAAGAACTACCGCATCTAACTGCTGAAACTGCTCATAATGATCATTGAAGCTTGTGATCTCTGTCGGACATACAAATGTAAAATCTTTCGGCCACCAAAAAATGACACTCCACTTTCCTGCAATCGTACCGTTACTAACGGTATCAAACTCTTTTCCTTTTTCCAGCGAAACAACTGCTGTCTTTCTAAACTCCGGGAATTTATCTCCAATCGTCTTCATATTAAGAAATTTAATTATACCAAAATTTTCCTTCATCAGGATTTTTTCCTTTGCAGTAAGACAAAATAAAAAGCCTCTTGTTCAAGTGGTTTGAATCGATTTTCTTTATTTATACATAGATAAAACTTATAAACACACGCCTTTTTATCGACTCAGCTTATCATTTCTTCTCCGAACCGGCAGGAAAAACCCAAAAAAATGCAGGCATGGAAAAAACCATTTTGTCAATCACAGGGATAGTTTTATCTTTAGATGTTTTTTCTGAAACGGGAATTACACATTTCGATGATCAGAAGATACCTAAATCAAATTAAAATTTTTTAAACTATGGAACAAATGTCGAATAAGGCAAACAGGTTTTCCAGAAGGTCCTTTCTGGGGACTACGGCTGCAGCTGCCGCAGGAATTACCATTCTTCCCAGCAATGTGATTGCGGGTCTGGGGCACAAGGCACCGAGCGATAAGCTGAACATTGCCGCGATCGGTATTGGCGGTATGGGATTCGCGAACCTGAAAAATCTGGAATCGGAAAACATCGTGGCTCTTTGTGATGTAGACTGGAAATATGCAGCCCGTGTTTTTGAGCACTTCCCGAAAGCGAAGAAGTACAAGGACTGGAGAAAGATGTACGATGAAATGGGCGACCAGTTCGATGCCGTTGTGATAGCCACTGCCGACCATACGCACGCCATCACTGCTGCTCACGCGATGACCATGGGCAAACATGTTTACCTGCAGAAACCGCTGACTCATACCGTATATGAATCAAGGCTCCTTACGAAGCTGGCCGACAAACACAAAGTTGCCACGCAGATGGGTAACCAGGGTTCTTCAGGCGAAGGGGTTAACCAGGTGATTGAGTGGATTGCCAACGGGGAAATCGGAGAAGTGAGCCGTGTTGATTCGTTCACCGACCGTCCGATCTGGCCTCAGGGTTTAAATACGCCTGAAAACGGCCAGTGGGTTCCCGAAACACTCGATTGGGACCTGTTCATTGGCCCGGCCAAGATGCGTCCGTTCAATGAAATTTATCATCCATGGAACTGGCGTGGCTGGTGGGATTTCGGAACAGGTGCGCTGGGCGATATGGCCTGCCACATCCTGCATCCCGTATTCACCGGGCTGGAATTAGGATATCCCACGAAAGTTCAGGGAAATTCCACTTTATTGCTGAACGATTGCGCACCGACAGCTCAGTCCGTCCGCCTGACCTTCCCTGAAAGAAAGCCGCAGAAAAAAATGAAGGTGAAGCTCCCCGAAGTGGAAGTATACTGGTACGACGGCGGTATCAAACCCATGCTTCCGAAAGGATGGCCCGCCGGAAAGGATCCGAATAATGCCGGTGGCTACGTTGCCTTCCATGGTACGAAAGACACGCTCATTTGCGGTTGCTACGGCAGGGATCCCTGGTTGCTGTCGGGACGCAAGCCGGATGCACCTAAATTCCGCCGCCGCATTGAAACCAGCCATGAAATGGATTGGGTTCGTGCCTGCAAGGAAAGTGCAGAAAACAGGGTGAAGACAGCTTCCGACTTCAGCGAAGCCGGACCATTCAACGAAATGGTCGTAATGGGTGTATTGGCCGTCCGTCTGCAGGGACTGAACAAAGAACTGGAATGGAATGGCGAAACCATGCAATTCACCAACCTGAAAGATGATGAAACCATCAAGACCGTAGTCCATGACGGTTTCAGGATTCACGACGGTCACCCGACTTTTGATAAAACATGGACCGATCCGATGCCCGCAAAAGAATTTGCAGCAGAACTTATTAAGCATACGTACCGCGCTCCCTGGAGCCTTCCGGAAATGCCTGCTTAATCCTATATTTAAAGTAGCCGGATGAGACCTTTTCATCCGGCTATTTCTTTTTCATCTCCGCCAGCCTATGGAAAAGCATTCTCCCGGACGAAGAAAATTTCTTGGGACAACCGTTACGGCGCTTGCCGGAGTCACGGTCCTCCCAAGCCATGTGATCGCGGGTCTGGGTTATCGCCCGCCAAGCGATAAACTGAATATCGCCGGTATCGGTGTAGGCGGTTCCGGCTATCTGAATCTCAAACGAATGGAAACGGAGAACATCGTTGCCCTTTGTGATGTCGACGCAGAATATGCCGGGCGAAATTCTTTCCGTGAATGGGATACCGTTCCCCGGTATACGGATT
The DNA here is from genome assembly GCA_050173895.1 of Mangrovibacterium sp. GTDB lineage: Bacteria > Bacteroidota > Bacteroidia > Bacteroidales > Prolixibacteraceae > JBCFBK01. Next base: position 3,692 of record JBFXKJ010000047.1, on the reverse strand, counting down.
TCCGGCTTTTGTTTGAGAAGGAAAAAAATATCGATGCCGTTATGATCGCCACACCCGATCACACGCACGCCCTTCCCGCGCTCACAGCCATGAGGCTCGGCAAACATGTTTACCTCGAGACACCGCTGACCCATTCCGTATTTGAATCGCGTATTCTGGCAACAACAGCCCTCCGGTCAGGAGTAGCCACACAGATGGCCATTCAGGGAAACTCCGGCAATGGGATCCGGGAAATCTGTGAGTGGATATGGACCGGTGTGATTGGCGAAGTAACCCGGGTGGATGCCTGGACCAGCCGCTCGTTTGGTCCGCGCCCGCTAAAACGTCCTAAAAAAGAAATGAGGGTCCCCAAAACCCTCAATTGGGAACTGTTCACAGGCCCCGCCTCCTATCGTCCGTATAATGAAATTTACCACCCCTGGAACTGGCGCCCCTGGTGGGATTATGGAACCGGGACCCTGGGAGAAACGGGCTGCCACATCCTCGATCCGGCCTTCAAGGCCCTGCACCTGAAATACCCGGCCGCCATCCAGGCCAGTTCCGGAACAGTCACGCTCGACTGTGCACCCGATGCCGAGATCGTGACATTTGAGTTTCCGGCACGCGACAACCTTCCCAAGTTATCCCTTCCTCCGGTAACCGTGAACTGGTATGACGGAGGGTTGAAGCCTCCCCGTCCGGATGAACTTGCGGATAACGAAATGATGGGAGACGAGGCAGGAGGATGCATCTTCTACGGATCAAAAGGAAAGATCATGTGCGGAACCGGTGCCGCAAACCCCGTCCTGCTGCCTGTGACAGAAATGAAACATTTTGCCGGACCGGAAAGAATACTCCGCCGGATCCATGCTCCTCTCGAAGGAGGGCATGAACAAGACTGGATCAGGGCCTGCAAGGAAGATCCCGGGAACCGGGTCGAACCGACTGCCGGCTTCGTTTACTCCGGACCATTGACCGAGACGGTCCTGCTGGGCGTTCTGGCAGTCAGGATGCAGAGCCTCGGACGCAAATTACTTTGGGACGCCGACCGGATGCTTTTCTCCAATATCGGCGATGATGACCTGCTCAGGATCGTGACAGAAGAAAACTTTGAAATCGTAAAGGGAGATCCCCGCCTGGAAAGGAAAGAACTTACACGTCCTGCATCGCCAACGGTCGAAGAGTGGGTCCGCCATACATACCGGCAGGGATGGGAGCAAATTTAAGACTGCCCCAGCACTTCCTTTATTCTCCTTTCCAGCTCTTCGGTGAGCTCCCTGGGGTCGCGGCCTGCGGGATCAACAGGATCAAGAACCGTAAAGGTAAGGCGGGTGCCGAACCGAAGCGGATAATATCCCTTGCCTATCAGCCGGCTGTTCCCATCAATCACAAAGGGGACCACCCAGGCCGAGGGGGCCGATCGAAGCAGTGTGGCAATGCCGGGATGCTGAAAATGCCGCACCATCCCGCTTTTACTTCGCGTCCCCTCCGGAAATATACTGGCACAATAGCACTTTTCCTCAATATGCTTCCCTAAACGGGAGATCTCCAGGATGGACTGCCTCCCGTTCTCCCGGTCAATCAGCACCGACCCTCCGTGACGTAAATTATAGGAAATACTCGGTATTCCTTTGCCCAATTCCTTTTTCGAGACGAACTTGGGATGATGCCTCCGGAAGCCCCACACAATCGGAGGAATATCCATCAGGCTTTGATGATTCGACACGATAATGAAAGGCCGTCCCTGAGGCAAACGGTCAAAGCCGCGGAAACGGATCCGTACACCGACTATTATCAGTCCATAGAGTAAAAAAAAATTCAATACATCGACCGACTTTTTCCGGAGCGGATAACCGCCAATACGCCGGCATATCATCTGAACGGGATGAAAGATCACGATCATCAACAAAAACCACAGCAGGTAAAAAGGGCTCAGCAGGTATCCCAGGATTGTCCTCATAAAATGAAAATTTACCGGTTATCGACTCTTTCAGGGTTCATATCATGATTCTGCAACCGGTGCCAGGCCATTTCCTCATATCTGGTGCCGGGGCTGCCGTAATTTGTGTACGGATCAATGCTCAGCCCGCCCCTTGGAAGAAATTTTCCCCATACCTCAATGTATTTCGGGTTCATCAGGCGGATCAGATCTTTCATGATGATGTTCACGCAATCCTCATGAAAGGCCCCATGATTTCTGAAACTGAACAGATAGATCTTCAGCGACTTACTTTCAACCAGCTTCGGCCCAGGCATATAGCTGATGTAAATGGTGGCAAAATCAGGCTGCCCGGTGATCGGACAAAGGCTGGTAAACTCCGGATTGTTGAATTTCACCCAATAATCGTTCTCCGGGTGTTTATTGTCGAAAGCTTCGAGCACATCGGCCGTGTACGAAAACTGGTATTCTGTTTCTTTCCCCAGGTGTTTTAAATCGTCCATAAAAATTCAGTTTAATCTTATTTCACTTCCGAAGCCAATCCGGCAATTTCTTGCGTCTTCCCGGTTTTCCGTATTCTTTCCCCTCTCCGTTGCAGATAACTTTCCAATCCCTTTTGCCGGAGCCGGCACGCCGGACAATTGCCGCATCCGGCACCCGCGATCCCGTTATAGCAAGTCAGCGTTTCATTCCGCACCAGGTCGAATATCCTCAGATCATCGGCCATTTCCCAGACCTGCTCCTTGGTTTTCCACATCAGGGGAGTGTGTATCTGGTAGGTGTAAGCCATCGAGAGGTTCAGGGTATGATTCATTGAACGGATAAATTCGTCCCGGCAATCGGGATAACCGCTGTAATCCGCCTGCCCCACCCCGGTAACCAGATGCCGGATGTCCCTGGATTTGGCAAAGATCGCCGAATAAGTCAGAAAAAGCATATTGCGTCCCTCCACCAACGTATTCGGCGGGCGGCCTGCCGGCTTTTCCGGCTCCACTTCGATTTCCGGGTTCGTCAATGCGTTATCGGCAAGGGAAAGATCAAGTTTCAGAACAGTATGAACGATACCGGCCTTTTCTGCAATCCGCCGGGCTGTTTCAATCTCCTTCCGGTGTCGTTGTCCATAGTCGAACGAAACTGCCTCCACCATGTCAAACTTCTCCTTTGCCCAGTACAGACAGGTTGTGGAGTCCTGGCCTCCCGAAAAAACAACCAAAGCGCTTCCCATCAGATCTGTTTTATATGAAATGGATTATACGAAATATCATGGTCAAACACATCTTCACCTTCCATTCGCTTGACCTTCTTCACGACCAGGGCCGTCACAGGAAGGACCACCGCTTCATAGGCAATTTTCATCAGTGCCTGGGTAACAATCATGGTCAGAATTACCCCCGGCGGGAAAATCCCCGCGAAAGCGATGGTGATGAAAATCAGGGAGTCAATGCCCTCACCCGCTACGGTCGAAAGAATGGCTCTCAGCGGAAATCCTCTTCCTTTTGTCATCAACTTAAAACGGCTCATGATAAAAGCATTCACGAATGAACCCACCAGATAGGCGGTAAGACTCGCAAATACAATCCGCACCGAACTTCCCAGGATCATCCGGAAAGCTTCCTGCCCCTCGTAATAGGGAGCCGGAGGAAGCGCGATAGCGGCCATGTAAAAAAGCGCGGCCAGCAGGTTCACTCCAAAACCGGCCCAAATGATCAGCCTGGCACGGCCATAACCCCAAACCTCTGCGATGACATCATTCACAATATAGGCCAGGGGAAAA
>JBFXKJ010000046.1:0-21281 GCA_050173895.1 Mangrovibacterium sp. | reverse complement strand
AGCATTCACGAATGAACCCACCAGATAGGCGGTAAGACTCGCAAATACAATCCGCACCGAACTTCCCAGGATCATCCGGAAAGCTTCCTGCCCCTCGTAATAGGGAGCCGGAGGAAGCGCGATAGCTGCCATGTAAAAAAGCGCAGCCAGCAGGTTCACTCCAAAACCGGCCCAAATGATCAGCCTGGCACGGCCATAACCCCAAACCTCTGCGATGACATCATTCACAATATAGGCCAGGGGAAAAACAATCACACCTGCCGGAGCAGACCAGGAACCAATCATCACGATCTTCGATGCAAGAATATTTGCAATCAGCATACAGGCAGCGAAAAGGACCCCTGCAAACAAAAAAAGAACAGACACTTTATTTTTCGCTTCGCGCAAATTACTCACGCTCGGCAGAGCCTCAAACAAGTTTGGTCTCTGCTCTCGCTTAATCGTATTTTTCGTTTCGCGCAAGTTACTCACGCTCGGCAGAGCCTCAAACAAGTTTGGTCTCTGCTCTCGCTTAATCGTATTTTTCATTTCCTTGTTTTTTACGTGGTTATCAGGAACACGTATTTGTTTTACCGCGCAAAGATATAAAAAAGGAACCACGATTTAAGCTCTTTGCCTTTAATCAGCCCTACCCTCCCCATTTAAAAACGTTAACAATTGCCTGTCCGTTACTTAGCTGAATTTTACTATTTTTGTTATTCGTATTACGTTTTTTATAAAAGTTGTTACTAACTTCACGCATTAAAACCGGATCATATGACAGATCAGAGTCAACAGATACAAGCCAGGCTTCACCAGTTGGAAGCCTGGTTCTCCAAAAGAAAAGGATCGATCGTTGCTTTTTCGGGCGGGATCGATTCCACGCTGGTACTTTACCTTGCCCGGAAATTTCAGGGAAAAGAGCGGGCCATCGGGGTCATCTCCAATTCAGAGAGTCTGAAAAGCAAAGATTTCAGGCTGGCTCTTGATTTTTGTGATCAGTTTGATATTCATCTGGAAGTCATCAAAACAGAGGAGCTGACGGATGACCGCTACAATCAGAATCCGGAAAACCGCTGTTATTTCTGCAAAGAACATCTTTTCCATGACCTGCAGGCGATCCGGGAGAAATATGATGGTTTTGAGGTATTGAGCGGGACCAACTACAATGATCTGGGCGATTACCGGCCAGGCCTGCAGGCGGCCGAACGCTACAAAGTTTTGGCCCCCATGGCTGACTGTCAGGTCACCAAGGAAGAGATCAGGCAAATAGCCCGCCATTTTGGACTGCCTAACTGGGACAAGCCCGCCAGTCCGTGTCTGAGCTCGAGAATTCCTTATAACCAATCCATTACCCTTGAAAAGCTGCGCCAGGTAGAGGAAGCTGAAAATATTCTGAACGAGATGGGATTCCGCGATGTCAGGGTGCGTCATTACGGCAGTTATGGAAAAGTGGAAGTTACGCACGAAGAACTGCCGAAACTGTTCGGCCTGGAAAAACTGATAATCGATAAAATCAAAGCCGCAGGCTTCGGCGACGTTCAGATTGACCGGGAAGGCCTGGTTTCGGGAAAGCTGAACAGAAGCCTAAAGGTGAAGCAATAAAACGGGAACACGGGAGGCCGGAAACGGGTGAAAAGGTTTCCTGGCGGCAGGATGACTATTTACTAACAGCGAACGGTAACAGCTTGATACAATGAAGATACTCTACTATGATTGTTTTGCGGGCATCAGCGGAGATATGAATCTCGGTGCGCTGATCGATCTCGGGGTGGATCCGGAATACCTGAAAAGTGAATTGGAAAAACTGAATATCCCGGGTTTTCACCTGGAGATCAAAAAGGATATGCGCCGCGGAATATCCGGGACCAAAGCCAATGTGGTCATCGAAAACCAGGAAAACGAAAAGCACCGTCACCTTCGCCACATCGAAGAAATTGTCGGATCAAGCACACTTTCGGAAGAAGTGAAGCAATTGTCGCTGAAGATCTTCAACGAAATTGCCGAAGCGGAAGCCAAAGTGCACCAGATCCCTAAAACGCATGTCCACTTTCACGAAGTAGGCGCGCTCGACTCCATTGCCGACATTGTGGGCGCGGCCATCTGCATTGGCTATCTGAAGCCCGACCGGATATATTCTTCGCCCGTCCAACTGGGCGGGGGCACGGTAAAATGCGCGCATGGCATCATGCCCGTTCCTGCTCCGGCAACGGCCGAGATCCTGAAGAACATTCCCGTACGCACCGGCCTTGTGAACTACGAAGCGACAACCCCCACGGGGGCAGCCATTCTGGCAGCCACCGCCGATCAGTTCATGGAAACCGCCAGTTTCCGGATCCTGAAAACCGGTTACGGCCTTGGCTATTACGACACGGAGGTTCCGAACGTATTGCGGGTGTTCCTGTGTGAAGACGAGGGAACAGATATGAAGGATATTTCGACCGAAGAGGCCGTCGTGCTTGAGTGCAACATTGACGACATGAACCCGGAACATTACGATTATCTTCTGGAGTGTCTGTTTCAGGCAGGTGCGGCCGATGCCTGGCTCACCCCGGTCATCATGAAAAAGTCGCGCCCGGCAGTGGTCCTGTCGGTGCTTTGCGAAGCTTCTCTGACAGATCAGCTCAGGACAATGGTTTTTCACCACAGCACCTCCATCGGTATTCGCGAATACCGTGTCAAAAAGAGCATGCTGCGCAGAGAATCGCTAACCGTCACGACTCCTTACGGACCTGTTCGCGTCAAGCAGAGTTACTGCAACGGCCGTCTGGTCAGTTCCAAGCCTGAGTCGGACGATTGCCGGCAACTGGCCCTGGCCAATGGCGTAAGCCTCCGGGAAATTGAACGAGCTGTTTTTTACCTGTTACAAAACGATGATGAGTCCAAAGGAAATTCTTGAAAAATATAAATCTGGGGAGATCGACCTCGCCGAAGCGCTGAACCAGTTGCCCGACAGGGGTATTGAAGAGATGGGCTTCGCCACGCTCGATACCGACCGGAAGGGACGGACCGGCATTCCGGAAGTGATCTATGCCTCCGGGAAAACCACCGAACAGGTCTGCCTCATTGCACAGCGGTTGCTGGAAAAAGGGATCGACATTCTGGCAACGCGCGTCACACCGGAAATGGCAGAAGCGCTGCAGCAGGTGATCCCCGCGGCAAGCTATCATCCTCTTGCAAGGACCGTCCATCTGAAAAAGGCGGACGACAGCCCCGGCAAGGGATCGATCACTGTCATCGCTGCCGGAACCTCCGATCTGCCGGTAGCGGAAGAAGCCGTTGTCACGGCCAGGTTCCTCGGCAATAAGGTAAATACCGTCTACGATGTGGGCGTTGCTGGGATACACAGGCTCTTTCACCGCCTGGACGTGATCCGCGAAGCCCGTGTGGTTATCGTGGTCGCCGGAATGGAAGGCGCGCTGGCCAGCGTAGTGGGCGGCCTGGTAGACCGTCCCGTGATCGGCGTTCCCACCAGCATTGGTTACGGTGCAAACTTCCAGGGCCTCTCAGCCCTGTTGGCGATGCTCAACAGCTGCGCCAGCGGGATCAGTGTGGTCAATATAGACAACGGGTTCGGCGCTGCCTGTCAGGCTTCGCTGATCAACAAACTTTAAACGCTTGAAACGGGCATGTTGCGCTGCAACGCCCGGGTTGATGATAATAATTTTCGGCAACAAAATGATGATGTGGCATTAAAACAAATTATTCCCATGAATGAACTGTATCTTTTATCGCTCTCGGCCGCTTCGCTCGGCTTCATTCACACCGTGCTGGGCCCCGATCATTACCTGCCGTTCATTGTCCTTAGCAAGGCCCGGCAATGGTCTCCCTACAAGACGATGTGGATCACCCTGGTGTCGGGAATCGGCCATGTGGGAAGCTCCATTCTGATCGGGATGATCGGCATCGCGCTGGGCATCAGCCTTAACCGGCTGGAGTCTATCGAGGCTTTCCGCGGCGGGATCGTGGCCTGGATGCTGTTTGGCTTCGGTCTGGCTTACACCGCCTACGGGATTTACAAATACTTCAGGCACTCCCATCATGCGCATCTTCCGCGATTCCTCATGCCGAAAAAAATCCGCGATATCCACCACCTCCCCATGGAGGAGAAACAGGCCGACAACACACGACTGACCCCCTGGATCCTTTTCCTCATTTTTGTGTTCGGCCCCTGTGAAGTCCTTATTCCGCTGCTGCTTTTCCCGGCCTACGAGCACCAGGTCTCGTCGATGTTCATTGTCGCCCTCATTTTTGGGCTGGCCACCATTTCAACGATGATGCTGCTGGTCTACCTGGGGAATAAGGGAGCAAGCCTGATCCGGTTCAGAAATCAGGAACGTTACGTCCATTTGCTCGCGGGCCTGGTGATCCTGGTAAGCGGCACAGGCATGCTCTTCCTGGGCTGGTGACGGGTCTTGTTCAAATCGTTAAATTGCTGAATTGCAAGCAGCAACTGGCTACCCGTCGCCAATAGGTAAAAGGTCACAGCTAACAACTCCGTCTGTCTTGAGTCTTGGTTCTTGGTTCTAATGTCTTACGACTTGTCACTTACGATTTACCACTCACTTTTTCATCGCCTTATCGAAGGCCAGGCCGGAAGGTTCAAAATCAACATAGCGGACAAAATCGCAGGCTTCCGTTGCCCCAGCCTCACGGTTCATCCCGCTGTCTTCCCACTCGACCGACAAAGGGCCGGCATAGCCAATATCGTTCAATGCCCGGATGATGCCTTCAAAGTCGATCCGTCCCCGGCCCAGGCTGCGGAAATTCCAGTAGCGCCGGTTATCGCCGAACTCGGTATGCCCGCCAAAAACGCCGATATCCATCGGCTGGTCGCTCCAATGAACATCCTTCATGTGGACGTGAAAAATACGATCGGCAAACTCATAGATAAATTTGATGTAATCCACCCCCTGATACCCCAGGTGGCTGGGATCGTAATTAAAGCCAAATGCGGGATGGTTATTGACCGCTTTCAGTGCCCGTCGGGCAGTGGCAATATCAAAGGCAATCTCTGTAGGATGCACTTCCAGGCAATAGCGGACGCCCAGCTTTTGGTATTCATCCAGAATTGGGGTCCAGCGCCTTGCGAAATCCGCATAACCCCGGTCAATCTGTTCCTGACTGACTGCCGGGAAGGAATACAGCATATGCCAGATGGGGCTGCCGGTAAAACCCACCACATTTCGGATACCCAGGCGGCTGGCCGTCACCCCTGTCTGAATGATCTCCTGCGCAGCCCGCTGCCGCACCCCTTCCGGATCGCCGTCACCCCAGATATGGTCGGGAAGGATCGCCCGGTGGCGTTCATCGATCGGATCACAGACACATTGCCCCACCAGGTGGGTCGAAATGGTGAATAAACTCAGTCCGTGCTGATCCAGCAGCGCCTTCTTTTGGTCACAATAAGCCTGATCGGCCTTGTTTACTTCTATATGATCGCCCCAGCAGCAAAGCTCGAGCCCGTCATAGCCAAATTCTTTGGCTTTCCGGCACATAGTTTCCAGTGGCAGGTCTGCCCACTGTCCGGTATAAATTGTTACAGGTCTGGTCATGAAAAGGATATAAATAAGTTAATTGTAAAAGCGTGGAACATGGAGGATGCATTTCTTCCTGCTGCTCATAACGATCGTCGCTGCTAAAACGGGATCCACTTGATCGAATCATCATAGCCCGACTTCACGACGGCATCGATGAACATCATCCCGCGGATACCATCTTCGATGCCGGGAAAGTCCAGCATTTCAGGGTTGGGCTCGTCGCCGTTCATCCGCGCGCGCAAGGTGAAAGCAAAGTTTCTGTAGATATTGGCAAAGGCCTCCAGATAGCCTTCCGGATGGCCTCCCGGGGTGCGGGTATTGAATTTGGCGGAACTCCCCATGTAACCGTTGCCAACCCGGAGCATTTCCGCGGGACGGTCGGTCCATTTCATCCAGAGGGTGTTTGGTTCCATCTGCTGCCACTCCAGGCCACCCTTTTCACCATAGACCCTGATTTTCAAGGAATTCTCCTCACCCACCGCGATCTGGCTTGCCATCAGCACACCTTGTGCGCCATTTTCAAAGCGGAGCAGGACCGCACCATCATCATCGAGCTGCCTTCCTCCCACAAACGTATTCAGATCAGCGCAAATCTCGGTGGTTTTCAATCCGGTGATGTATTCTGCCAGATGATGGGCATGCGTGCCGATATCGCCCATACAGCCGGCTTTCCCCGACCGCTTGGGGTCGGTCCGCCAACCGGCCTGCTTGTTGTTGCCGTCTTCCGCTTTTGCGGAAAGCCAGCCTTGCGGATACTCCACATAAATCCGTCTGATCCGCCCCAAATCGCCGCGGCTGACCCGCATCCGGGCTTCTTTTACGGCCGGATATCCCGCGTAGGTATGCGTCAACGCCAGGCAGAGTCCCGTTTCCTGAAGCTTCTTTTTCAGTTCAAGTGCCTCCTCCAGTGAAAAGGTAAGCGGTTTGTCCAAAACGACGTGAAAACCGTGACTGAGCGCCTGCACTGCCGGATCAAAGTGCAAATGGTTGGGTGTGACGATCGACACGAAATCCATGCGCTGATCAGCGGGCAAAGCGGCTTCCTTTTGAAACATCTCCTGATAGGTGGTGTAGACCCGCTCGTCGGGAAGGAAACAGGCCCGTCCGGAGGCTTTGGAGTTCTCCGGCTGACTGCTGAAGCAGCCGCAAACGAGTTCGATCTGGTTATCCATCAATGCGGCAATCCGGTGAACGGCTCCGATAAAGGCGCCGGCTCCGCCACCGACCATACCCATGCGAAGTTTTCGGTTCATAAGTTCCATTGGTTTTACTTGTGTTCCTCAAAAATAGAAAACTTAAGCTTAAGATGCAAGGTTTCTGACTTACAGCGAAAACATGTCTATATTAAAAAAAATGATTACTTTTGCGGCATAAAAGCAGCAATGGCATGTCTGTAAAAGCAAACCTTCCTATTCCGGTAAACAGACGACCATTCCATTGAGTTATATGAAGTTTAGTGAATTTGATTTGCATGATGATATCCTGGATGCCCTTTATGATATGGCATTTGACGAAGCAACAGAGATCCAGGAAAAAACCATCCCCATTATTCTTGAAGGCAACGATCTGATCGCCTGTGCGCAGACCGGAACCGGAAAAACGGCCGCGTTCATGCTGCCCGTTATCGAAAAAATATCGGCCCTGCCATCGGGGAAAACCCGGGCACTGGTGATTGTTCCAACCCGCGAGCTGGCCATTCAGACCGAACAACAAATCCAGGGCTTTTCGTACTATGCCGGAACCAGTTCCTGTTCCCTTTACGGAGGTGGAGACGGCAAAGAATGGGAAGCACAGCGGAAGGCACTTGAGGGTGGCGTCGACATTATCGTGGCCACCCCCGGAAAGCTGATTTCGTTTATCGACAATGATATCGCCCGTCTGGATGAAGTGCAGCATGTGATCCTGGACGAAGCCGACCGGATGCTCGACATTGGCTTCTATGATGATATTATCCGGATCTTCAGTCATTTGCCCGAAAAAAGGCAGACACTGATGTTCAGCGCCACGATGCCACCGAAAATCCGCGCGCTGGCCACCAGGATCCTGACCAATCCTGTCGAATTCAGCACGGCCATCAGCAAGCCTGCCGAAGGTGTGCTGCAGGCCGCATATGTCTGTTTTGACGAACAAAAGATCCCGCTCATCCAGAGCCTTATCGCCGACAAGGAAGACTGCCAGAGCATCCTGATCTTCAGTTCCACCAAAAAGAAGGTCACGCAAATCGTCCACTCGCTGCAGCGCAAAAAGCTGGATGCGGTGGGGATTTCGTCCGATCTGGAGCAGAAGGAGCGCGAGTCGGTGCTGATGCGCTTCCGGGCACGGCAGATCCGGATCCTTGTTGCTACCGACGTGCTCAGCCGCGGGATCGACGTGAAAGATATTAACCTGGTGATCAACTTCGATGTGCCGGGCGATGCGGAGGATTATGTACACCGCGTAGGGCGTACGGCCCGCGCCAGCGCCACGGGGGTAGCCCTTACCCTGATCAACGCTGACGACATGTATAAATTTGAGCAGATCGAGAAGCTCATCGGGCAGGAAGTTTATAAGATCCCGATGCCCGTTGAACTCGGCCCCGGCCCCGAATGGAAGGTGGCGTCCCGTAAAAAAGGCGGACGCAACGGGAAAAACTTCAACCGGAAATCAGGCGGCTCCCGAAAAGCAGGACAAACCGCGCGAACTTCAAAAAGAACAGAGTAAATTTTTCTGAAAAAACGTTTCCGGTAGTAGCCATTTTGAGATCAGGTCTCTGTATTAGCTGACGGATCAATTTCAGCTTGTCCGGGGATTGAAGAAGGAGAAACAACCGGATTGGATTGTTATGGTTAACTGTTTTCCAGGATCAAATCAAAATCACGGTCGTGATGAACAATATCCACACCGGCTATCCTGGCATAATATGCAATGAGGCAGTCATTGCTTTTTCTGATAGTTATTCCCTTTTTTCTAAGCCCCCTGTAAATATCAGCCGCTCCGATGGCTGCATCAACAGGATCGGCAATGATAATCTCCAGTGACAAAAGGTCTTCTTTTACTTTCAGATATTGGGTTTCATTTATGATACCCTGTAAAACTTCTTGAATAATTGTTGGACAAGTATAAACAGGCAAATTATTTTCAAGGAAATCTGTCAACAGTATGACCTCATCTGTTTGTTCACCTTTAAAGAAGTCGATCCAGATACTGGTATCAAACATAAGGTCTTTCATGCTTGCCTCATTTCATCCAAATTACCTTCCCAGCGAATTTTCCCTTTTAAATCAAGTAATTCTTTTTTTCGGTTTGATTTGATAACATGCTTCAAGGCTGCTTGAATGGCATCTTTCATTGTCCTGGATTTTGTGATTGACATCACCTCCCGCAATAGGTCAACTTCAATTTCAATGTTAGTTCTCTTAATCATTATATACACATATTAATACACAAAAATAAAGAAATTTATACACAAATTACGATCGGGATCAAGAAAAAAAAGGAATTACCAGCTTTTACCCGGGTTTAATGTAAATGTGCCCGCTGAATTGGCCCAACTTATCCAAAAGGACATTTGCTGAATTATTGGGGAAATATAATGTTTAGTCATACCTTACTGCTACGCACATTAGTCCCTCACGCAGTCCTCCTTTTCAAACTGGTGTACCAGTTGGGCGTATTTGCCGCCCTGCCGGATCAGTTCGCGGTGGTTGCCCCGTTCAATGATCTGTCCGTCCTCCAACACCAGGATCACGTCTGAGTTTTTAATGGTGCTGAGCCGGTGAGCGACGGCAATCACGGTGCGGGTGGAAAAGATATTTTCAATGGCCCGCTGGATGTATTGCTCGGTAAGAGAGTCGACCGCGCTGGTGGCTTCGTCGAGGATGATCAGCTCCCGTTTTCCGCAAATGGCCCGCGCAAAGGAGATAAGCTGGGCCTGTCCCTTTGAAAGATTTCCGGCATCTCCCTGGATCACGTAATCGTAGGTGCCGGGCAGATTCTGAATGAAATGGCCGGCAAAAACAAAGGATGCCGCCTCATGGACATCTTTCCGGGTGATGCCCTTCCTTCCCAGCGAAATGTTGAATTCGACCGTATCATTGAACATGAAAATATCCTGCTGCATCACCGACATGCTCTCCCTGACCCGCGCCAGCGGGATGTCACGAAGTTCCATCCCGTCTATGGTGATTGAGCCCCGGTAGCCGGTGTACGCTTTGGTCAGCAACCGGATGATGGTCGACTTTCCCGATCCGGTGGTGCCGACCAGGGCCAGGCGGTCGCCTTTTCTTAGTTTAAAGGAAACGTTCTTCAGCACGTCGGGTGATCCGGGAGAATAGGCAAACGACACATTACGAAATTCGATCTCCCGGATGGCAAGGTCCGCTTCGGGACGGGCATTCCTTTGGGTTTTTCCCTCTTCAGGCAAACCAGTATCTTCGGTTTGTTGTTCAAAAAGGTCGTCGATATGTTCAAGGGCCGACAAGGCCTGCTGGATGGTCGATATCTGCTGGGCAAACTGCCTGACCGGAACAAAAAGTTGACCAAGGGTCGTGACAAACACGATCAGTACGCCGATGGTAAACCCCAAATCCCATATCTGCATGGCGCCATACCAGATCACCAGGGCTGTGGCAAACGAAGTGATCCCTTCCACGATCGAGAACAGGGAAGAATCATATACATTCGAGCGGTTTTGAGCATCACAGTAGGCCTTATTCAGCCGATCGTATTTCTCCAGCGCCTCCTCCTGCGCGGCATAAAGCTGGATGGTTTTCATCCCGTTGAGTGACTCCTGCAGATAGGCGGCCGATTTGGCCAGGCTGGTGCGGGAATCAAAATAGGCTTTACGGATCTTCTTCCGCAGGTAACGGATCGAAAAGACGATGAGTGGCACCACCAGAAGCAAAACGAGGGTGAGCCGCCAGTTCAGGAAGAAAAGGTAGCCCAGCAGCGCCAGCGTTTTGATGCTGTCGGCAAGCAACCCCAGAATGCCGGTCGAAATGGATTCGGCAATGGCTTCCATATCGGAGGTAAGCCGCGACAGGGTGACACCGATAGGCGTACGGTCAAAATAGGTCATCGGAAACCGCAGTGATTTGCCGAACAGTTCGCGGCGCATGTCGACAATGGCCAGTCCTGCGGCTTTGGAGAAACAGTAACTGTAAACGCCGTCAAACAGCAGGTTAACAGCCAGCACGACAGCCAGCAGGATCGCGTAGGTTTTCAGTCCCTGCAAGTCGCCGGGAACGATCTGATCGTCGATGATATGCTGTACGAGCCAGAGGAAAAGGATTCCCGCCCCCGTGGTCACCGGTATTGAAAACAGGCTCAGGAAAAGCCATTTCTTATGGGGCCTGAAATAACGCCCAAACCGTCTGATCAGCTTCCAGTCCTTACTTCTTAATATGTTGCCTTTTTCTTCCGTCATCTTGTTGCCTCAGCCCGCTTGCTGAAGCGCGAGCGTTTCCCGGTAAAAACCGGATTGACTTAACAGTTGTTCATGCGTACCCATTGCCGCGATCCGGCCTTGATCAAGCACAATGGTATAATCGGCTTTTTCCAGCACGCTGATTCGGTTTGAAACGACCAGCAGGCTCTTTGCCTGGCGGTCGCCGAAGATCTGGCTGATCAGGAACCGCTCGGTGTCGGTGTCGACAGCCGAGAAAACATCATCCAGAATCAGCAGGTCACAAGGTGTATAGAGTGCCCGGGCAAGGCTGATACGTTGTTTCTGCCCGCCTGAAAGCATGATCCCTTTCTCCCCGACCAGGGTTTGTTCATGTAAAGGGAACCGTTGCAGTTCTTCGGCGAAGGCGCTTTTCCGGATCACCTCATCGAGGGGGATCTTTTCCCCTGCCTTCGCCGATCCAAACGAGATGTTGCCGGCGATGGTGTCTGAAAACAAAAAAACGTCCTGGCTTACGGTCCGGACCACTGCCCGGATATCCTCTCCCCTCAGACTGTCCGAATCCTGCCTTCCGAGCAGGATCTGTCCCGGACCTGGTCTCAGATAGCCGTTCAGGCAATTGACCAGCGTTGTTTTCCCGGCGCCTACTTTGCCGGTAATGCCCACTACCTGTCCAGGCCTGATGGTGAAGGAAATATCCTCCAGCACCGGCTTGTCGCCGTTGTGATAGGTATAAGACATGCTTTCTACCCGGATACCCTCCCTGAAAAGTTGTTTCTTCCTTTCCTCCGGAACCGGTTTCCTACGGTCATCTGCACCTTCCCTGTCCATGATGGTCTGAAGGCTGCCAATTCCCACGAATCCTTGCTGAAAAATGGTCAGCAGCCATCCCAGGCCCATGATCGGCTGGGTTAACAGCACCGTGTATGCAATGTAACCGGTCAGTTCGCCGATCGTAAATTTGTTCTGAATGACGAACAATCCGCCGATAAACAGCACCATGACTTTCAGGATCTGTTCCAGGTTCGCCAGGAGCGGGATGATAAAGGAACGGATCCAGGCGATTTTCATCGTAAACCGAAAGAGGGAGACATTCTCCTGCTGAACGCGTTCTTCTGCCCATTGATGAATGTTGTAACTTTTGATCACGCTGCTGCCCGACAGAAAGGAGATAGTCTTCCCCGACAATTCCTGCAAGGTATCCATCCGGTGACGTGTGTTTCGAACCATGACAGCCATCCCGACGCGGACGATGATAAAGACGATCACCATGGGGATCATACAGTATAAGGTAAGCGCAGGGGAAAGCTCCCACATTTTATAAGGGGTCAGTGAAAGAGCAAAGACGATGTTACCGGCCTGCAACATCCCAAAGCCTGTGATCATCCGCACACCGCTGATGTCGTTATTGATGCGTGATATGATATTGCCGGTGGCATTTTCGTCGTAATATTCCTTTCCAAAAAAGCTGAGTTTCTTAAACAGCTCTCCTTTCAGCCATTTCTCAATGAGCCGTCCGGGGATGAAGATCAGCACCCTTGAAAGGGTCCGGAACAGGATCAATACCAGCGAAAGCCCCAGGATCGTCAGTACGAGCTGTTGAAATTCTTCTTTCACACCTCCCGGCCCCCGGCCAATCAGGTCAATGCTCCGCTGGATGTATTCGGGGATGGTCACCGACACCCAAATGGTCAGCCACAGGAAGATGGTTCCTCCCGTGTACCACCACCTGAACCGGTGCATATATTTCAATAAAAATTTAAACTTTGCAAACATAGTCCGCTGTTTTGGTTCATCCCTCTTTTTCCAGTCCGGAGATTAACAGTCCTCGCAACTGCAGCGCATTTTCGGCCAGCTGCTCACCAGCTTCCGCACATCTTCGTTCCACTGTTCATAGTAGCAACGCAGATGATTCTCAGCCATGGTAATTCCCGAAGCGGCAATTTCCCGCAGCGGCTCCAGATAGGTGGCCTCACTCGCGATCCCGAGCAGATTTGCGCGCCGCTCAAGGCCTTCTGAAGCGATCCGGACCATTTCACGGGCTGTGTCGCCGGCATGGATCCGTCCCGCCGATGCCTTCAGTCCCTGCACAGGCACTTTGTCCCGCAGCTCCTGCATCTCTTCCAAACTCCATGAAGCAATAAGCGCCAGTGCTTCCGAGAGGCTTTCCGAATCATACAGCAGGCCCACCCAAAGTGCCGCCAGGGCAGCAATGTGATGCACACAGCTTCCGTCGGCTCCGCGCATTTCGATAAAACGCTTCAACCTCACGTCGGGGAAAACGGTCGACACATGGGTCTCCCAGTCCTGCATCAGGGGTTTGATACCGGCCTTGCCGGCAAGAAAATCACGAAAGGTGATATTCCCCGCAGGCAGGTATTTCCCGTCACGGATAATGAAATACATCGGCACATCGAGGAGATACTCGGTGTATCGTTCAAAGCCGAAGCCTTCTTCAAAAATAAACGGAAGGAAACCACACCTGTCGGGATCGGTATCGTTCCAGACATGGGCCCGGTAGCTAAGGAAACCATTCGGCTTTCCCCCCGAGAAGGGAGAGTTGGCAAATAAGGCGGTCACCACCGCCTGCAAGCCCTGGGCCACCCTCATTTTATTGATCATGTCCCGCTCATTTTCGTAATCGAGGTTCACCTGGATCGTGGCCGTACGGGTCATCATGTCCAGTCCGTGGCTTCCCCGCAGGGGCATATATTCGCGCATCAGGGCATATCGGGTCTTCGGCATCCAGGGCACCTCGTTCAACTCCCACAGCGGGTCAAATCCCAGTGAAAGGCTAAATACCCCGAATTTGCGGCAAATGACCTTTAACTCGTCAAAGTGCCTTTCCGTTTCGGCGAAGGTTTCGTGCACCGTCCGGAAATTTCTGCCGGAAAGTTCAAACTGACCGCCCGGTTCGAGCGAGATGGACGCACCGTCTTTTTTCAAGCCGATCAACCGATCGCCTTCGGTCAATGCTTCCCAGCCGTAATCCCGCATATGTTCCAGGATCGTTCCAATGCCGGGAGACGAGAAATAATCCAGCCGTTTCAGGTCAGAAGCCCTGTAAAGGAATTTCTCATGTTCGGTTCCGATACTCCAGTTGGAAGGTGGTTTTCCTCCCTTTTCAAAGTATTCGACCAGCCTGATCCGCTGATCTGTTTCGGTGAGTTGCTCCATGTCTGTCATAGCTGCTTATTTTGAATTCAGGATGCTGTCGAGCACATATCGTTCCACGTGCCTGTTTTTCCCAATGTAGGGAAAATCGTGCATGGAAAGCATGGCCGGGGCGTTCAGTTCGACGACGATGTAGTTCTCCGGTCCGGGCTCTGCCCGCTGATCGCGGACGATCAGGTCCACACCGGCAATTTTCAGTCCTGCAGCACGGGCAGCCCGAATTGCCACATCTTTATAGAAACCGGGCATTTCATCCGTCACATCGATGCTGTCGCCGCCCGTGCTCAGGTTGGAATTTTGGCGGAGAAAAACCTGCCGCCCCGCTTCCGGCACCGATCCGGTGGTCATTGAATTTTCGCCCAAATGCCTGATCACCTCCGGGTCGACTTTTATTTTTAACAAGGGATGCCTGTAATCGGTTCCCCTGCCTTCATTTTTTTTCTCAATGAGTTCGGCAATGGTATGGATGCCGTCGCCGGTTACATTTGCCGGGACCCGGTACGCAACCGCCCTGACCTGATAGTCGATCACCAGGAAACGGTACTCCATGCCCGGAAAATACTCTTCGACAATCACCTTCCGGGAATGTTCAAACGCCAGCACGATGGCAGCGGTTAAGTCCTCCCGCCTTTTCAATCCCGCGCTTACGCCAATGCCATGATCCGTATCGGCAGGCTTGACCACCAGGGGAAAATTCAGTGATTGAAGCATTTCCGGCAGATAGTCGGGCAGCAGAAGCGCACCCCGGGCGTGGCTGATCCCCGCCCGTTTCAAAAACTGTTTGGACATCCATTTATCGTTCGAAATCCAGTAAGCAATCAGGCTGTTGGCATCCGAGATCGTACCTTCATGAATGATGTATTCCTTCCCGTTATGCCTTACTGCAAGCAGGTTACTTGTTTCATCGATAATCTCAAAAGGGAGTTTTCGACTCAGAATTTCAGCAATGATGATCTGGGTGGTCGCCTCAAAGTGCTCATAACCTTCAAGCGGCACAAAATTGTAAGTTGTCTTTTCCATTTTCTGGTTCCTGTTTCCGGCTAATAAACAAAAATCAAAAGAAAAAGATCAGCGGCATTTCTTTTCTCAACCGCCTTATTTGCTGTTCAGCTTACCGTCCGGAGAGTCCCTGTGGCAAAAAAAATGGTTCTCACGCTCAACAGCATGCAAACAAGTTTGCCACTGTTCTCGCTTATTCGCAAAATTCATGCGTCTGTGTGAAAGGTATGGCTCTAATGGCTCGTTTCGTTTCAGATCACCTCAATGCCCCGTTCCTTCAGCAGTTGAAGGCCGATATCCTTCAGCTTGTATTTCTGGATCTTGCCGCTGGCGGTCATTGGATAGCTGTCGACAAAGAAAATGTATTTCGGTATTTTGTAACGGGCGATCTTTCCGCGGCAAAACTCGGCAACCTCCTCTTCGGTGAGTTGCTGTTTACGCTTCAGCTTAATGAAAGCCCCCACCTGTTCGCCATATTTTTTACTGGGGATGCCGACCACTTCGACCGACTCGATCTGTTCCATTGCAAAAAGGAAATTTTCGATCTCACGGGGATAAATATTTTCACCGCCGCGAATAATCATATCCTTGATCCGTCCGGTGATCTTATAGAATCCGTCTTCAGTGCGGACCCCCAGGTCACCCGAATGCAAAAAGCCATCCTTGTCGATCACCTGTCGGGTCGCCTCTTCATTTTTATAATATCCCTTCATCACATTATACCCCCGGCAGCATACCTCGCCCTGTACATTATCGGGACATTCCCCGCCGGTTTCCGGGTCGACGATCTTCACCTCCACATTCGGCAGTTCAAAACCGACGGTGGTAGCCTTCACCTCGGGCGAATTATGCGTGCGGGTGGCGGTCATACCCGGCGAAGTTTCGGTCAGGCCATATACAATGATGATATCCTTGCAATGCATTTTCGTCATGACCTTGTTCATCGTATCGATCGGGCAGAGAGAGCCGGCCACGATGCCCGTGCGAAGACTTGTGAGGTCGAACATGTCGAACATGGGGTGATTCAGTTCGGCAATAAACATGGTGGGGACCCCGTAAACGGCTGTACATCGTTCTTTTTCAATTGATGCAAGCACGAGCAGCGGATCGAAATTTTCGACCGCCACCATGGTTGCGCCATGAGTGATCACCGCACAAAGCGACAGCACGCATCCGAAGCAATGGAAAAAAGGAACGGGCGTCATCACCCGGTCGGCGGCCGTATATTTCATACACTCGCCCACGGAATAACCGTTATTCAGAATGTTATGATGGCTCAGCATCACTCCTTTCGGGAAGCCGGTAGTTCCGGAGGTATATTGCATGTTCACCACATCGTGTGTATGCAGCGTATCCCTGATCTCATCCAGTTCCAGATCGTCCAGATGCGTTCCCAGCAGCAGCAATTCAGGAGTGTTGTAAAAGCCCCGGTGTTTCTCCTGGCCAATGAAAACCACATTCCGAAGTTCGGGAAAACGTTCCGACTTCAGGTCACCGCGTCTTCTGGTCTTCAACTCCGGCACCAGTTCAAAGATCATGTTCACATAATCGCTGTCACGGTATTCACCGATCATACACAAGGTATGAATATCGGCATTTTTGATCAGGTATTCCACCTCGGCCAGTTTATAGTTGGTGTTCACAGTGACCAGGATGCCTCCGATCTTGGCAGTGGCAAACATAAAGGTCATCCAGTCGGGCACATTATTGGCCCAGACACCCACTTTATCGCCCTTTCCCACGCCGATATACAGCAGGCCTTTGGCCAGCTGGTCCACCCGCTTATTGAATTCGGAATAGGAAAAACGCAGTCCCCGGTCGGGGTAAACCAGGAAATCCTGATCGGGTGTTTCATATGCCCATTTTTCGAGGATACCGCCGAGAGTGAAATCAATGAGCTGCATAAGGCGTCAGTTTGAAGGTGTATAGAGTACTGCGAGGATCTTGGCCGGTTGCCGGTCTGCGGCATGCACATTATGAAGGACTACCGAGTCCATATAAATGCTGTCACCGGGGTTCAGCAGAAAAACATCCTTTCCGTAATTGATCTCCACCTTTCCTTCCATCACATAGATAAATTCCTCCCCTTCATGGGAAGAGGGCATATAATCGGAAGGTTCGGCAGGCTCTATATCGACAATAAAAGGTTCCATATTCCGTCCGGCCTTGTTGAAAGCCAGCGAATAAAAATTGAGATGCTCGCGGGAGAGGCTTCCCTGGGAGGTGAAGCGGATGCCTTTTTCCTGTCCGCCGGCACGGACAATGGCCGGGCCAAGCTGATCAGTGTCGTCTAGAAATGTTCCGAGCCGTACGCCCATTGCACGGGCAATTTTGATAAGCGGAGCCAGCGAGGGCACCACCTTTTCTTCTTCGATCTTCTCCAGCAGCCGGACATCCAGATTTGTCTGTGCAGATAATTCATCCAGGCCGATCTGCTTTGACAACCTGATTTGTTTGATTCTTGATCCGAGGTTTTTTTCAACAGCCATGACGCATCTTCTTAAAGTGATTACAAAATTAGAGTTATTTTGTAACTGGGCAAATGGTCACAGTAATTCAGATTAAAACCAAACAGGCGGCCCTCACAGAGGGCCGCCTGTTTGGTTTTAGATCCACCTTAAATAGCAGAAATCCTGCCGGTGCGGCAGGTTCGGATTCCGGGGGAACAACCGTATGCCATAATCATAGGCTCCCGGGTTCATCAGCCGCAGGTTCAGCAGGTAGGTGCACAGGGTGCCGTCGACGGGTCCGGCGGTAAACTCAAAGCGGTCGATCAGCCGGCGGCTTTCGTTGGCTTCCGGTTCAGTGACAATGATCTCCAGTCCGATATCTTCGGGTGACAATCCTTGCAGGTCGAGCACCACCTTAGCGGGATATTCCTCTCCGATCCGCAACACATTGGTAATCCCGTCGGCCAGTTGGATCTCCTTTACTTCGATCTGCTCCCACACTTTACTGATCTTGTCTTTCCATGAGCTCAGTTCTCTGGCTATCCGGTAATTTTCGGCCGTCAGTTTTTCCACCCGTTCGGCCTGCGGAATATAGTAGCGTTGCTGATAATCCCTGATCATCCGGGCGGTTGTGAAATGTGGTGCCACCTGAGCAACCGTGTTCTTCACATATCTCACCCATTGTTCCGACACACCCCGGTCATTGCGCGTGTAGTAAAGCGGAATAATCTCTTCTTCAAAAATATTGTAGATGGATTCTGCATCGAGTTCATCCTGGAAATCCTGCACCTCGTACGAACGCTCCATGGGGAGTGCCCAACCGACGCCTTCCTTATACCCTTCCACCCACCATCCATCCAATACCGAAAAGTGAACAGTCCCATTCATGGCTGCCTTCTCGCCGCTGGTTCCGGAAGCTTCGAGCGGACGGGTGGGCGTATTGAGCCAGACGTCGACGCCCTGAAGCAGCATTTTGGCCAGGTTAATATCATAATTCTGGACAAAGAGTATTTTGCCGATGAATTCCGGCCTCTTTGATATTTCAACGATGTATTTGATCAGGTCCTGGCCTGCCTTGTCGGCCGGGTGCGCCTTCCCTGCAAAGATAAACTGGACCGGCCGCTCTGGATTATTCACCAGCTCGGAAAGCCGTTCCAGGTTCCGGAACAGCAGGTGAGCTCTTTTATAAGTCGCAAAACGACGGGCAAAACCAATGGTCAGTGCTTCCGGATTCAGCGCGCTCAGCACTTCAGTGATCAGCTTCGGATTTTCATGGCGTTGTACCCAGGCATCGGCAAACCGATTCTTAATATAGTCGATCAGCTTCAGTTTCAACTGCTTCTTCAAATTCCAGATATCTTCGTCGGGGACACGGTAAATATCATCCCAGCGCTCAAAGTCAAGCTGATTTTCCATGAAGTCTTTACCAAAATACTTCAGGTGCAATTCTTTCCACTCCCTGGCTGCCCAGCTTGCATAATGAACCCCGTTGGTTACATAGCCGATTGCCAGTTCTTCGGGCAGATAGCCTTCATACAGATGTTTCAGGATGTCTTTCGACACTTCGCCATGCAGCATGCTCACCCCGTTGATCCCCTGCGAAAGGTTGGCGGCCAGGTAACTCATGTTAAAACGGTCCTCCCACCGGTTTGACTTACCCAGCATTAAAAACTCATCCCATGTGACTTTGAAGCGTGTGGCTATCTTGTTCATATAGGAAGAAAAGAGATCCTGATGAAAGGAGTCGTGTCCGGCAGGAACGGGTGTGTGCGTGGTAAAAAGGGTCGACGCCCGCACAACTTCCCGGGCCTGGTTATAACTGAGCCCCTCCTGGTCTATCAGCTCGGTGATCCTCTCCAGCCCGATCATCGCCGCATGGCCTTCATTACAATGATACACATCTGCTTTATAGCCGAGTTTTCGCAATGCACGAATCCCTCCCAGACCAAGGAGCATCTCCTGCTTTAAACGATTCTCATTGTCGCCCCCGTAAAGATGATGGGTCACATAGCGGTCTTCATCGCGGTTATCCTGAAAGTCAGCATCCAGCAAATACAAACTGACACTTCCGACCTTCGCCTCCCACACCCGTGCAATGATCTTGCGCCCGGGATATTCAACCTCCACATGAACCCAATTCCCCTGCCGGTCAAACGCAGGAGAAACCGGGATCTTGGAAAACTCTTCGGCCTCGTAATTCGCCATCTGATCGCCCTGGATCGAAATGGTCTGCTTAAAATAGCCATAACGGTAAAGCAGCCCCACAGCCACCAGATTCACCTTCGAGTCGCTTGCTTCCTTCAGGTAATCGCCGGCCAGAATGCCAAGCCCCCCGGAAAAGATCTTCAGGCTGTCATGAAGGCCATACTCCATGCTGAAGTAAGCGACCCGGGGTCCCTGCAGATTTGAACGCTCTTCAAGATACTGATGCAGCTTTTCAGTGACCACATTCATTGTTGCCATAAAAGGCTTATCATTGACCAGCTCCAGATAGCGCTGATAGCTGACATGTTCAAGAAGCACGACCGGATTATGCGCACTCTCCTCCCACAGGTACTCATCAATACTTTTAAATAGCTCACGGGTCTCCGTATTCCAGACCCACCATAAGTTTTTGCTTAACTCCTTTAGAGGAGCCAGCTTTTCAGGTATGCTTGATTCAACAAACAGTTTTCTCCAATTTGGCATTTTCTCAACAGATTTTATCTGAATTACAATCCGATTCTCACAATCGACCGCTCAAAAGACCAGCTATCCTGCTATTCAACAAACAGCAGGATAAAAGGATGCAAAAAAATGAAATAAATAATTCAATGCTCTCTCCGATACCAGGGAGAGCATTGAAATTCAGGATAATTTAACTTCGCTTCATTTGTTTTACCACAGCGGTTTTTCCGGGCAGTGCCACTTTTTTTCTTTTCCTTTCCTGCAGGCTTTTCACCTCGAGGGCATATTTCCTCAATTTCTCTTCTTTCTCCTCCAGCAAGCGGGTCAGGGTAGCAATATCCTGATCAACCTGGTTTTCGGGAGCAGCGCTGTTTACCCTAATCTTAAAATCGCTAAGCACGTTCATATAATTGATGAAGGCATCATAGGGGCTTTCATAAGGATTGGAGTAGGTATGAATCTCCGCATTTGAAAAAAACTTCGTGCACATATAATAAAAATGGTCGCTGGCCTGCAGGGCGTCCCAATCCCTGATCAGCGACTGATCCTGCACGCGGCTCATTCTCTCCTGTATCTCGTATAATTTGTGGAACGCCTCCTGCTGCAT
Organism: Mangrovibacterium sp.; assembly: GCA_050173895.1. Taxonomy (GTDB): domain Bacteria; phylum Bacteroidota; class Bacteroidia; order Bacteroidales; family Prolixibacteraceae; genus JBCFBK01. The sequence continues at coordinate 482 of JBFXKJ010000046.1, read as the reverse complement.
TTCGTTTCCCAGCCAGGCCGTCAGATCCCGTTCTTCATCGGCCCAGGAGGTTGCATTTGGAACGCTGACAGCGGCAATGGGCTGATACTCGTCGGCCACCTCCGAAGGAGTGGCAAATTTCAGTCCGGGATGGTGAATGACCTCTCCCGCCAGTTCTTCCATAAACCTGAAAATTCCCGTCGAAGCAGGCTGCAGCACACCCAGTGCTTCGTAATTCATAAACAAATTGATGATCTCATCGTTCGGATTCGCATTCATCCATTTTACGAATTTCTGTGCGTTAAGGGGATACTCACTCCACGAGTGATTTGAAAACCGAAAGGCAATATCGTCGCTGAGCCGGAAATTGCGCATCAAAACCTTCAGCCTGGGATTAATGGCATTACAGTATAAAAAATTGGGAGATTTCCATCCCAGGACATGCTTGGCCCCTTCGGCGAGCATGGCTTTAAAGCCAAGGGATGCTACTGCTGCCCCGATCT
>JBFXKJ010000045.1:0-21733 GCA_050173895.1 Mangrovibacterium sp. | reverse complement strand
TCCGGTCGCATCTCCTTTTTTAACCTGGCCGTAGCCGATCACCACCACTTCATCGAGCTGTGCAAGGTCTTCCTGCAACTTTACATTCAGCGTGGCTGATTCGGCGATCAGCTCAACCGTTTTATAGCCCACATAGGAGAACTGAATGGTAACCCCCTTTGCAACGCTCAGGGTGTAGCTTCCTTCCGGGTTGGTGATGGTTCCGTTTGAAGTTCCTTTTTCAACGACTGTCACTCCGGGTAGCGGCTCTCCTGTTGAGGAGTCTGTCACACTTCCGGAGATACTAATTTCCTGAGCCCATGCGTATGTGCCTGTTAATAAGCTCAAAATAATTAGCAGGGATTTTAGGTTTTTTAGAATCATCTTCATTTTACTTCGTTGTTTAATTCCATACTGATTAGGTTCCGATTGTTGTTTTCGTGCTCCATTTTTTTATCCGATGGCACAATGTTATCACATTTATCAAAACGAAAAGTTGTTTTTCAACATATGATTGATTGCAAACGTTTGCGGTGTCGTTTGCGACCAACATGTTATACAACAGGTTGTTGCTGGTGGGTATTTTTAGGTCTGATTTACAGATTGGAAGCCACTGAAATAAAAATTATCTCACTTGATTATTCACTATAAGCGCGCGAATCATTATATTCGTAAAAACAACCAATCATCGATGAAGAGCAGTCAGGTAACGATCAAAGACATTGCCCGTACGCTGGGAATTTCGGCCTCCACGGTTTCGCGGGCGTTGAAAAATCACCCTGATATCAGTGAGGAGACAAAGGTGGCTGTCAATGAGCTCGCGGTGCGGCTTAAATACCAGCCCAATGCAGTGGCGCTAAGCCTGAGGCAAAGCCGCAGCTATACCATCGGTGTGATCATTCCTGAGATCGTTCATTATTTCTTCTCGTCTGTTATCAGCGGGATTGAAGATGTGGCATACGATGCCGGTTTTACGGTAATCATATGCCAGTCGAACGAAAAGCATGACCGCGAGGTGGCCAATGCGAAGATGCTTCTGGCCCACCGGGTTGACGGTGTCCTGGTTTCAGTCTCGAAGGAAACGACCGACTACAGTCATCTGACCATGCTGCAGGAAGGAAATATCCCGCTGGTTTTCTTTGACCGCATTGTTCCGGGAATAGCTGCCGATCAGGTGGTTATTGATGATGAAGAAGCGGCTTATAAAGCAACCATGCATCTGATCAAAAATGGGAGGAAACGCCTGGCCCACTTTGCCGGCCCGGGCAACCTGCTGATTGGGAGGGACCGGAAAAACGGCTTTTTAAGGGCCTTACGCGAATCGGGACTGCCGGCCGACCCGGAGTTAATCATTGATGCGGATTCCTTTGAAAAAGCGCATATTGCGATAAACAGGCTGCTTGATGCAGAAAACCTGCCGGATGGGATATTTACCACGAACGATCTGACGGCCATTGGGGCGATCCAGGCGCTCAAAAAGAGAGGGATCAGGATACCGGGGCAGGTTGCCATTGTTGGTTTCAGCGACGGCCATTTTTCGGGGATCACCGAGCCGGCGCTCACTTCAGTGGATCAGCATGGCTATGAAATGGGGACCATTGCCACCCGTATTTTGCTCGACCGGCTGGTCAACCCGCAGGAAAATTTTGTTCCCCAAACAAAAATTTTGATCGCCAACCTGATCGTCCGCGGTTCTTCAGGAGAATAATCTGTACAGGAGTAAAATTTTTTTTGCTTTTCTGCAAACGTTTGAAATGCGGGTTTCCGTGTCTTTTTCCCTGTTTCGGCACACTGAAAATGCTGTGTGGCAGGTGTTCAACTTGCATTACTGAAAATTACTGTCATATCTTTGCATGATCCGATTTTTATTCCATGCTTCATTTCTGAGCCGGAGTTGTCTCCGGTCAATCCGCAATATTTAAAACAAAAATTCTTATTCATGAAGAAGAAACCTGTTCTTGGTTTTTGGCAAATCTGGAACATGAGCTTTGGCTTTTTGGGCATCCAGTTTGGTTTTGCCCTTCAGAATGCCAACGTATCCAGGATCTTTCAAAGCCTGGGCGGCGATGTGGACCGTCTGGCGGTGTACTGGCTTGCTGCGCCGGTGACGGGATTGATCGTACAACCCATCATCGGTCATTACAGTGACCGGACGTGGGGGAAGCTGGGACGGCGCCGGCCCTATTTTCTAGCGGGGGCGGTCCTGGCTTCGCTGGCGCTCTTGCTGATGCCCAATTCGCCGGTGCTGTGGGTTGCGGTAGGTACCTTGTGGATCATGGATGCCTCCGTGAATATTTCCATGGAGCCGTTTCGGGCTTTCGTAGGCGACATGCTGCCTGCTGAACAGCGCACGCTTGGTTTTGCCATGCAGAGCTTCTTTATCGGAACCGGTGCCGTGGTGGCATCGTTTCTCCCTTACATCCTGACCAACTGGTTTGATGTCGCTAACGTGGCCGGCGAAGGCAGGCTGATCCCTCCTTCGGTCAGGCTGTCGTTCTATATCGGCGGTTCAGTTTTTCTTCTGGCAGTGCTTTGGACGGTGCTCCGAACCAGGGAATACTCGCCTGAAGAACTCCGGTCGTTTACGCAGGACCAGCCGGATGAAAGCCAGCGGATGTCGGCAATGGGCCGGACAAATGTTGACCGGAAAGGAAAATTCATTCGCAGCGGCAGCATTTTTCTTCTGGCAGGGTTGGTACTTAGCTGGCTGCTTTATGCGCTTCGGTTTGAAAAGGAGCTTTTCATCCTGAGCGGAGGTGTGGCGGTGTTTGGAGTCGTGCAACTGCTTACAGCGGGGATGATCCAGCGGGGAAAAACCGGGAGCGGCTTCGTCGAAATTGTGATGGATATTTTCAGCATGCCGAAAACCATGATCCAACTGGCCGTCGTTCAGTTTTTTTCCTGGTTTGCCCTCTTTGCCATGTGGATCTACACGACACCGGCTGTAACCAGTCATATTTACGGGACTTCCGACACCGGTTCGGCGCTATACAATGAAGGGGCCAACTGGGTCGGTGTATTATTTGGTTCGTACAACGGATTTGCAGCGGTCCTGGCCTTTCTGTTGCCGCTGCTGGCCCGGTACACCAGCCGGAAGGCCACGCATGCGCTCTCGCTGCTGATCGGCGGGATCGGTCTGGCCTCATTTTACGTGATCCGCGATCCCCATATGCTGATCCTTTCCATGGCGGGAGTGGGGATCGCGTGGGCCAGCATTCTTTCCATGCCTTATGCCATTCTCACCGGTTCATTGCCGGCAGAGAAGATGGGCACCTACATGGGCATTTTTAATTTTTTCATTGTTATTCCGCAAATCATGGCTGCCAGTATCCTGGGATTCATGATCAACCGGCTGTTTCACGGAGAAGCAGTCATGGCGCTGGTAGCCGGCGGTATTTCGATGATCCTGGCTGCCGTGTCCGTGTTGTTCGTGACCGACGCGGAAAAATAGGAGGGAGACGGAGGAATCGGGAATTAAGAGCCAAGATTCAAGAGCCAGGAACCAAGATTCAGGAACCAGGATTCAAAAGCCGGGAGTCAGGACAGGAAAAAGGAAACAGAAGGAAGGCTGAAAAACAAATGAATCAGGAAAATGGAAGAGATAAAAGCATGCTTATTTGATCTGGACGGGGTGATCGTCGATACTGCCAGGTACCATTATCTGGCATGGAAGCAGCTTGCTGACGAGCTTGGGATAGCATTTAGCCCCGAGTCAAACGAGCTTCTCAAAGGGGTCAGCCGGATGCGTTCACTTGAGATTATCCTGGAACTCGGGCACAGGGAGCTGAACCGGGAGGAAAAGATCGCCTGTGCGGAGAAGAAGAATGCCTTGTATCTGGAGGCGGTTTCTCAGATCGGGGAGGATGAAATTTTACCCGGGGTCAGGGCGTTTATTGACGAGCTAAGAAAGAGGCAGATCGGTGTTGCCCTCGGTTCGGCCAGCAAAAACGCATCGCTGATCCTGCAGCAATTGAATGTCATTGATTTGTTCGATGTGATCATCGACGGAAATAAAGTCTCGAAAGCCAAGCCCGATCCCGAAGTTTTCCTCAGAGGGGCGGAGGAGTTGCACCTGGAGCCGGAAGACTGCATTGTGTTCGAGGATGCCATTGCCGGCGTGGATGCCGCGCACCAGGCAGGCATGATTTGCATTGGCGTGGGTGATCCGGTAACCCTGATGAATGCCGATCTGGTGATTCCCGGATTTCAGGGACTCACGCCCGACCTTCTGTTTCAGCGGCTTCAGGAGCGAAGCAGCAGGGACAAGCTGATTTAGGTGACCATTTATCAATTAAACTGTTTTCACATGAAGGATTATATCACACATAATGAGTGGAAGATTATCGAAGAAGGCTTTAATCCTGAATACAACCGGATTTCAGAGAGTATTTTCAGCATCGGTAACGGATACAGCGGTCAGCGGGCTAATTTTGAAGAGACTTATTCCGGCGACAGCCTTCAGGGTAATTATATTGCCGGGGTTTACTACCCCGACAAGACCCTGGTAGGGTGGTGGAAGAATGGTTATCCGGAGTATTTTGCCAAAGTTCCCAATGCAGCGAACTGGATTGGTATGGGCATCAGGATCGGTGACGATGAACTGGACCTGGCCCGGTGTAAGGTTCAGGCTTTCAGGCGGGAACTGGATATGAAGCGCGCCCTGCTGACGCGCACATTCCATGCCTGGCTGCCCTCGGGAAAGGAAGTGAGCGTTGTTTCGGAGCGTTTTCTGAGCATCCGGGAAAAAGAGCTGGGGATGATCCGTTACAAAATGACAAGTCTGAATTTTGGGGGTCCTGTCCGGATCTGCTCTTTCATTGACGGTGACATCCGGAATGAAGACTCCAACTACGATGAAAAGTTCTGGACAGGAATCGACCGGAAAGCAGGCGGGCGCGAGGCATTCCTGCTTATGGAAACAAAGAAGACCGCTTTTCAGGTATGCCACGCCATGGCTACCCGTATCCTGATCAACGGCGAACAGGTGTCGGTAGAGCCGGAAACCGTGGAGGACGACAAGTACGTGGCCCAGGTATTCAACTTGCAGTTAAACAAGGGTGATGAGCTCGTGATCGAAAAATTCGTGGCTATCCATTCAAGTCTGTACGCCGATCCTTCCGTTTTAAAGGAGCGGGCGAGCCTTTCGCTTCAGAAGGCCCTAAAAGCAGGCTTTGACCGGATGCGCAGGGAGCATATCCGCGGCTGGGCAGACCGGTGGGAGACGAGCGACATCCGCATCGACGGCGATCCTGCCGCCCAGCAAGGCATCCGGTTTAATATCTTTCAACTGATGCAAACCTACACCGGTGAGGACGAGCGGCTGAACATCGGCCCAAAAGGATTTACCGGCGAAAAATACGGGGGCGTTACCTACTGGGATACGGAAGCCTATTGTTTGCCGTTTTTCCTGGGCACGGCGCCTCAGCATGTAGCACGTAATCTTTTGCTGTACCGGCATAAACATCTTCAAAAGGCGATCGAAAATGCAGAAAAGCTGGGCTTTACCAATGGTGCGGCCCTTTACCCTATGGTGACGGTCAATGGCGAAGAGTGCCACAACGAATGGGAGATCACCTTCGAAGAGATCCACCGGAACGGCGCCATCGCATACGCCATCCGGAATTATATCAATTATACCGGCGACCGGGAGTACCTGGCTCCTTATGGTTTTGAAGTGCTGCTGGCGCTTTCCCGTTTCTGGAGCCAGCGGGTAAACTGGTCGGAAGCCAAAAAGGCCTGGGTCATCCTGGGGGTAACCGGGCCAAACGAGTACGAGAACAATGTGAATAATAATTTCCATACCAACCGGATGGCAGCATGGACCCTGCAATATACGCTCGAAGCCATCGGCTACCTCAAAAAGGAACACGCCTACCTGTTCGAAGAACTGGTTCAGAAGTGGAAATTCAATGAACTGGAAGAAACCGCACGCTGGAAAGACATCGTCGCCCGGATGTATTTCCCGTTCGATGCAGCCTCCGGCCTTTACCTTCAGCAGGACGGATTCCTCGATAAGGAAATCATCCCGGCCGGGCAGATCAATCCGGACGAGCGGCCTGTGAATCAGCACTGGTCGTGGGACCGGATCCTGCGTTCCTGCTACATTAAACAGGCTGATCTGCTGCAGAATATGTACTGGTTTCCTGATGATTTCGGGACCGAACTTATAAAAAAGCATTTTGATTTTTACGAACCCATAACGGTACATGAGTCGTCACTGTCTCCCTGCATTCACGCAATCCTTGCCGCGCGAACAGGGCGGCGGGAGAAAGCGTACGAAATGTACCTGCGTACGGCCAGGCTCGATCTGGACGATTATAACAACGATACCCGCGACGGGCTGCACATTACCAGCATGGGCGGAACCTGGATGGCCTTTGTGGAGGCTTTCGGGGGCATGCGGGTCATCAATGGCAAACTGCATCTCAATCCGTTCCTGCCCGAATCGTGGAAGGCTTATTCATTCCGCATCAATTTTCATGATTCGCATCTGGAGATCCAGATGAATAAGGTACTGAAGATCATCAACCATAATCCCGGGTCGGTCGATGTGGTGATTTGGGGAAAGGAACACAGGCTGGAAGAAAAGCAGGAGCTGGTTATCAGCTGTGAGCTATGAGCTGTGAGCTATGAGCTGTGAGCTATGAGCTGTGAGCTGTGAGCTGTGAGCTGCGGCATCCGCGCGAGTTGATGTAAGCAAACGATACACAGTTAAATTGAAATGAAAAAACCATACGACCACTAAAAACAAATTATCAACCTATGAAGAAATTAAGCTTTATTATTCTGTTCATCATCTGGGCCGGCGGGCTTTTTGCAACCCAGGTAGACCGGGTGGAGCCCCTGTTTTGGTGGACCGGGATGAAAAACCCGTCGCTGCAGTTGATGGTCCATGGCGAAGACATAGGCGCTGCGGCGGTTTCACTCAACTACCCCGGTGTAAGCCTGGAAAGTGTCAGCCGGGTGGAAAATCCAAATTATCTTTTTATCAATCTGAACATCGGAGCCGGTACCCGGCCGGGGCGGTTCGACCTTCATTTCAGGACAACGAAAAAGCAGCTCATCACCTATTCATACGAATTGAAGGAAAGGGGCAAAAATGCGGCTGCGGTCGAAGGCTTTAACGGCAGCGATGTGATCTATCTGATCACCCCCGACCGCTTCGCCAATGGTGACCCGCTGAACGATGCCGTTGAAGGGATGAAGGAACAGCCTGACCGTTCTGATAAGGACGGACGGCACGGAGGTGACCTGAAAGGCATCACCGGCCATCTGGACTATCTGAAGGCAATGGGTTTTACAGCCGTCTGGCTGAACCCGGTCCTGGAAAACAATATGACACGCACGTCCTATCACGGCTATTCGACCACCGACTTTTACAAAGTTGATCCCCGTTTCGGCACGAATGAAGAATACCGGCAGCTCTCGGATGAGCTGAAAAAACGGGGGATGAAGCTGATCATGGACATGATCTTCAATCATTGCGGCTCGGAACACTGGTGGATGGACGACATGCCCATGCCCGACTGGATTAACAACTACCCGGAATATAAGATCACGAGCCACCGGCGTACGGTGCATCAGGATCCTTACGCTTCCGAGGCCGATCGCGCTGCCATGACCGACGGCTGGTTTGTGCCCACCATGCCCGATCTGAACCAGCGGAATCCGTTCGTGGCAACTTATCTCATCCAGAACAGTATCTGGTGGATTGAATACGTGGGACTGAACGGCATCCGCCAGGACACCTGGCCTTACCCCGATAAGCACATGATGGCCGACTGGACAGCACGGGTGCTCGACGAATATCCCGACTTCAATATCGTGGGAGAGGAGTGGAGCCTGAATCCGTCGGTGGTGTCGTACTGGCAGAAAGGAAAAGTCAATGCCGATGGCTACGGGTGTTACCTTCCGAGCCTGATGGACTTTCCGCTGCAGCACGCGGTGAGCCAGGGGCTGGCAAGCGAAGAAAACTGGGATAACGGGCTGATCCGCATCTATGAAACCCTGGCAAACGATTTTGTTTATGCCAATGCTGCCGGTTTGGTGATCTTCCCCGATAACCATGATATGCAGCGTTTCTACACCCAGGTGAACGAAGATCCTTCTCTGGCCAAAATGGCGGTGGCCTTTTTCCTGACTACCCGCGGCATTCCGCAGCTATTCTATGGCACGGAGATCCTCATGTCGAGCCCCGGAGAGAAGCAGGATGGCATCATCCGCAGTGATTTTCCGGGTGGCTGGGCAGGAGATGCCGTCAATGCCTTTACCGGCGCCGGGCTCACCGACAAGCAAAAAAACATGCAAAACTACCTGAAGACCATCCTGAACTGGCGGAAGGAGAAGGAAGTCATTCATTCCGGAAAACTGATGCATTTCGCTCCGCAGGACGGGATCTATGTTTATTCCAGGTATAACGAAAAGGAAGCTGTGATGGTGGTCCTGAATAAGAACGGTGAAGAACGGACCCTTTCCACCGACCGCTTTCAGGAGATCACCGATCCCTATAAAAGTGGTAAAGATGTTGTATCGCAGGCACAGATTGACGACCTGAACCGGATCCGCATCCCGGCACGTTCGGCGATGGTTATCGAACTGAAATAGATGTGGCTGCAGGGAGATTGCCCTGAGGCCGGATTTTCGATTGCAAACAATAAACCGAAGTAATAACACACGATGACAAAAGTTAGAAAATACAGCTTATTTATCCCTTTGCTGCTTCTGCTTATTCTGGCAGCCTGTCAGCCAAAAGCCACACAACCACAGGACAAGGCATCTGCTGCCGGTCGTCCTGAATGGTTGAAAGACGCCGTGCTTTATGAAGTGAACATCAGGCAGTACACGCCTGAAGGGACCTTTGATGCGTTTGCAGAACATCTGCCCCGGCTGAAGAAACTGGGAGTAGACATTCTCTGGCTGATGCCTGTTCATCCGATTTCGGAGAAGAACCGGAAAGGTACGTTGGGATCCTACTATTCAGTAAGGGATTACCAGGGGATTAACCCGGAGTTTGGAACCCTTGACGATTTTAAGCGCCTGGTGAACCGATCGCATGAGTTGGGGATGAAAGTGATTATAGACTGGGTCGCGAACCATACCGGCTGGGATCACAGGTGGATCAGCGAACATCCTGACTGGTACACACAGGACTCGACCGGAGCGATTATTTCGCCCAACCCCGACTGGTCGGACATCGCCGACCTGAACTTTGCAGTGCAGCCGATGCGGCGGGAGATGATCCGGGAAATGCAGTACTGGCTTCGGGAAACGGATATTGACGGCTTTCGTTGTGATGTCGCCTGGGGCGTACCTCAGGACTTTTGGGAAGAAGCCCGGACCTCGCTCGATTCGGTTAAGCCCGTTTACATGCTCGCCGAAGATGAAGATCATCCCGAATTCCTGGAAAAGGCGTTCGACTCGAACTACGCCTGGAAACTGCATCATCTGATGAACGACGTCGCTCAGGGGAAGAAGAACGCCGGCGTGATCAAAGCCTGTTTTGACAGTTTGCCGCCCTATGCCAACGGATCATTCCCCATGCAGTTTATTACCAACCATGATGAGAACTCCTGGGCCGGAACCGTTCAGGAACGGATGGGTGCAGCGGCCGATGCTTTTGCCGTGCTGTCGTTCACCGTTCCGGGAATCCCCCTGATCTATAGCGGACAGGAAGCCGGACTGAACAAACGTCTTGCATTCTTTGAAAAGGATACCATAAGCTGGTCAGACCTGAGCAGGCAGGACTTCTATGCGGGTTTGATCCGGCTGAAGACCGAAAATCCGGCATTATGGAACGGAGAGGAGGGAGGAAGCATCAAGTTTCTGACTACCAATAAGCCGGATCAGGTTCTTGCGTGGATCCGTGAAAAAAATGAAAATAAAGTTTTGGTTGTTATGAACCTTTTCTCACAACCCGTTGTTTTAAATGCAGAGTTCGGTGTTCAGCAGGAAATGAAAGAGTGGTTTGGTAAAGAGATGTTGGTTGGAGAGAAGGTGAACATCGAACTTCAACCCTGGGAATACAGAGTTTATTCATGCAAATAATTTAGGTTTAAGTTTAGTTTAGGTTTAGTTGGTTTATTGGAAAAAAGGTCCGTTTAGGCGGACCTTTTTCTGTTTGTAACATCGTGCAGGCGATTCCCGGCTGATTTCATGTTTGAATTGAACACGGATGAGGGTCAATCTTGAGGTTGCAATTTGCGTCCTCAAGTTGGGGAGGCCGTCGATAAAGAGAATGAGAACAAGTTTGACGAAGTATATTTTATGGAACGCAATATTTATTTTTTGTTCATTTGCATTATCTTTGATTATCAAGATGGTTGTAAATGAACCAAATAAAACGATACCTGCCCCTGGTCTGCATCCTGCTTTTGGCCACTTCGTGCGACCGGCCCCTGCTTGTGGCTGACAAGATGTTGAGAAAAGCCGAAACTTTGGTCAATCAACATCCCGACAGCGCCCTGGCTCTGCTCGACTCCATTCAAAACCCGATGAATTTGCCGAACAAGCAGCGTTACCGGTATATTCTTTTAAGGGTACAGGCGAAGGATAAAAATTATGAAGACATTGCTTCCGATACACTTGTTTTCAAAGCGAAAGAGTATTATTCAAAAACCGGCGATTTACACGAGGCCGCATTGGCTTCTTTATATTCGGGCCGCGTTTTAAAAGCGCAGAAGAAATATGAACAGGCGCTGACAGCCTGCCTGGACGCCGAAAGCTATTCGATGCAAACAAAAGACGCTAATCTGAAAGGTTTAATTCAAAGTTCAATCGGTAAAATCTATTGTGATCAATTATTGAGAAAGGAGGCTATTCTCCGGTTTAAGCTGGCAAGGGAGTATTTTCATCAATCAAAAAATTACAGGAATGAGATTGTCTCGTTCAATCAGATCGGGAATTGTTTCCTGGTACAAGGTAAAAACGACAGCGCTTTTGTCTATTACGAAATGGGTTTGGCGTTGGCCGGTCAATGCCGGTTAGTCAAAGAGCAGTTAGCCATCAGTCAAAGTATTGGTGTGGCCTGTCGGCAGGTTGGCGATTTTCAGAAGGCAAAAATATATTTTAAGCAAGCATTGGCATTTCCTGCCGATTCGCTGGAGCAGGCGAGGTTATACTACAACCTGGCTCAGGTTTTTAATAAAGGAGACCAAAACGATTCGGCCAGGTATTATCTTGAACAATCTTTAGATCAGCTTCCGGAGAAAAATGCGAACTATCTGGCTGCAAATATTTACAGAACGTGGTCAGCGATCGAAGCCAAAGACGGAAATTACCAGGAGGCATTAGCGCATCATAATCGTTACAGCAAATACCTGGCATCTATTCTCGACGAAAACAAAAGCAAGGCGGTATTGGAGATCCAGCGGAAATATGATTTTCAGCTCCTTCAAAATCACAACAAGCAACTTCGGCTTGACAGGCAGCGGATTCTGTTATTTTCCTCAATGGCAGTGCTGTCTGCTGTTATTTTGTTTCTCCTGGTTTCCTGGCGGTCGATGCAACGGAAGAAGGAAATACTGGAGGCTGAGCAAAAAATTTATCAGTTAAAAGAACTGGCCCGGAGCTTTGATAAAAAAGAAAGTTCATTCCGGACTACTTTACTTGCGCATTTCGACATTTTGAAAAAAGCAGCTTTACTGGAGGCATACATGAAAGAAGACGACAGAAAAAAGGGGGCATACCTGATCCGGAAATTCAATGAGATTGTATACGGGCAGGCTAAACCCGACTGGAACGTTCTGTACCGGACGATGAACGATATGCATGATGGTTTTTATGACCGCTTAAGAAAAACACTTTCTGTGCTTGACGAATCGGAGTTTCGTATCTGCTGTTTATCGTATGAGGAATTCAGCAATACCGATATTGGTATTATACTGAAGTATAGTATCAATACAATCCAGGCAAAGAAAACCTCGATCCGGAAAAAACTCGGCATAAAAACCTTCGGAAATCTCCATGATTTTCTGGATGAAAGTTTCAGGGATAATGACGTTATTACCTAGAACCTCAGGTGACAAAACGCTGTATTTGATCTGTATCCCGCATTTCATAAAGCAAGTGCTATCAATGCCTTAACGCAGGCATCACCGACAAAAACCTGTATCCGGCTTATATCCTATTGCCACAGGTATTTTTCTGAAGTAATTTGGATATCAATTATTTAAACGGATACCTGCCATGAAAAGAACGCTGTTGACTTATTTTATGCTGCTTGGAATAATCACAACAGGCAGCAGTCCGCTGTCATTTCCTTCGATAAACGATTCGATGGATGCAGAAGAGGAAATTGAATTGATCGGCTCTCTTCCTGATATTTCGACCAGATCTGCCATTTGTCCGATCCAGGCATTTTGCAGTACCTCCGAAATACGGGCTATTTTCCCTTGTGATATGGGTGATCTTGATGTTGTCATTTACGATGATGCAGATCAGGTTGTTTATGAAAGTACCGTAAACACCTCGACAGAAGATCAGCTATTTATTGATATTTCTTCGTTCGGTCAGGGAGTTTATGAAATCCGGTTCATCAGTTCGGAGGGCCGGTTTGTGTATGGTGAATTTGAAATCGATTAGATGAGGGGAATATCAGCTCATGAAAAAGCTCCGGCTAAGATGCCGCTCCGGAATTGTGCAGACAGCCGGCTACCTGTACATCCTGCTTTTTGTGTATGCGGCGGTAAGCAAGCTGCTTGATTTTGAGGACTTCCGGGTGCAATTGGCCCAGTCGCCTTTGCTGAGCGCTTACGCCGGACTGATCGCCCCTGCGGTTATTCTCCTGGAATTGCTGCTGAGCCTGCTGCTGTGTATGAAAGCCACGCGGCTTGCCGGGCTGTATGGTTCCTTCGTGCTGATGGTGGCCTTTACGGTCTATATTTACCTGATCCTGAATTACAGCGATTTTGTTCCCTGCTCCTGTGGCGGTATTATCGAAAACTTAAGCTGGACGGAGCACCTGGTTTTTAACCTGGCCTTTGCCGCGCTGGCCCTGGCGGCGATTGTGCTCACCGAAAAGGACAACGGCGCCCGCACCGGCGCGGTGATCCTTAAAAGCGTAGTACCCTCGCTCGGCGCGGCAGGCCTGGTTGTGGCACTCTTTTTATCGTCCGAGCATATCATTAAAAAGGAAAACAGTTTTATAAGAAGGTTCGGGCAACACCCCATCCGCGACGAAAAAGCCTTTGACCTGGGCGTCAATTCCTACTATTTCGCCGGAATAGCCGGCGGACAGATTTACCTGGGCAATACCACTGCCCCTTTGGTCATCACCACGGTGGATACCGCTTTGACAACGAAAACGACTGTCAAAATCCGCCTTGACAACACAAGCCACCGTTTCCGTTTTATCCAGACGCAGGTAAAGCCGCCGCATTTTTACCTGTACGACGGTACGGTGCCGGTTATTTACCGCGGACAGTTGGGCGATTCGCTTGCCCGGACCCATCAGTCTGAATGACTGTTATTTTTCCCAATTACAGGTGACCGATTCGGTAAGTTTTGTTTTCCGGGCCCAAAGCAGCCTAACCAAAACACAGGTACTGGGAAGGCTCAGCCTGCACCAAAAGCCGAAAGTGAAGCTGAATGAAACGCTGCTGGAAAAACAGGTCGACGGCATGTTCGATACCGACGGGCAGTTGCTGCGGGATGAGGTAACCGGAGAACTGGTTTACATCTATACCTACCGCAACCAATTCCTGGTGATGGACCGGGAGCTGAACCTGTTGCGGAAGCTGCATACCATTGACACCATTTCCAGGGCGCAGGTACAGGTGCGTGTGCTTGGGGACGGGAGGCACAAAATGGATGCGCCCCCTTTGCAGGTCAATAAAACACCGGCGGTACACGGGCAGGTGCTGATTAACCAGTCGAACCTGATGGGAAAATTCGAATCGCGCAGGGCCTGGCAACAGGCGTCTGTTGTCGATCTGTACCGCACGGATCAGCAGGAATATTTGGGTAGCTTCTATGTATATGACCGCGGGAAAGACAAGCTGACCCGGATGTTTGCCACGGATAAACACCTGTTTGTTTTGCGTGGCAGTGAACTGCTGCGTTACCGTTTTGCGCAGGCGGTGATGCGGCATTTCAAAACAGGAGAAGCCGAAAACCTGGATCAGAGTAGGCAATCATTTTAATTTTTACAAGCATGAAAAAGTTAAAAAGTCTCTACCTGCCGGCAGCCGTTGTATTGATGGCCGTTGGCGCCGCTGTTGCCGGTCATACGGCAAAAAGTTCGCAGGCATCGGAACCCGGCTATTATTTCGACAGCTCGGCAAACGAGTGTAAAAGCCCGTCTGTTAATTGTTCCTCAGACCCTGGTGATCTGTGCACGTGGACTGATCAGTCTACTCTTGTCACCTATGAGTTGCACAGTATCATTAACGAGACGACGTGTGATGACAACACGTTGTACAAACAACGGTAACTACCGAGGAGGATGCGTTACGGCGCATCCTCCCTGTTTATCCCTTTCTCAATCCATCCGGTGGCTGTTTCTTCCCCTTTCAAAAAATAATTAAACCAGTCCAGTATCCTGGAAGTTAAGTCAAACTGTGCCGGTTTCTGTTGCAGTCCGTGTCCCTCCCCCTTGTAAAACAACGCGATCACCTCTTTGTTATTCCTGCGCAGGGCATTGTAAAAGGCCATGGTGTGATCACTGGTCACATTTTTGTCTTCAAGTCCTGACCATAAGAGTACAGGCGCATTCACTTTTTCTGCATGATAAAGCGGGTTGTTTTTAAAATACAGGGCTTTGTCAGTGGAGAAAGGCTTTCCCAGTTTATAGTTGTTGGCTTCAATGCGGACATGATCGGGAAAACGGAAGTTATAGTTAAAGGCATGGCAGGCCCAAATCAGATCACTGTGGCCGGAGCCGGAGACATAAGCGGCGAACCGATCAGAACGGGTGGCAATAAAATCGGTTTCATAACCGCCAAAGGAGTGCCCGATCAGGCCGATCCGCCATTGATCAATCAAGGGGTTACGGGTCAGGGCATCCAGGGCATGGTTCACACAGTCCAACGCATCCATTCCCGGGCCTTCTTTCCCCTGTATCAGGATATCGGGCAAATACACAAAATACCCGTTTTCGAGAAAAAGGCGGATATTAAAGCCCAGGCTTTCGTAATACGAAGGGTAGGGGTACCGGTTGGCAAGGTGATTTTGCTTTTCGTAAATATGGACCACCATCGGGTATTTCCGGGAAGGGTCATAACCCGGCGGATAATACAAAACGCCTTTCAGGGGAATGCTGTCGCTGTTGGTATAGGAAATAATTTCCTGCCTGAGCGATAAAACGGCTGTATCCTGCGGGTTGCTTTGGTACAGCACCCTTCCCTGTTTGCCTGTTTCTTTGTAAACCAGTCGGGGCGGCAGGTTGTAATCCTCCTCCAGCCAGGAAAAACAGGTAAACGACGGATTGTAGCTGAGCGATTTTATCCGTTTGGTTGTCGGAGGCAGAATCACTTCCGTTTTCCCTTTGCGCCATAAGCTGTAACCCGTCCGGTTTTTATCCGGATCGTACAGTTCAATGACCAGGGGCTGCGCCAAGTTTACAGAATGCCGGGCAAAGCTACCCTTGCGGGCAGCAATTCCTCCCGCTTCGCCGTTTATGATCCGCACCTGATACCCTCCGAAATCGGCTGCCCGGGAAAGCACTCCGGTTTTCAGGCAGTATTGCCACAATGCCTCTTTCCCTTCAAACAATACGGATTCGCCCACGGCTGTGAACCAGGGCGTACCCGGGCCTTTCCCTTGAATAAACTTTTTGCTTTCCAGGGGGAAGTGGTACAGGCGCCACCCGCCGTCCCGCGGAGACAACCCATAACAGCCGTCCCCGGACAGGTACAGCTCCGGGGCGATGGTATCCAAAAGCGCGTACCGGTCAGCGGCCCGGTCATAAACAGACACTTGTAACCGCGTGCGTTCTGTGGTGTAGTCCTGTAACCCACAAGGGTCAAAGCACAGAAAATACCGGTCATTGCCTGTGTTGATAACGGTAGTCAAGTGGTCGTTCCCAACCTGCCGGATGAAATGGTTACGGGGTTCCCATACATAGGTCAACATATCGGGGGAAGAATAAAATTTTTCTTCCAGCCTGTTATCATTACCATACCAGATCTCCGCCACCGCTTTGTTTTGTTTCTCTTTCTGAACGGATAACTTCATGAAATAAACGTCTCCTTCCATAATCACTTCAGTCAATACCCGCTGAAAAGCTATGGGCAACACCTCCTTTAAAGGAAAAACGGCTTTTGTTTTTAAATCCAGGTACAGGATGTCCTGAAAATTGCCTTCCGCGTTTTGCTCATGGATCATTATTCCCTGCCTGGAGGGATCAATATCGAGCGACAAAATTTCATGCGCGGAACTGTACACCTTTTCCTGTGTTCTGTCACGGACCAGGAACACATCAGAAACATGCTCTTTACTCCCGGCAACAGCGAAGACATCGCCGTTTTCAGCGACATAAAACCGGCTTACATGGTCCATGGCATTCAGAAGTGTTCCGTCGGTGCTCCGCAGTTCCAGTCTGCCCTTTTCTTCCTTGTTATAGTGGAGCACAAATTGACTTTTGTTGTTTAGCACCTGCATGCGTTGCACGCCGGTAAAATAGCGGCTTGTTTGCTCTTTCAGGTCCAGCAATTCCATTTGCAGATTATTGGATAACAACAAATGAGTATTTCCGGCAAAGGCCATCTCCCAAACATTGTGCCTGTACAGTGCGATCCTGAAATTTTCCGGATCCCGCAGGTCAAAAAGCAGTATGGTATCGTTGTCCAAATCCTTTTTTTTCCGGGCAGGCTCCCAGCCTCGCTTGCGAAAGATCAGCCAGCGCCCGTCATCAGATAAGACAGGGGCGGTTATAGAGTGCGAGGTTTCAGCAATAACGCGGCACAGGCTATCATGCCGGGTTTGCCCGATTGATTCCCGGCCTGCCGCAAAGAGCAGGCACAGGAATAACAAGGGATAGAAGGATTTCATGATCAATAGCCGGAGTTTTGCGGGTTAAGATTCGGATTGAGTAATAACTCGCTTTGAGGCAAAGGCCATACGTTTTTATAACCTTCCCAGTTGGGTTTCCCGGCGCTTAGTTCGTCCAGCCGGCCCAGGCGTTTAAGATCGGAAAAACGGTGACCGAATTCGGTGAAGAACTCGCGGCGCTTCTCGGCCAGCAGTTCCGTGATAAAATCCTGGCCCGACAATGAAGTAAAAGCATCCAGTCCGGCCCTTTCACGAGTGGCGTTCAGATACGGCAGGGCTTCCCCTTCGCGGTTTTGCATGAACAAAGCTTCGGCCATGATAAAATACGCTTCTTCCAGCCTGAAAATGACGGAATACTCGTTGGTATTGCCCGTCCTGTTTTTGTACTTGTAAGGCCGGTGCCAGGTATTGGTGTTAACCGTTACTGTGGCCATCCAGGCCTGTTTGCGAAGGTCGCTTTCGGCAAAACTGCCGATAAGGTCCTGGGTAAGGGTGTATGTGTTATTTGGCGCAGCACCGGTAAAATAGTAAAGGGCGGCCTCCTTTGCCGCATCTCCGCTGTTTTCCGGTTTGAGCTGCCAGAGGATATGCGTGCCGGTTTTGTGGAACACCTCGCTTAGGTCATCCTGAAACCGGTACAAGGGCGATTGGAGGATCACACCGGCCATTTGTTCTGCCAGCGCCCACTTTTCCTGGATCAGGTAAATACGGGCCAGCAGCAGTTGCGCTGTCTTGCGGTTGGGGTAGATCCGCTCGGTGTCGCGGTAATCGTCTGTCAAAAGCGATATGGCCTCTGTCAGATCAAGCGTTAATTGCTCCAAAACAGCCTCAGCTTCGGTTTTGCTTAAGTTGCGGTTATATTCATAATCCAGGCTGACCGTATAGGGAATATCACCGAAAAGCTGTTGCAGGTAATAATAAAGCAACGAGCGAATAAACAGGGCTTCCCCTTTGATGCGGTTCTTTTCATCGACGGAAAGGGCCGTTGAGTTTTCGGCCCCGTAAATGATGGCATTGGCGTAATAGACCTGCCCGTAAGCGGTACCCCAAATACTTTTTACATAGGTATTGGTTTCCTGCTGCAGATTATGACAAAGGTCCATCAAACCGTTTTGGTCAAGGTAAAAGCAATCCAGGTCATCTGAATAGGACCCCAACAGGGATCCGGCTCCGGAAGTATTGCCCGACAATACCGAATTATCCCGCAACCCGGCATACAGCCCGGCCAGGGCTGCGTTGGCGGCGCGGACGTCTTCAAATACCTGCGCCGAGCCGATCTGGTTGGCAGGGGCATCTACTTCCACCAGATCCTCGCAGGAGGTCAGCAGCAGCGCCCCGAAGGAAAAAAGGAGATATCGTTTTTTCATGTGTTTTGTTTTAGAAATTAAACTGAATCCCGAAGGCCCAGGTTTTCAAAGGCGGCAGATAACCGGTTAAGGTAAACTCGGGATCTACGCCAAAGTAATTGGTAAGGGTCCACAGGTTTTGGCCCTGTATGTAGAAGCGCACATCCTGCAGGCATTTGTTTACCCGCAGCCGGTAACTGAGCTGAATGTTTTTGAGCCGGATAAAAGAGGCATCGCTTATAGCGGCCGTGCTGCTCATAAAATATAAATGCGGCCTGTTTTTTTGGATGTTGGTGCCGGAAGAATAGGGCATATATCGCCCCTGGGGTTTATCTTCAGACCAGACATCCAATACTTCAGCAGGCACATTATTAAATGAACCGGGCATCGGGATCAGGTTGTTATAATTCGGTTGCCTTTGTTTGACAAACTGGAACAGAAAAGAAAATTCCCATTGTTTGTAATCAATTCGGTTCGACCAGCCTCCGAAGCACTTCACCCCTGTTTCTTCAATCACCTTGTTGTCCTCGGGAGAAGTGATATTTCCGTCCTTGCTGTAATCGGTAAAGGTATACAGACCGGTTTCAGGATCGATACCCTCATAATGATAGACTTTCAAAATGGAAGTCGGATAGCCGACAACATAGGTATTGGCATAGGTGGAGCCTTCCAGCCCGGGAAATGAGACTAATTTGTTCCGGGGAAAGCTGATGTTAAAATTGCTGTTCCAGTTAAACCGTGCTGACTTGACGGGGGTAGCGCTCAGTTCCAGTTCCAGGCCCCTGTTTTCCACGGTAGCAGGTAAATTGGCCTGGATGCTGCCAAAGCCTGTGGTTGCCGGCAGCGGGATGCCCACCAACTGATTACCCGAGCGGTTACGGTACCAGGAAGCGCTGAGTTGTATCCGGTCATCCAGAAAGCCCAGTTCCAGGGCTATTTCCAGCTTGGTGGTTTTTTCCCAGCTAAAGTACGGGTTATACAGCCTGGAAGGATACAGGCTGGTACTTCCGCCATAGCTGTCACTGCTCACCGTATAAGTGTCCAGGTACTGATAATCGCCGATCAGGTCGCTGCCGGTAAGCCCGTAGCTTCCGCGGAGTTTGCCAAAACTCAGCCAGGGGATGCCGGACAGAAAGCTTTCTTTGGAAAACAGCCAGGCGGCACCAACCGCCCCGAAATTGGCAAAGCGGTTGTCGGGACCAAAACGGCTGGAACCGTCCCTGCGTCCGGTCAAATTCAGGATGTACCGATTTTTGTACTGGTAGTTGATCCGCCCGAATATGGCGGCATATTTGTAACCGGTTGTTTCATCATTTCTTATCAGCAGTGTCCCGGCCGCTGTCAGGTTCGTCAGCAGGCTGTTGCTTTCATAGTCGTAGCCATATAGTCTCAGAACCGAAGACTGATTTTGCTGAAAGGTTCCCCCGACCAGGATATCTGTCTGATGGTCGCCCCGTTTGCAGGTATAATTTAACTGGGGTTCCAGCAAATACGAAAACTGGCTTTGTTCTCCCTTGGTGGCACTGGAGCGTTCGGAGGTGAATCCCAGGGACGGATTGTAGCGGGTGTGGGGGCTAAGCATTAAATCAGAGAAAGATGTATAATTGATCCCCCCGTTAAATTTGAGGTAACAGGAAGGCAGCAACTCGTAACTTACGTTCAGGTTGTTGTTAAAGGTTTTACTCTTATAGGAATAGGTAACCTGGTAAGCCGCCACCGGGTTGGTAAAGGTATTGTTTTCCCAGTTCAGGCTGCCGTCTTCCTTGTACAGCGCCGGGGCGTTCGGACTGAGCTTAAGGGCCTGCTTTGTAACGTCACTTTGCATCAGGTTATTGGACTGATCTGAGAACAGGCCGGAAGCATTTAACATCAACCGGTTGTCGCCGGAACGGTGACTGAGGTTCCATGAAAAATTATTGGTTTTGTACCTGAAATGATCTGCGAATACAGTGGTTTGTTCGTTGTGACTGCCGCTGATCAGAAAACCGGTATTTTCGCCGCCACCGCTCAGCGAAAGTTGTACAAGGGAATTAATGGCTGTCCGGCCAATCAGTTCCTCCTGCCAGTCGGTATAACGGTTTTCATCCCAGGTGCCGTTCACATCATAGGCGTTGGCGGGGTAAGTGGTCACTCCGTCGTTGGCATAAGCCTGCCTGCGTATGTTAAGGTACTGCTCCGTATTTAGCAGTTTCATTTTACTTGCAACGCGGCTAATTCCGTAACTGCTGTTGATACTGAGAACGGGCTTGCGCCCTGCCCTACCTTTTTTGGTAGTAACAAGGATCACCCCGTTGGCGCCACGGGAACCATAAATGGCCGTGGCATCGGCATCCTTCAGGATTTCGATGCTTTCAATATCGTTCGGGTTGATGGCATTGAGCGGATCGATTTCCCCGTAAGGTAAAACTGCTCCGGAGGAAGCGGGAGGCGTTTGAAGAGCCGCCGGTACCCCGTCGATAATATACATCGGGTAATTACCTGCCCGGCGAAGGCTGTTGGTACCGCGGATCTGGATCGAATAACCACCGCCGGGCACCCCGCTGCCCTGGGTAATGCTCACCCCGGCCATACGGCCCTGAACCGACGAAAGGGCGTTGCTTACCGGCTGGTTTTCCAGCTCTTTGACTGTTACCCGGGCAATGCTCCCGGTACGCTCCCGGTCTTTGACGGTGTAATACCCGGCATTAACCGTTACTTCGGAGAGAGTGGTCATCTCTTCCTGCATTTGGACATCCAGCCGGGTTTGTCCGTCAAAGGGGACTTCCTGTGTTTTAAAGCCGACAAAGGAGAAAGAAAGTACCGCACCGGGCGAAACGTTCGTTAAGCTGTAGCGTCCGTCGGCAGCGGTGGTAGTTCCGCGGAAGGTTCCTTTTACGAGAACGGTGACCCCCGGCAAAGGCTGATCTTTTGGGTCGGTTACCCTGCCGCTGATGGTGTGGTTTTGCTGTACCCATAGCGGGCCAGCCCCGGTGTCTTTGGCAGGTAACCCGGGCTTAGCCGCAGCACGAGCCTGAAAACCGGGATCAACCGGCAGGAATAGCCAGAAAGCGAGGCCGTATATCAGGAAGCAGGTTTGGATTGTTTTTTTCATACGTTGAGTCGTTTAAGTTTGGTTGAAAAAAGGCATGGCAAAGCCATGAAGCAGAAGTTGGGTTCATGCTTTTTCGTATTTTTTAGTGAATGAATTTGAGGTTTCGTGTTCCCGCCAAAGCCTCCGGGTTCCTGCAACCCGGAGGGATTAACTAACGGAGATGGTTGATGCTGTTCCCCTGTTTAAGGGGCTCTCCTGGGAAATAAAAAGCGTTTAATGCAAGGCATGACGCGTCGGTTTTGGGGTTAAACCATAAATATTTTTCAGTGCCCGGCAAGAGGCCCGAACCACGCATTTAAGTTGAGTTCTATAACGGAAACCGCCTGAAGCA
>JBFXKJ010000044.1:0-21787 GCA_050173895.1 Mangrovibacterium sp. | reverse complement strand
GCCGGCGTATTCAGGAGAAACAGGAAAACGAAAGGATCAGGTTCCTGCAGCAAAACCTGAGTCGTCCGGCTTCACCGAAGATCGGGCTCCCCTCGGGCGACCATGTGGAATACGTAGGTGTTGATTCCATCGTCCGCTGCAAAGGTGAAGGAAATTACACCAGCGTGATTTTCCCCGACAGAAAACCTGTGCTGGTTGCCAAAACGCTGGTGGAATTCGAAGAACTCCTGGCCGAACATGGCTTTATCCGCGCGCATAAAACCCATCTGGTCAATCTGAAACACATAATGGCCTTCGTCCGTGAAGAAGGCGGAAGCCTGCTGCTTTCGAACGGCGATCAAATTCCTGTATCCCGCCGACGGAAAGACTCGGTCAAAGAAAAACTGAAATTACTGCATCACTAACAAATATTCGTTTCCGATTCGCCTTTGATTTTGTTCCATTATTCGTTAACTTAGCCGCATGAAACCCAAACGTCAACTCATCTATTTTAGAAATTACTTTTGGGAATTTTTTAATGATCAGACAGAGAAGGTAAAAGACAAAATCGACTACGTTCTGTTTCTTGTCACTATGGCTGATCGAATACCAAAGAAGTTCTTTGATCAGATAACCGGCTACGATGGATTATTTGAAATCCGGATCGAGTTCGAGAGCAACATTTACAGGATTTTTTGTTGTTTTGATGAGGAAAATTTGGTGATATTATTTAATGGATTTCAAAAGAAAACCCAGAAGACACCGAAGAAAGAGATAGAAAGAGCATTAAAGATAAAAGCAGAATATTTTGAGTATAAAAAGAAACGAAAAAGATGAAAGATATCGTAACATTTGACGAACACCTGGATCAGAGATATGGCAAGACGGGAACTGAGAAGAGGACGGAGTTTGAGATAAAAGCAAAAGCTTTTGCGATAGGTGAAATACTTAAAGACGCCAGGAAAGAAGCACAAATGACACAAGAAGAGTTGGCAAAAAAAACCGGTACCCGAAAAAGCTTTATATCCAGGATTGAGAATGGGCATAGTGATATCCAGCTATCAACACTTTACAGGTTGGTGGAGATCGGGTTCGGCAAGAAAGTAACTTTGACTATCAGTTAATCCGGGTCAAAATCATAAAACCAATACTATGGAATAAGCATGAAAGCTGCAGCTTACGCCCAACGTGATGTTTATTGGCAAGTTCCATACATTGATGTCCTTTAAAAAACGATGACGTTTAGTACGCAGGTTTTACACAATTAATTTTAAATGGAAAAGCACATGAATAAGCTAACTGCAATTGTACTCCTGTTTTTTAGTTTTCAGTTACAGGCAAAGACAGATTCGCCTTCCGATTTTATTTTAGGCAAGGGCACCAACCTGGCTCACTGGCTCTCGCAAAGCAGGCAGCGGGGCGCTGAACGGGAAAAGTTCATCCAGGAAGATGATATCCGGCAAATTGCATCCATGGGATTTGACCATGTCCGCCTGCCCATCGACGAGGAACAAATGTGGGATGAAAACGGCAAACGCCACGAGGATGCGTTCCAACTGATGACCAACTGTCTGGACTGGTGCGTCAAATACAAGCTTCGCGCCATCGTCGATCTGCACATTTTACGCTCGCATCATTTCAATGCCAAAGAAAAACCGCTGTGGACCGATCCGAAGGAACAGCAAAAGTTTTGTGATCTGTGGCTCGATTTGTCATCGGCACTGAAGCATTACCCGCTGTCGATGGCTGCTTACGAACTGATGAATGAAGCCGTGGCCGATGATCCTGACGACTGGAACAGGCTGCTTGCAAAATGCTTCTCAGCCCTTCGCAAAGCAGAGCCGGAACGCCTCATCGTGATTGGCTCCAACCGCTGGCAATCGGCCGGGACCTTCGATGTGCTCAAAGTCCCCGACGACCCCAACATCATCCTCAGCTATCATTTTTACGAACCCTTTCTGCTGACCCACTACCATGCCTCCTGGACTGATCTGAAAAACTACCGCGGGCCGGTCCATTATCCCGGCATCGTATTGACTCAGGAGGAATTCAACGCCCTGCCCGATGATCAGAAAAACCAGGTACACCGTTTTGTCAATAAGCCATTCAACAAAAATACCATGCTCGACATGATGCGGCTGCCCATCGAAAGAGCGAAGGAACTGAAGCTTCGCCTGTACTGCGGCGAGTACGGGATCGTCTCCGATGCTCCCGAAGCCGACCGGCTGCGCTGGTATGCCGATATGACGGAGATCTTCCGGGAACAAGGCATCGGCTCGGCCAACTGGAATTATAAAAGCGACCAGTTTGGGCTCATCAATAACGACGGCAGCAAAAACGTGAAATTAATTCAAATTGTTTCAGGGAAGTAACCGTGATTCAGCAGATTCGGCCACCGGGTTGAAATCGTCAATCCGGCTCATCAACCACACACGGAAAATGAAATGCCACTATTTATGACAAACCTGCCGCTATTTGTGAAAATAGCGGCAGGTCGCTTTCAATACCGGCAGGACCATGTAATATGACCTGCTTTCGGACTCAGCTTGTTTCTCTCTTCTTCCCACCTTTTGTATGGCAACGGCTCTTTTGCCTGATTCAGGCTATACGGCCAGAAAAAGCATTAACATAAATACGATTCCGCAGAGGCGAATTACAACCGACCTGCTTAACATATTCTCCATCAGTTCCGGCTTTTTGTTTGTATCGTGATACGTCAAAGTTATGCCTGCGGGAAGACCCACCGCAGGAGAAACGCACGAATTGTTACCCGATTTTTGGTAACAACATCCTCATTTCCTAAATTTGAGACAGCTTAAAGTTCTTTTGCAAAACCTGACTCCTGCGGTTCCCTTAGTACGCCAATACTTATGAACGGAACCGCAGGACGGTTTCTGCCGGAAAAAACCAGTTATACCGGCCCTTATTGAATTTTAGCTCAGGTGAATTTTGACCATAGGCACTGGAATTTTTTGGTTACCATCGTCAAAGTTATGCAATTGCATTTACAAATCAAAGAACCGCAAGTACTTTCTTAAAAAAATTTTCATGACGATCAACGACCGAATCATTGTATTGATCAATTTACTGGAAGAAGGCATCAAAAGGTCTTTTGCAAAAAAGACAGGAATTCCCGAAGGTACGCTAAGCAGCATTGTTGGCGCGCGAAGAAGCGATCTTTCCTATACGATCTTAAAAAAAATAATCGCGGCCTACCCGGAGGTAAATCTCGAGTGGCTCATGAATGAAACAGGGAATCCTTTGCAGCAGGAAGAAAAAGACCAAAATTTTGTCCTGGAACAAAACAACCGGTATAAAACCGAACTGAAAAATACAGAAATTTCTGAAAGAATAATACTGATCATCCGATCGCTCTCCCTGACCCCAAACGCTTTTGCCTCCGCCCTGGGCTATCAGCGATCCCAAACGATCTACGACATCATCAACGGCAAGTCTGCTCCCAGTTATGATTTCTTTCGCCGCTTCATGCTTTCTCCGTACTCCCGGCAAGTTAACATTGACTGGCTTTTGACCGGACGTGGAAAGATGAATGTTTGACAGGCTCAGCCATTATCCTTCGCCTCCGGAAAAAGTCGCCACTCGCGGAGCAGGCAATAATGGCTGATCCTGCACTTTTGGCAGAAGTTTCTGTTGGACTGATTTTTGAGGGACTCCTGTCTTACAGACCAGATGACAGTTATGACAGACCAGGAATCCAACAAAGCTTACGCCGATATCTGCCGGAATCTGGCAGAACGAAAATTAAAACCGGCTTTCGATCAGCTGGAAAAGATCATTGCCGGAAACGGCCTGGGGGTTTTTTATGACGAGTGGCGGGAACTGGAGCAGACCTATCAATACATGCTCAAATACACAGTCGAGGGTATTCTGGACCCGGAACGGCAACGGGTGTACCGAAAGCTGATCGTTTCGGCTTTTGATCTGGCCGAACGGATTCACGAGGCCCTGCGGTTAAAATATTCTCCTTCTGTTGAATATGAAAAAAAACGGTCATCCCGAAATCAGCCACTTACCGACTTCGAGTTTTTGTGGACGGCCCTGCATGAAGAGGAATCACCGGATGCCGAAAGGACCGGTCCTGAAGCAGCGGCTCGGTACCGCCGGCACATGGGAAGGTTATTCGACCATGTGTGGCTGGCCGACCGGTTGAACACCGAAGAAAAAACATTCCTCGACCGTTTTTTCGAAAGCCCTGCCATTTCCCTGCCCTACAAGTCATTCATGGTTTCGGCCATCACGCTGAGCCTGCAGCGTTATTTTGACGAAACAAAGTTTAACCTGCTTTTCAGCGCTTTCGAAAGCGGCGAAACAGCCGTGAAACAACGGGCACTGGTGGGCCTGCTCATTACCCTTTACCGGTATGATGCCCGCCTGCCTTTCTATCCGGAACTCACCGACAGGCTCGAAATCCTGAATGCCGATCCCGCATTTAAACAAGATCTGGAACGAACCATCATTCAGCTGATCCGAAGCAAAGAGACAGAAAAGCTTCAGCAACGCATCCGCGATGAGATCCTTCCCGATATGATCCGGATCAGTCCCACGCTGAAAGACAAGATCGACCTGGAAAGTCTGATGGAAGAAGGCCTGCCGGACGATAAAAACCCGGAATGGAAGGAAATCCGCCAACGGTTTTCCGACAAAATGGAGGAATTCTCAAAAATGCAAATGGAAGGAGCCGACGTGTTTATCGCCTCCTTTGCCCTGTTAAAACAGTTCCCGTTTTTCAATGAACCGGCCAATTGGTTTATCCCTTTTTTCACTAAAAACCCGGACATCGGTAAATTGGGTATCGTCTCGCACGAAACGGGGCTGAACTTTGCAGAAATGATCAGCAAAGCCCCTGTTTTATGCAACTCAGACAAGTATTCGTTCTGTTTCAGTATTCAAAGCCTGCCACAGGCCAATCGCGATATGATGGCAGAAGGGATCAGGGCGATGACCGATCAGCTTGAGGAAATTGAAAAGGAGGAGGAGCTGACCATGCCCGACCGGGACGCCGAACTCGTTTCGAATCAATATATTCAGGATTTGTACCGTTTCTACAGGTTGCACCCCCGGAAAAATAACTTCGACGACATTTTCAGCTGGCCCTTCGATTTTCACAATAAAACAGTGCTGGGGCATATCCTCAAGGAAGACAAACAGGTTATGCGGAATATTGCCGAATATTATTTCTCGAAAAATTATTACAAGGAAGCAGCCGACATGGTCGAATACCTCTTAAGCATTGAAAAAGACGGCGAACTGTACCAAAAGATTGCCTTTTGCTACCAAAAGCTGGGCCGCTTTAAGGAAGCGCTGGAGGCGTATCAGAAAGCAGAACTGTATGGTTCAAACCGGATGTGGACGGTTAAAAAGATTGCCCTGTGCTACCGTAACCTGGAACAACCTGACCGGGCGCTCGAATATTACCGGGAAGCCGAGAAGCTCGACCCGGAAGACCTGAACAACCTGCTGAACGTGGGGCATTGCCTGCTTGAGCTTGAGCAGTTTGACGAAGCCCTGAAATATTACTTCAAGGTGGAATACCTGGCTCCCGGAAACCGGAAAGTGTGGCGCCCCATTGCCTGGTGCTCCTTCCTCACCGGTAAGAAAGAACAGGCGAACGAATACTATCTGAAACTCCTTGAAGGAGAGCCAAACAAGCATGACCGGATGAACATGGGGCACGTTCAATGGAGCCTGGGTAACCGCAAAGCCGCGCTCGACCACTATAAACGCGCGATCTCGGCAAGCGGCTTTTCCGAAGCCGAATTTATGGATGTGTTTGCCGAAGATCTGCCGCTGCTGGTCCGCCAGGGCATCGAACCCGACGATGTGCCCATCATGCTCGACCAGTTGCGTTATTTTGTGGAAGAATGATTAATCATCTTATCCGATTTAGCGGTTACTGAAAACAACCTTGCAAAAGTCGGGTTTTTGCCGTTCGTATCCAACAGGTCCTGTTAATTATCGAATGTCACAGCATCGGAGGACTGGCAGGAACCGGTCCCCTCTTCTTTTCTTATCTTCTCCCGTCAATTGTCTTAATTGTTCCGTCCTCCTTATATTGCAGTTCAGTCACTTTGATGCTGCGAAGCCAGGTTTTCCCACCCGAGGGGACGCTGTCGTGATAAAACAAATACCACTTCCCCTGAAATTCGACGATCGAATGGTGGGTAGTCCAGCCGACCACCGGCGTCAGGATCACACCCCGGTAGGTAAAGGGACCATAGGGGCTGTCGCCGGTGGCATAGCAAAGCATGTGCGTGTTTCCCGTCGAATAGGAAAAATAATATTTCCCCCGGTATTTGTGCATCCATGAGGCCTCGAAGAACCGCCGGTTGTGATCGCCGGCTTTCAGGCTTTCCCCGTTTTCACCGAGCACGATCACCGCCCGGGGCTGCTCACCGAATTCCAGCATGTGATCGCTCAGTCTGACCACGCGCGAATGCAGGGCGGGCTCAGAGGCATCGGGCTCATGCCCGCATTCAATGGCTTTGTTATCACGATAGCGCTGCAGTTGTCCGCCCCACAGGCCGCCAAAATACATATAATGCGAGCCATCGTCATCACGGAACACGCAGGGATCGATCGAATAGCTGCCTTTCATGGGTGCATCACGCGGAATAAAAGGACCTTCAGGCCGGTCGCTCACCGCCACGCCGATCCGAAAAATGTCAGTCTGATCTTTCAGGGGAAAATACAGAAAGTATTTCCCGTTCTTAAAAGCCACGTCACAATCCCACAACTGGCGCCCCGCCCAGGGAATAGCCTTCACATCGAGCGCCACCCCATGGTCGGTCACTTCCCCGCCGACCGACTCCATCGAGAATACATGGTAATCGCGCATGTCGAAATGATCGCCGTTGTCGTTCTCCGGTATGCCCGATTCGATGTCGTGCGAGGGATAGATGTACAGTCTGCCGTTAAATACATGTACGGCGGGATCAGCCGTATATAGATGATTTACAAGATATTTGGCTTGGTTCATATTGCAGGATTTTATATGGCAGTTGTGCGCCATGTTGTTAATAATTAATCTGTCCGCGGGCGACGATCCGGCCTCAGTTTACCACTCCCGGTTCGTTTGAACGCTTATGACTTTAACGCTTCTTCCGTGATTTTCCTGACGACCGGCTTGGGCTGATCATTCCGGTCGAACAGCAGCGGGTAATCGGTACGGCCGCGCACCGGCCAGTTATTGCGCCACGAATAGGCATCGGCCACTCCCCACAGTGTCACCCGCGAAATTACATCCTGATGTTTCAGAAACAGGCGGAAGAAATCCAGGTAACGGTTCTCAAAGACGGTATTGACCGAGTCGGGCAATCCGCCGGCATAGGGATCCATTTTTTGCCGGTATTCAAAGCTTGCCGACACGTCGGCGCCCACCCCCGCATCGGGCATGGGCAAAAGGGTGATATCCATTTCCGTGATCATCACTTTCACGCCAAGCGCGGCAAATGCTTCCACACTCTTTTCAAATTCGCTAATATCGGGATACTCCAGTCCCACGTGCCCCTGCATGCCGATCCCGTCAATCCGGATCCCCTGTTCCTGCATTTTCTTCACCATGGCAACTACGCCCTCACGCTTTTCAGCGTTCGCCATTGAATAGTCGTTATAGTAAAGTTCCGCGTCGGGGTCGGCTTCACGGGCAAATTCAAAAGCCAGGCTGATAAAATCTTCACCCAGGAGTTGATAGAATTCACTGGGCCGGTACGAGCCGTCATCCAGGATGGCCTCATTCACCACATCCCATCCTTTTATCCGGCCTTTATAACGACCAACGAGCGTGTGGATGTGCGTTCTCATCCGTTCGATCATCACCTCCCTCGAAACGTCATTCCCGGTGCTGTCGGTAAAAAACCAGCGTGGAGCCTGAGAGTGCCAGATCAGCGTATGACCGGTGATCCACATGTTGTTTTGCTCGCCAAAGCTGACAAACTGATCGGCCAGGGAAAAATCAAACTCACCCTCACGGGGCTGGATTTGCTCACTTTTCATACAGTTTTCGGCTGCGATCGCGTTAAACTGATGGCGGATCAGGTTCACTGCGGCCGTATCTTTTCCGGTGATCTGGTCAGCATTTAGTGCCGTCCCAATATAAAATTTACCGGCAAAGGCGTCCTTCAGCGTAGTTTCCTTTTCCGCCTGCCGGGCTTGTCCGCAACCGCCTGCGAGAAGGATAAGCAGGGCCAGGGTCCCCGCCAGACTGGTTTTGTTTTTCAGCAACAGTGTGAAGCTCCCTGTTGCCGGAGAGACGACACTGTGCAGAGGTCTTGTAAAGTAAGATGCTCGCTTCATATGTTTTCCATTTCAAATTAACTGTGTATAATTTTGCGTACTAACTTTCATCAGTAAATAATTTGTTTTTTAATTGTCTGATGGAACTCACATGTTGCTAAAAATTATTTTCATGGATGTTTGCGTTGTCTCGCAACATGTTCGTTTCATTACTTTTTCAAACGTTTGCCAGCCTTATTCCGTCCGGCGCGCCATGAGTTCCTTTTGAATTTGGACTTCCTTCTTTTTGCCGATCTCATAGAAGAACAGACAGGCTACGCTTACGCAAAAGGTCAGTGTCGGATAAACGCTAAGCGACAGTTTGATCCCGTTAATGGTTTCGGCCGGTTGAACAGCCATTTGTTCATCATAGCCATGGAACGCCAGGATCCCGGCTACCAGTGCACCGCCAATGCTCAGCCCTGCTTTGAGCCCGAAGATCATTGCCGAAAAAATAATGGCCGTGGCCCGCCGGTTATTTTTCCATTCCGAATAATCGGCCACATCGGCAATCATCGCCCAGAGCAGCGGGGTTGTGATGCCGTAAAAGAAACCGTGCGCCAACTGCGTTCCAAACACCAGGGCAATTGCCCCGGGCTGATAGAAATAAAAAAGCAGCAGGCACAAAGCCGACAGGAACAGTGAGGTTCCAAAAACACCCTTTTTCCCGAAGCGGTCGGCCAGCGTCTTGGATACTGTTATGCCCACGATCATCATGATGATGCCCCCGCCATTAAACAAGCTGAAACCCGAAGTGGGCGCATCCTCCGGCCAGACAAACCCGACCAGCCCCATTCCGGTAAGAACCCCGTTCAACCCTTCGATAAAGCCGTTGAACCCTACATTTTCAAGGAATGCCGCCAAATGCTGCTCACTCAGGTAATTTTCAAAATAATAGACATACATGCCACCTTTGAGCGACAAGGTGATAAAAATGAACACGGTGATGATCAGCATAGCAATCCAGGGCTTGTTCTTAAAGAGATCGCCCAGATCTTCCTTAATGCCCGACTTCTGCTCCGGCTTCGGAATAATTCGTTCTTTCGTGGTCAGGAAGGTGATCACAAAGAACACGACCCCGGTTACGGCAAAGAGGAACATCGTATTCTCAAAGCCCCGGGTTTTATCGCCGTCGCCCAGGATAAGCACCAGCGGAAGCAGCAGGGCCTGCACGATAAACTGAGCGATCATCACTGCCACAAAACGATAGGATGAAATGCTGTTCCGTTCGCCCATATCGCCCGTCAGCACGCCGCTCAGCGAAGCGTAAGGCAGGTTGTTGGCCGAATACACAATGACAAGCAAAATATAGGTGGTCAGAGCGTAGGCTACCTTCCCCCCCGGACCGAAATCGGGGGTGCTGAAGGCCAGGATCGCCATCAAACCAAAGGGCAGCGCGGTCCACAGAATCCAGGGACGGAATTTCCCCCAACGGGTGGAGGTGCGGTCGGCAATGATACCCATCACCGGGTTGAAAAAAGCGCCGATCATGCCGCCGGCAAAAATGATCGCCGAAGCTGTTCCCGCAGGGATCCTGTAAACGTCGGTATAGAAAAAAGCCAAAAAAGTCATGAGCGTCTGGAAGATCAGGTTTGCGGCCAGATCACCCAGACTGTAACCGATCTTCTCAATGACCGAAATTTTCTGAAAGGCTGATGGATTGATTTTTTTCATAAGTTTTCTGATTCATTCAAATTCAGGATCTAAAATTACGCCTGCCTTAAATTCGGTATTCTTAAATTCAGATATGATCTTTTAAATTTCAGATAAAAAGAAGGACTGGTTATGACCTGAAAGCTTACATTTGCCTTTTTGTTGGTCTGATCAGAAAATTGATTTTGCAAATGGTACAGTCACAGTTAGCCGTTCGTAAAATGGCACTCCCCGTTTTAATCGGATTAAGCATTGCACACTGTCTGAACGACATGCTGCAGTCGGTCATCGCAGCCGTGTATCCGCTATTCAAGGCCGACCTGGCTTTAAACTTTGCCCAGATCGGGCTGATCACCTTTGTCTATCAGATATCGGCATCGGTGTTGCAGCCTCTTGCCGGCTTGCTTTTTGACAAACGCCCGGTGAGCTGGTCACTTCCTGTTGGCATGGCTTTTACACTGACCGGCATCGTAAGCCTGGCCTACGCATCGAACCTGCACCTGATGCTGATTTCTGTCGCACTGATAGGAACAGGTTCTTCCGTTTTCCACCCCGAGGCATCCCGTTTAACAGCTTTGGCCTCCGGAGGAAAACGGGGATTCGCCCAGTCGCTTTTTCAGGTGGGCGGGAACCTGGGCGGCTCGCTCGGGCCGCTGCTGGTTGCCCTTCTGGTTGCTCCGTACGGGAGACACCATATCGCACTGTTTTCTGTTGTCGCCATCCTTGCAATCGGTGTCATGATCCCTCTGGGAAAATGGTATAGCGGCTACCTGGAAAGTATAAAAACCGGGCCACAAAAATATACCGGGCATCCGGCCATGCCCCTGTCTGTTAAAAAGACCATCTTTACTATTTCGATCCTGCTTTTTCTGATCTTCTCCAAGTTTATTTATATGGAGAGCTTAAAAAGCTATTACACCTTCTACCTCATTGAAAAGTTTGGCGTGTCCATCCAAACTTCGCAGATCATTTTATTTGTCTTTCTGATTGGAACAGCCATCGGAACCATCGCAGGCGGCCCGCTTGGAGACCGCATCGGACGGAAATATGTCATTTGGTTTTCCATTCTCGGAGCCGCGCCTTTCAGTCTGCTGATGCCACACGTGGGCCTTGAGGGGACGGTGATCTTAAGCTTTTTTGCAGGAATGATCCTTGCTTCAGCGTTTCCCGCCATTTTAGTCTATGCCCAGGAGTTGCTGCCTCAGAAGCTGGGACTCACATCGGGCTTGTTTTTTGGCTTCGCGTTCGGCGTGGCCGGGATCTCTTCGGCCATCCTGGGAAAAATGGCCGACACCTATGGCATCAATGCCGTTTATCAGGTTTGTTCCTTTATGCCCTTACTGGGACTCATCGCCTGGTTACTGCCCGATATTGAAAAAAAATACAGCCTGTTTCGATGATCCCGGAGAAACCTGATACCTGCAGGATTCGGGAATGAACGGATCAATTATTGTTTGCTGATTTCTTCGTGCATATCAGAAACTTCTTCGTTCGAAACTATCTTTCCGTAAACACCCCTTTCAACGACATCAAGATTCAGCTCCCGGAAGGCGTTTATATCGGAGGTCGTAAGCAAAAAATGCTTTTCATCGTATTCCCATACGCGCATTGTGAATTTTCTGTAATCCGTCACTGTCGATACATAAAAAAGTTCGCCTGTATAGTCAATATACTTCCCCTGGTCATTCCTGACCTTTCTGCGCCCATCCGGGAATGTGATAACAGGTCCTGGATTTTCGGCTGAACCGCCGTAAATACCATTGCGTACATCATTTTCCCGCTTCGTCGCGCTTCTCGTCGAGGGTTCGGTGGTCACCCATTTCGTTTCCTCAAACGTCGCCCGTAAAATCTCGTTACCCAAAGGCGTTACTTCATACAATTCAGCTCCCTGGTCGGGCGGATAATAATTGCGAAACCGGTATTCCGGAAAGCCCCCGTCACCAAGGGTCGACGATGTAAATCCGCCTCCTGTGTTGGGCCAGGCATGAGCAAAGGTACCTCCCATTTCAACACAATAGGGAATCTCAAGCTGGCTCACCTGGCTGCTGGTAAATCGGATCACGGCATATCCTGCTCCGTCGGGCAGAAACTTCGTTCCGGGGTAATCCAGGCGCATGCCATAATACATATCATGCATGGTCAACAGACTTTTTATGTCGGCAGCAGCCGAAACAAAACCGCCGATGGTACCCCCGTAAATGTTGTTCATATAGACCGGGACATCCTGAAGAGCAATCACTTTTTCGAGTAAAGCAGAAGTAGACGGGACTGTAATCCCCTCCCGTACTGCCCGGAGTTTCGACTGTTCAGCCGGCTTCAGACTCCATGCCGAGTCAGTACTCCATTCTGCGAACTCGTCTGCCGACATCTCCGCGGCTTCCAGCACAGTTGCCTTCTGCTCCCAAAACCCCTCAAGCTTTTGTATTTCAGAATAATTATACTCTCCCCGGGGCCAATGAATGACCGGATCATCATCATTGCCGCACGAAAAGAGACCCTCCCCGACCAGCAGGTAAAATATCAAAGAAAATATGAGCTTCGGGCTCCTGGCTTTCATCATGGTTTTTTTAATAAATCTACAAAAAAACGGAGAATTCCGGCCAAAAGCCTGAAATACAAGTACCGGATTCTTTTATATTTTATTAAGATATTGTAATTTGCGTCGGGATGATCAAATTCCATCATCTAACCTGACAGCTCTAAACTATGGAAAATCTTTCTGAACCAAATCCCGGGAAAGCCATTCTTGAATTCAACAGCGACGCACTCCGTCATTTAAAAGAAACCAGAAAATGGACGATGTTCCTGTCAGTTATTGGCTTCATCTTCATAGGCCTTTTACTCCTGGGGTCTATCGCGCTGATATCGGCAGGCAGACTTACAGGAACACCGGTGAGCGCATCAACAGCCATTCCGCTCATTGCCCTGTGTGCCATTTATTTCTTCCCGGTTTATTTCTTATATCAATTCTCCCGTAAAGCAAAACAGGCCGTATGTCATTCAGACGGCATTTGCTTGTCAAAGGCATTACAATATTTAAAAATGCACTACCTGTTCATGGGTATCCTGGTTATCATTGCGATTGTCATCTACCTGGTTATGATCCCCGTTATGATCTCCACATTTAAAATGATCGATGTGATGAATACACCCGTGTGATCAGCGCGTTCACAGCTTTATCAGGCTGATTTTCCAAACTCATAAAAAAAAATTGCCGGTGATGTCCAATTCGGCTGTTCCCGATCCTTATTGAAGTATAAAGCAATTATTTCAATAACAATTAAAAATTAAACAAGATGGAACAGAGAATTAACATCAGGGAAAAAGCCATGGGGGCCATGAAGGCCATGTCCGGGTTCGGATCTTACCTGAGAAAATCACCTGTCGAAGAAAACCTTTTTCATCTCATTTACTTCCGGGTATCCCAAATCAATGGCTGTGCCTATTGTCTCGATATGCATTCCAAGGACCTGCGTGCAAACGGAGAGACCGAACAGCGCCTTTACATGATCAACGCCTGGCGTGAAAGCCCCGTTTACAGCGAACGCGAACGGGCTGCCCTCGCATGGGCAGAAGCCGTCACCCTGATTACCGATGGCCACGTCCCTGATCAGGTCTTTGACGAAGCGAGAGCGCAGTTTTCAGAAGAAGAACTGATCGATCTGACGGTGGGCATCATTGCCATTAACAGCTACAACAGGTTTAACGTCGCCTTCAGAACGCCGGCCGGGAACTACCAGGTGGGCGAGCACGCAATCCAAACAAATTAATGCCGTAATTGTATATATGGAAATCACATGCCTGAACGCAGCCCGTGCCTGCGAACGGGCATGCAGATTCCTGCTTATAACACATTTAAAAGGAAAGCTATGAGTGAATTTATGTTTTTATTCCGGCGTCCGGAGTACGATCCCGGCAACATATCGCCCGCAGACATGGAAGCTCTGGTAAAAAAATGGGAAGACTGGATCGCAGGGATTGCTGCGCAGGGGAAACTGGCCAGCAGCGGGCAGCGACTCTCGGAGGACGGCAAAGTCATCAGGACCGGAGGAGTGATCACCGATGGTCCCTTCGTCGAGATCAGGGAACGACTGGGAGGTTATATTGTGGTCAAAGCCGCCACCCTTGATGAGGCCGCCACTCTTGCACACGGCTGCCCTGTACTGGAGGTAAACGGCAGCGTCGAAATCAGACCCTTTTTCAGCTAATCAGGGCCTGCGCAGAAAACCCGCTGACCCGCATCAAACCGGGGTGATCTTCCATCCGGATCGCTCCGGCTTGTTACCTTTATCGCTGAAGAGATGATAAAAAAGGAAGACAATTCGTTAAAGCACCTGTTTCAGCAGGAATTTTCAAAAATGGTTGCCGTGATCAGCAAGCTTTACGGCCTGCAACACATGGAAACAGCCGAAGACATCGTGAGCGAAACGTTCCTGCTCGCTGCCGAAACCTGGGGAATGAAGGGTATTCCTCCAAATCCGGCAGCATGGCTGTATACCGTCGCAAAACAAAAGACAATCCATCATTTCAGAAGAATAAAGGTGCTGGAAACTAAAGTCATTCCCGAACTCATTTCCACTCAGCCCCGTGAAGAGTCGGGAGAGCTGAACTTTTCGCCCGAAAACATCCGCGACAACCAATTGCAAATGTTGTTTGCCATTTGCAATCCTATCATTGCCAGTGAAGCGCAAATCGGTCTGGCCCTCCGCATCCTCTGCGGCTTTGGCATCGATGAGATTGCCGAAGCTTTTTTGACAAACAAAGAAACCATAAACAAGCGCCTGTTACGGGCCAAAGAAAAGCTGCGGACCGAAAAGATCAGGATGGAGCTGCCCCCCGAAAAGGAGCTGATAAGCCGCCTCGATATGGTCCTGCATATCATTTATCTGCTTTTCAGCGAAGGCTATTACTCCCGGACAAATAACAAGGTCCTGCGCAGGGAATTATGTCTGGAAGCTTTACGCCTCGGTTCCATGCTTACCAAAACAGAGCAGACAAACCTCCCGAAAACAAATGCCCTGATGGCGCTGATGTGCTTTCATGCTTCCCGTTTTAACGCCCGCCAGACGAACAGCGACCACTTTGTTTTATATGAACAACAGGATGAAGCATTATGGGATCCCGCCTTAATCGAAAGGGGCCTGTATTACCTCAACCTGGCAGCCCGGGGCAATGAACTGTCATCCTATCACCTGGAAGCCGGTATTGCCTTCCGGCATTGTCAGAAAGAAGATACTCCGGAAAAATGGGAGCAGATTTTGCACCTGTACAACGAACTTCTTGTTGTGAACTATTCACCGGCTGTTGCGCTCAACCGCACGTTTGCCCTTTACAAAGTGAAAGGAGCCGGACCCGCACTGGAAGAGGCGGAAAAACTAAACCTTGAAAACAACCATTTTTATTTTCTGCTGCTCGGGCAACTGTACCAGGACCTGGACGATACGCGGGCAATGCAAAACCTCGAAAGAGCGCTTGTCCTGGCCAAAACAGATCCGG
Source organism: Mangrovibacterium sp. (assembly GCA_050173895.1). Lineage (GTDB taxonomy): Bacteria > Bacteroidota > Bacteroidia > Bacteroidales > Prolixibacteraceae > JBCFBK01. Next base: position 6,367 of record JBFXKJ010000044.1, on the reverse strand, counting down.
AAAAAAAAGCCATCCGCGCCAGGATCGACCACCTCTCCCGACAAACCAAATCATCGTCCTGATAATACTGCCGCAAACAACCCCGTACTTTGTCGCTTTCGCACACGTTGGTTCTGGTTGCTTCCCTGTAAATTTGTTTAGACTAAATTAATATATTATGGCAGGAGTTAGCACTTATCTCAATTTTAAACGTGAAACGGAGCAAGCGTTCAACTATTACAGGACGGTATTCGGAACAGAATTTATGGGCAATGGATTTATGCGCTTCAAAGATGTTCCGCCTTCGGACGATATGCCTCCGATGCCCGATGAAGACAAAGACCTGATCATGCATGTGGGTTTGCCGATTCTCGGAGGACATATCCTCATGGGAACGGATGCCCCCGAATCGTGCGGGTTTAATCTGCAGATTGGTAACAATGTGTACATTACGCTGATGCCCGATAGCAGGGAGGAAACCCGGCGGCTGTTCAAAGCACTCTCGGAGGGAGGAAAAGTGGAGCAGGAGTTGCAGGACATGTTTTGGGGTGACTATTACGGAAGCTGCAGGGACAAGTTCGGTGTACAATGGATGTTTAACTGTTCTGAAAAAGAAAAGTAAAGCTTCAAAATTCAGCCGTGTTCCCTGGTGTGGAGGGCCTTTCCGGCCGGAAACGCCGGGAACATTGCTTTGCTGCAGCAACGTCCCGATCATCAGGCCGCCGCGACCAGACCGCCGGATAGCTCATATCCTTCAGAAGCCTATCTTTTTATCACCTGATCATTTTCCTCATAAAAGTCAATTTCTGTCCGGGTTTAGCGCAGAGCCCGATTGATACCCGATTCAAAAACCAGCGAAACCCATTGCCCGCCTTAAAAAAACTTTGAGCGTCACCCCGGGGCGACTCTCAGGGTTTTTTTGTATCTTCACACGGCATTCTGATCAAGTTGTGTTAAAAACTGTTAATTTTACGTCCTTAACTAATCAGCTTTAACTGATGACCTCAAACCGGATAGAAAGAAGGAGTTTTCTTAAGTTGGTGGCAGCGGGTACTGGGGGAGCCATGCTGCCAATGCCATCTTTTTCACAGATCTCCGAAAATGCCGAAACTCCGGCTTTACCCAAATTCAGGTTCACCGAACCTGAATGGATTTTACACAGCGACGGGACTTTTGACCTGATTGCCGGAAGCATGCGCCTGCGTAACTGCCGTCCCACCATCGACGGACAGAGTATCTTTGTGCGCAATACCTTTATGGGTGATTCCCCGAAAGGGAAAAGAATTATTTACGAACTGGACCGCGGGTTCGTCATGCTTGACCTGAAAATCAACAGAGGTTCCGTTTCGATCGGCGCTGAACTGAGCAGTATTTCAAGGGCCCCCTTTTGGTTTTGTCCGCTGGGAGAAGCCCGCATCGAAGGCGTAAACCGCTTCTATAAACAAGGACTGGGATTTGGCGGACAGTCCGGTCTCTTTGATATCCCCAGGCAAACAGCCCAGGAGTGGGGAAATGTGACCGGCGAGCAGGCCTGGTCGTACGACTCTTATCTGACTACCGCCCTGATGTCTAAGAATTTTGAGACGCTGGCTTTTGCCGCATACGACCATTCCGATTTCCTGCAAAAAAGTTCAATCTATAACCGTCCCCACAGGAAAGGACTGCTTGACCGCTATCCCGACCGGGAGGAAATCTTTTTCGAAACAGGCTTCGTGATGGAAAACATCCCTTTAAAGGATGACTTCATTAAACTCCCCGATATTTACGTGGTGCTGGGAAACAGGCCCTATGAAACCTTATCATTGATCGCCTGGAATATCTCCGAAAATATGGTGGCCCGCAAGGACACCAAAACCAGTTATCACTGGTCCTCCTGGTATGAATTCAAGAAGGATTTCTCTTTCGGGATGCTTGAAGAACAACTGAGCACACTCGATAAGATCAAACCTTCCATTCCTGTTCAGACCATTCAGATCGATGATGGATACACCGTTCACGGCGATTGGCTCGATACGAACGACAAATGGCCGAAATCTATGGAAGGCGCGGCACGTGCCATTTTCCAGCGCGGCTACCGTGCAGGCATCTGGATCGCTCCCTTCATGGTCGATGAACACAGCAAGCTGTTCCGCAGCCACCCCAACTGGCTCATCAGGGACCTCGATGGAAATCCGATCCCTGAATGGGAAACGCCTGAAGGGAATCACTATGTGCTCGACGGAAGTCATCCGGATGTCCAGCGCTATATTGCAAAGGTGTTCCGTTCTTTCAGAAAAATGGGCTTTACATTTTTTAAGACCGATTTCCTCGACTGGGGCCTGAAAGACAGCATCAACATCAAACGTTACAATAAAGATAAAACCTCCGTACAGATCCTGGTCGAAGTCATGAACCTGATCCGGGAAGAAATTGGCGCCGGCAGCTATTGGCTGGCCAGTATCGCCCCCTTTGCTCCCCTGATTGGCATTGTCGATGGAATGCGGGTCTCGAACGATGTGGAAAATACCTGGAGCAGTGAGGGAGTCCGGAATATGTTCCAGGAAACCTATCACTGTCAGTATTTTAATAATGTATTCTGGCAGAACGATCCGGATGTGATTTATCTCAGGGATGTGAACACGCAGCTCACCGAGACGGAAAAACTGTCCATTGCCCGGTGGAACGGGATGTTGGGCGGAGTGGTACACACTTCTGACCGGTTTTCATCACTCACGGAAAAGCAACTGAACTTCTGGCGTTTTCTTCAACCGCAGGATCGCCCGCAAAGTGCTGAATTGCCTTTCTGGGGTTTAAACAAAAAATGCAAGGTAGCCGTTCGGCGGTTTAAATCACCACGTGCATGGGCCGCTCTGTTTGTCAACGATACGAATGTGCCCATCCAGGAAAATTTCTCGATGATCGACCTGAACGGCGAAGAAAACTGCTGGACCTTTGAGTGGGATCTTGAAAAGAACACCTCTTTCGGCAATCTTTCCAACTTCACGATGATCCTGGATAAGCACGAATCGAAGCTGCTGTATCTCACCAACGGAAATAATCCGCCACCGTCCGACTTAGGAATCAGCGGCATAGAACTGCCGGACGAATAATCTCAGCCAGGCTGTGTGCCTGTTTGGTGCCATCCGGCCGAACGGGTGAACCCGGAACGGACCTGATCGTCGCACCCGGCCGTCATTTCCCCGGAAGCCGTGGCAATGACGGCTTGTTTCTGCCTGCAGGCACAAGTAAAATTAAATTTCCCTGCCGTTTGGCGGAAAAACAACCGCAGCCTTTCAGCAAATGAAAAGATAACACTATTTTAGAGCCTTATTTGTTTCATCCATGACAGATTACAGTGTTTTATCCATTCATACGCCAACCGAAGTCATCAACGAAGTGCTGAAAGACAGCCTCATTGGGAACCTTCGGATAAAAATCGAAAAGACCGGTAAGGGAGAAGTGATGGCAAGCATGCCGGTTTGTCCCCAAACCTCACGGCCGGGAGGTATTCTTCACGGAGGAGCCAGCCTGGCTATGGCCGAAACCATTGCAGGTCTGGGAACCATGCTCCTGGTCGACCTCAGGGAGTTTGACGTTCGCGGGATGCAGGTCAGTGCCAATCATACCGGAAGCCTGCGCGAAGGAACGGTATGGGCTACCGCAAAAATTATTCACCAGGGAAACAAGACTCATATCTGGAATGTTGATTTACGGGACGAAGAAGGCCGCCTGATCTCAACGGCACGGGTGACCAATATCATTGTTAAAAAGAAATGACCAGAAAGGAAGATTACAGCAGCTTTCTCAATACGCTTCTATCGAAAAACAGGCCTTTTGCAGCCTGGTCTATGCCGGGCGAAATCATCCCGCAGATCATCACAGGTGAAAAAGAGGATGTGCTCATTCTTCCTGATTTTAAAAATCTGAACGGACAGGAAGGTTTTGTCTTCGCCCCCTTTCAGATCACCGAAGAATCGCCGCTGATGTTGTTGAAACCGCGCGTATGGCTTAAAAATTATCAGGATCTTTGCGCTTTCAAGCTGGACCAACTTGCCTCCCTGGCCCCTGATCCCACTCAGGAACAGGACTTTTACATCATTCCTGAAGAAGATTATCTGACCGATATCCGGCGCAGCCTGGCAGAGATCAAAAAAACCCGGCTGAACAAGGTCATCATCTCGCGGCTTTTGGCCGCCGAACGAAAAAAAGAAAGCCCGGGAGAATTATACATGCAGCTCAGGGCCATGACCCCCAACGCCTTTGTTTTCCTGGTCAGTCTGCCAAAAGCCGGCATATGGATGGGAGCCACCCCCGAGGCCCTGCTTCAATCGCACGGGAAAATGATGGAAACCGTCTCCCTGGCCGGCACCCAGCCGCGCAGAACAGACGCTGACTATAGCTGGCACACCAAGGAAATTGAAGAGCAGGCATTTGTATCCCGGTACATGCTCGACGTGTTCTACCGTTTTGGCGTTCATCCCTATTCGACCAGGGGACCGGAAACAATGGAAAGCGGAAGAGTGGCCCATCTGAAAACCAGCTTTCAGTTTGCGGCCCGTAAGGTCGACCACCAACTTGGAAACTTTATCGCCGATCTTCATCCCACTCCTGCCGTTTGCGGCTTACCCAAAGAAAAAGCCGGCCGGTTTATTTCTGTCGTTGAGAAACACGACCGTCGCTATTACACCGGCTATCTCGGTCCATGGCGAATAAACAACTGTGTCAGGTTATTCGTAAATTTGCGTTGTATGGAAATCACTCCCGACCGGTATATTCTCTATGCCGGCGGCGGGATCACTTCCAAATCAGTCCCCGAAGAAGAGTGGGAAGAAACAAACAACAAGGCCCGAACATTGTTATCAGCCATTGAAGCTGTTCAGAATAAATGATATCGACAAAAAAACACATTCGTCAACTGGCATCCATTCTGCTGGCCCGCGGGATCGACGACATCGTCATTTCGCCCGGATCAAGGAACGGCCCGCTCATCCACACCTTCGCCGGGAGTGGTAAGTTTAGCTGCCGCAATATCATCGATGAGCGGAGTGCTGCTTATTTTGCAATGGGCCTGGCTCAGGCGCGGAATAAACCCGTCGTCCTGGTCTGCACCTCGGGCACGGCAGCCCTGAACTACAGCCCCGGCGTTGCCGAAGCATATTATCTGAATGTGCCCCTGATCGTGCTCACGGCCGACCGCCCTTCCTGGTGGATTGATCAGGCCGAAAGCCAATGTATCCGTCAGGAACATGTGTTCCGCGAATTCACAAAGAAAGAGGTCAGTCTTCCCCTCGGCGAATCGGAGCAGGAATTATGGTTTGCCGGCAGACTGATCAATGAATGCCTGAACGCTGTCCTGTCGGGCACAGCCGGACCGGTACATATCAATATTCCGGTTGACGAACCTTTACACAGCCTGGCAGAAGAAGAGCTCACCCCTGCCGGGATCATAGAAGAAATAACAGCGTTCACCTCCCTGCCGGAGGGGGAGCTCGGGCGCCTGACCGAAATCTTCAACCAATCGGCAAGAGTGATGATCCTGGCCGGTCAGCAGATGCCCGATCCGCGCATCGAAAAGCTGCTGGCCGCTTTAGCTGAACGCAGCGGCATTGCGGTCCTTTGCGAACACTTGTCAAACCTGCAGCATCCGCAGTTTTGCGGCCGGGTCGATCTCCTGATGGCCGCTGTCAGGGAGTACCCCGCCGACGAGTTTCGCCCTGACCTGCTCATCAGCTTTGGCGGACAGTTTGTCTCCAAACCATTGAAGCAGTTCCTCCGCAGGTATAAACCCGGCTTTCACTGGCACCTCTCTGCCGATGCCCGGCATTTCGACACTTATCAGGCCCTGACACATGTCATCAGACAGGATGCAGCCTCTTTCCTTGAACAGATGCTGAACCGGACCAAAGAAAAGCAGTTCGCCTACCGGCAGCGGTGGAAAGATCTGGAAAACCGTGTGATCAGCCGGGAAAATACATTTCTGGCGGAAACACCCTTTTGCGATCTGAAGGTCTTTGACAGGATTGCAGGCGCAGTTCCCCGAAACACAGTGATCCACCTGGGAAACAGCTCCCCCGTGAGGTATGCGCTCATCCAAAACCCCGTTCCCGGCGCCCTTTATCTGGGCAACCGCGGGACTGCAGGCATTGACGGCATCCTTTCGACCGCCGTCGGTTTTGCCTCCGCCTCCGAAAAAATAAATACGGTCATTCTGGGCGACCTGTCGTTCTTCTACGATTCCAATGCCCTGTGGAATAAATATATCGGCGAAAATCTGAGGGTGATTGTCATCCATAACGGCGGCGGCAATATTTTCGGCATGATCAGGGGACCGGAAAATTCTCCGGCTTTCAGCGAACATTTCTTCACCGCCAACACCGTGAGGGCCGAAGGCATTGCGCGTACTTTCGGA
>JBFXKJ010000043.1:0-21899 GCA_050173895.1 Mangrovibacterium sp. | reverse complement strand
CGAAGTGTCGGTCATCACCAACATCAGCCTGGACCATACCGCCTTGCTGGGAAAGACGGTTCCGCAGATCGCAGCCGAGAAGGCGGGCATCATTAAAGCGGGCATTCCGGTTGTGGTTTCGGAGAGCAACGCTGCCTGTGATTTTGTTTTCGAAAATAAAGCCGCAGAAAAGGGGAGCCCGATCGCCTTTGCAGACCGGGAGTACCAGGCCTCCTATTCCATGTTTCTGCCTGAAGGACTTCAGGTGTTTAATTTTCACAGGAATGATGTACTGACATACCCCGCGTTGCGGACTGATCTTTTGGGTAGCTACCAGCAGAAAAACATAGCCGGAGTTTTAAAAACGCTTGACGTATTGAAGACCAGGGGCTGGGAAATTGATATTGCTGCGGTTTTCCGCGGCCTGGAACGGGTAAAAGTCAATACAGGCCTGCGGGGCCGCTGGGAAATTCTTGGAGCAAACCCTTTGGTGGTGTGTGATACAGGACATAATGAAGGAGGGATCAGGCTGGTTGTGGAACAACTGCAGCAGATGGCCTGGAAAAGACTCCATATTGTTTTCGGAATGGTCAGCGACAAGGATGTGGAAGGCGTACTAAAGTTGCTGCCGGCGGAAGCGGTCTATTATTTCACCAGAGCATCCATTCCCCGGGCCATGGCTGCGGAGGAACTTCGGGAGAAGGCCAAAAAGGCGGGACTGAGGGGAATGAGCTTTTCTACAGTGAAAGCTGCAGCAGAAGCAGCTCTGAAACAGGCTGGTCCGCAGGATGTCGTTTTTATCGGGGGCAGTACCTTCGTGGTTGCCGATTTGTTGGCCTGAAAAGATTCAGGAAATTTCTTCGGATTTTTTTTGACAGAGAAAAAAAAGCTCTATATTTGCATCGCCTTTAACAAAGGGCAAGTTCAAAAAAAGAGGGCGTTTAGCTCAGCTGGTTCAGAGCATCTGCCTTACAAGCAGAGGGTCGGCGGTTCGAATCCGTCAACGCCCACAAAAAAAGCAGCATTTCAATTGAAATGCTGCTTTTTTTTATACAGATGCAATTTTCCCGTGGCACGTTGCAGATACCACCTGCGAAAGTTCACGGCAATTTAGCATGAGCTGCCGATTTACCCGTAATTTCTGCATCGCATTTCGGTTAATCAATACACAACAAAATCTTTTTCTTCCAAAAGCGGCATCAGTTGCTGTACAACCTCCGGATGTTCTTCGGCTACATTCTTGTTTTCAAACGGATCGGTTTGGTAATCGTATAATTCGACAACCGGCTGTTGGTCGCGGTAATATTTTGTCAGGCGGTAGCGTTCCGTACGAAGGGTGATCCCGCGATTAAAATATCCCCAGGCAACATCTTCCCATTGGGGCGATAAATGATTCCTGAGCAGGGGAACCATGCTTTTCCCGTCGGTGGGGAAGTCCATTGTGGCTCCGCACAGTTCAGCAAGTGTCGGATAAATATCGACCGAACTGACGATCCTGTCAATCTGCTGTCCGCCTTTTTCCCCCGGAACCCGGATGATCAATGCGCTTTTTAAGGCCCTTTCAAAAATGGTATGTTTCCCCCAAACCCGATGATCGCCCAGGTGCCAGCCATGATCACCCCAAAGCACCACAACCGTATTTCTGGCAAGACCTGATTTTTCCAGTTCATCCAGTAGCTTTCCGATTTGCGCATCGACAAAACTGATGGCTGCAAAATAAGCGTGCCTGATCTTTCGCTGGTAAGCGTCTGAAGCAGGTTTGTTTAACGAAGGATGTTCTTCTCCTGCCAGATAGCCGTTAAATTCGCTGCTGTTGTGCAGACTGGCCGGGTTGACATTCTCCGGAAGATCCGGCGACGGAGTCAGGTCTATTTCGTCTTCCTTATACAGGTCCCAGTATTTTGCAGGTGAATTGAAAGGTAAATGCGGTTTGAAAAAGCCAACACCCAGGAAAAACGGGCGTTTATTTTGAGCCAGTTCCTTCAGCTTTTGTATTGCAAGTTTTGCAGTCAGTCCGTCAGGATAGCCCTCATCGTCGACTTCTCCCCGTTCGTAAGGTTTAACCAGCTTCTTCCGGCTTTGACGGTTGGAGCCATCGGCATAAGCAAAAAAGGCATTCCATCCGGTGCCCCATTTCCCGGCGTCGAAAAGCAGTTCGTTCCAGCTGTGCGGCAGTTCCCGTTCTGTCTCCGCAGTTCCCTGGCCGGTATAGTCATAAAGCAAACCGTCAGCGTAGTGGCTGATTTTCCCGATTCCTACGGTATAGTAGCCATTCCGGCGCAGGTGATGGATAAACGTTTCAGGCGTATCGGTTTCCGGCTTGCCTGAAATAAAGGTACGGCAGGCCTCATTGGACAAATGCGCTTTGGTGCGGGGATACATGCCGGTTAAAATGCTGCAACGCGATGCGCCACATGTAGGAATACTGGCGAAATGGTTGGAAAAGACCAGACCGCTCTGAGCCAGCCGATCGATGTTGGGCGACTTGATATATCCCGCCCCGTAACATCCCAGTTCCGGCCGGAGATCATCAACGCAGATAAATAAAACATTTGGTTTTGCGGTTTCCCTGGTTGTTCCGGCTTCAGGGTTTGTGCAACCTAAAATCACGGTAAGGCCCAGGAAGACCGGGTTATGTGGCATTGATTTCATCTGTTTTTTCATCTCTAGCAATTATAGTTTTCATACGTAAATAATTTGTTTTTTAATGGTCGTATGGAACTCCCATGTTGCTGAAAATTATTATCATACCCTTGGGTGTTGTGAAGCAACATGCTCGTTTCATTTACAATAGCCGTTTCTCATTTACTGAAGGACGCCTGTCTGTTCTGCCCATTTCATCCAGGCCCCGGTTAGTTCAGAAACTTTTGAAAGGTATTGACGCGAGAGGTCGTTTAATTCGCTCCGGTCAGTATTCATATCGTACAATTCCCAAAGGACTTCGTTGTTCACGGTGTGGTCTTTTTTCACTTTGCTTTTGGCTACCAGTTTCCAATTGCCCGCCCTGATTGCGCAATTCCCTTCATGTTCCCAACAAAGGGTGTCGTGCAGGGGCTGATCATCCAGAATGGCTGGCATCAGGCTTTTCCCTTCAGACGGTAGAATTTGGTGGCCCTTGTGTTTTTTCGGATAGCTTGCCCCGGCCACATCGGTGCAGGTGGCCATCAAGTCGGTTACATGGCCCATCTGTTTTCTGATTGTGCCCGGATCTTTTATTTTTGCGGGCCAGTGAACGATCAGCGGGGTTGAAATACCGCCTTCGTGCACATCGTGTTTGTACAACCTGAACGGGGTGTTGCTCAGGTTAGCCCACGATTCGCCATAGCTCATAAACGAATCGACACCACCGGGAGGCAGGCCGTTTTTCCGGTTGTCGAAGCCCCGGATGCCGCCTTCGGCACAGCCCCCGTTGTCCGAAAGGAAAATAATCAAGGTATTGTCCAGTTGCCCTTTTTCCTCAAGCTTCTCCAAAACTTTCCCTATACCGCGGTCCATGCAGTCGATTTGCGCGGCATAAACGGCCATCTTCAATTCCATTTCCTCTTTGTTTTCCACATTCTTCCAGTTCATGATTTCTCCTTCGGAAGGGGACAAAACGGCAATACCGGGCAGGATGCCCAACTGCTTCATCCGTTCAAAACGTTCTTTTCTCAGCTCGTTCCATCCTTTCATAAATTTTCCGCGATACCGGTCAATATCTTTCTGAAGGGCATGCAACGGCCAGTGCGGCGCCGTGTAGGCTAGATACATAAAAAATGGTTTGCCTCCTCCTGCATATTGGTTCAGCATCGACACCGCGCTGTCGGTAATAGCATTAGTCATATAAAAGTCGTTTTTTGGCGGATAAAACCGTTCATTATTATTTGCCATTATCCGAATAACCCCAGGTGCCTTGGCTTTTGTAATGTCGAAATAATTGCCACCACCACTAATTATACCCCAAAACCGGTCAAAACCTCTGTCACATGGCCATTCCGGATGAAACTCCCCTACATGCCATTTCCCTGATATAAGTGTGTTGTAACCGGCTGTTTTAAGCACTTCGGCAATGGTCACACACTGGTCGTTCAGGTAACCCTGGTAAGGTCCTTTAGTGGCATTTACTTTTTTGGCGGAAACCATGTGCCCCATGCCGGTCTGGTGGGGATGGAGTCCCGTCAGCAAGGACGCCCGCGTAGGACAGCAGCGGGCAGAATTGTAGAACTGGGTGAACCGGATGCCCTTGTAGGCAAGCCTGTCGATGTTGGGGGTTTCCACTTCGCCGCCATAACAGCCAATATCGGAATAGCCCATGTCATCCGCCATGATGATCAGGATATTGGGCTGATTGTTTTCTTTTGACGAACAGGAAACAAATGCAGAAAGAAGGGCTGAAAACGCTAGTGGATAATAAGTCGGTTTCATTGCATTTTATTTAATTTCGATATCCAACGGGTGATTACTTTTTACCTCAAGATCGATCCCGCTGATCAGTTGACTACCACTGGCCTTTGTCCTTTTCCCGTTGACGTTCACCGAATATTCCTTGTCTTGCGAAACGGTGAACCACTCAGGGAACTGGTTGATGCGCGGATAGTCGATTGGCAGGTGCAGGTTTTCCTTGTGCCTTTCAGTATCAAATTTAAGCTTGCCATTCCAATCCCGTTCGGCACTGATTGCAAGTCTTAATTTTCCGGCTTCGTTGGTTGCCCCGATCTTCAGGTCGCTTCTCCAGGGTTTGCAGTGCGCGCCCTGGGTTTTCCACAGGCAATACATGATCGCTGTCCGGGCAAAATTGCCGTCCCCGTGCCAACCACCGATCAGCCCGTTTTTCTGCTGCATCGCGAACATAACCCTTATTTCGCTGTCGATCCATTCAGCCAATGAAGGCATGGATATGCGATTCAATAAATTGATGCCCCCTTCGATGGCATCGGCATAACCGTCGTGGCTTTTACCCTCCCAGGGGAAGTTGCGATAATGACCGTTGAGATTTGAAAGCGTCGTTTTGACGGCTTCAAGGTAAGGCTCATAACCATCGACCAGATAAACCGAATAATAGGCATCGTAGATGTAGCCCCAGGTATCGGCAATGCCGCTATCAGCTATTGTTCCCTCTTTCGGGTTGAAGGCATTGTAGAACAGACCATGCTCATTCCGGCCTTTTTCAAGGATCAGGTTGAGTAATTTATAGTATGATTCCTTGTAAGTTGCTTTTTTCCCGGGATTGGCAAAATGAAGGGTCACATACAATTCGCTAAGCCCGGAAATGATCTCACAACCGTGGTCCCGCATCCTCAGGTAATCCACCTGTGTCAGGTCTCTTTCGCCCAAAAGGTAGTAATCGCCAATCCTGATGGCCCAGTCCAGGTATTTCTTGTCCCCGGTCAGCCAGTAAATCCGTGAAAGTGTCTGCAGCATTTCCCCGTTGACCTCCTCATCAGGGGCCTTGTACCCTCCAAGCTTGTCAACACCCTTTAACACTTCAAATTCCGAATGAAGATCGTCGAGCATTTCCATCATCCGATCTTTCCAGGGAGAATTGCCAATGTATTCTGCCAATGGGACCAGCCCGTCTTTGCAATACTCGGATGCACCAAAAATAACCCAGTTCATATCGATTGTGTCTCTCACAAAATTCTTCTTCGAAAACGAGTAATCATCAGGCAGTGACCTGACCCTCGAAGTAAATCTTTTTTCGGTATTAAGCATTTTCAGCATCCGTCCATTGTACAGGCCTTCATCCAAAAGGTACGCAGTGAGTACCATGAAAGCGTAATTGTCGGCAGCATTATTGTAAGCGTTCCAGGTATCAATCCCTTTGCTGTTCTTGAAGTTTTCGGGGATTAAGCCGGTAACCGGATCAGCCTTTTCGAGCCATCCGTTCACGAAATTCAGGCAGCGGTTATAACCTTCATTGACAATTTTTCCGTTGGCTTCAGCTTTTTTGAAGTTTTCAGAGGTTAAATTGGTTGAGGAACATCCCAAAATAAACAGGCCGAAAAGCAGGATCGCTAAATTTTTGTTTTTCATACAAAGACGGAATAAATACATGACAGGCACAAATTTAATAGTTAATTGAAAACATCCGGTTTCGGCAAAAATCAAGGCTTGCCTGGTTTTTAAACCTGACAGGCCTTTGATTGGTTGCCTGACTTCTAATTGTATCCAGGATTTTGTTCAAGAACCGCTCCTTGATTGGCATCAATCTCCGTTTGCGGGATTGGTAATAAATTATTGTATTCTTTAATGGAAGATGCTGATACAGGGTTGTATTTTTTAACCCTGCTGTATAACAAGCCAAGCCGGGCCAAGGTCAGCCGGCGTGGCTCTTCAGCTACCAATTCCCTTGCTCTTTCATCCAGAAGATAGTCAATATCAAGCTCGTTCGGACTTACAGGAGTGGCCTTTGCCCGGGCCCGCACGACGTTGATGTCGGCGGCCGCTTTCACTTTTTCGTTTTTATTCAAATAAGCTTCAGCCCTTAACAGATAGGTCTCAGCAAGGCGCATCGCGTAACAATCGCTGAACAGCTGCCCGCTGGTATCATATCCCTGGGGATGTCCATATGGATGAGCTGCTTTTTGGACATAAACGAAATGTTTCCTCACCGTGTCGTCTTTTGTCGGTTGATAGACCTGTCCGTAATAAGACGACGCCGGATTATTGATAATTAAATGACGTTTCATGTTGTATTCTGAATTTCGGATGTCATTATCCCAGTCACTTTTCCAGATCGTATATTCCAGGAAGACTGAAGGCCTGATAAAGCCAATCGGGCGGCCGAGAAATTCGTCTTTCAGGATAGCCACTTTGCCGTCGGGAGTTTTTAATTGTTCCAGAAGGGGGCCCCATGAGCGTTCAAATGTATAGGGGGCGTCTCCTCCCGGGACGTTATATTCGACCTGCCAGGCCCAGATTACTTCTTTATTCTGGCTATTGTTTTGATTTCCCAGTCGGAAAAGGTCCCAAAAAACGTCACCCGGTTTGTCTGTCATCGTTCCGAAGCGCTCAGTCATCAGATGATACTGGCTATCGTTGATGATCCTGGAAGAAGCTTCAATGGATTTATCGTACTCTCCGGTTGCGATATAAGTCTCTGCAAGGAGCTGGTTTGCCGCTGCTACAGTAATATGTCCGTCCCGGTTGTTGGTGACAGGCAGATATTGTACGGCAAACTCCAGGTCCCTGACAATGAAATCCAACACATCTTCCCTGGAAGCTCTGACGAAATCCAGCACGGGACTGGTAATTTCTGCATCGATAACAGGCACACCTCCAAATAAGTGAGCCAAATAACGATATGCCAGCCCCCGGAAAAAGCGGGCTTCGGCCTGGATCAACAGCTTATCATCTTCTGAGTCCCACTTTGCTGCCTCTGATTCTGACCGGCTAAGGATCACATTGGCGTCTTTTATCAAGGTATAGAACCTGATCCATAAATTTTGCGCAGAAACATCGAACGAATTGACAATCGCGTAGTCGCCGTAATAATTCTTTTTATCCCAGTACCATCCCATGTCTGTTCCTGAGGCATAAAGGGTAGTAAGGCTTTTATCCCGTTCGGTCGCGATCATTCCTGCCAGCGCATCACTGGTTACGACAGTTCTGGAAACACGGTGCAACTCGGCAATCCCGCTTTCAAAACCTTCTTTATTTACAAAAGTATTTTCAGGGCTAAGGAAGCCCATCGGTATCTCGTCCAGGTAATCATCGTTGCAGGAGGACAACAGGCATGTAAAAGTGACGATCACACCGGCTAATGTCAATACATTGATTCTTATTTTTTTCATTTTTTTTGTTTTCATTAAGTTAAAATCTCAAATCAATCCCCAATGTAAAGGTACGGAGCATCGGGAAGTGATTACTGCCGTCGCCTCTTGTCGACATCGTTTCAGGATCATAACCGGTCCATTTGGTCCAGGTATAAAGATTCTTGCCGCTGGCGTAAAGCCGTAAATCCTGCAAACCCAGTTTGTCCCGGACCGACTTGTCAAATGTATAAGCAAGCGTAACATCCTGAAGTCTCACAAAGCTCCTGTCTTCCAAATAGGGGTGTGCCCTGTTGGGAATGTAGTTGATCCGCGCATATTCGTTCGAAGGATTTTCCGGCGTCCAATAGGGAACGTCTGCAATGTTGAATCGCTCACTATAGGTTGTAAAGGGCGTGTTGACATTGTGCATGAGCATATTGTCACCCACGTAGTAATTGTCTTTGCCTCCGCCCTGGATGGAGTTGACCAGTACATACAATGATAAACTCCGGAAGCGGAAGTTGTTTGAAACGCTGAACGTATAACTGGGTAATGTCGACCCCAGGATCGTCCGGTCTTCCGGTGTAAGTTCTCCTTCTCCCGTGGTGTCGGCCAGCCGGAAGTCGCCTGCCCGAAAACCATCGGGAATGTTATCGTCTGACTGCCAGATTCCTTCGGTTTTGTAACCGTAGATCACTCCCAGCGGTTTTCCGATAAACCAGGAGTTGGCCACATTATCGTCTTCTTTCCCGTCGCCGTTCAGGTCTTCTCCAAAAAGTTCATCAATCCGGTTCCGGTTTAATGCAAATGTGAAACCGGTTTCCCAGCTATAGTTGTTTCTTTTCAGGTTCTCCGAATTCAGGGCAAGCTCGATTCCGTGGTTGTGTACCTTTCCGATGTTGGTCCACACCGAGTTGTATCCTGAGGTTCCCGGAATGTTTCTTTTTAAAAGGATGTTGTAGGTATTGGATAAATACGCATCGATCGTTCCGCTAATCCGGTTCCTGAAGATTCCGAAATCAATCCCGATATTTTTAACTTTTGTGGTTTCCCATCCCAGGTTTGTATTGGCCATTGATTCAACGAAAACAGTGGGTACGGTATTTCCTCCGTCGCCAAAAACATACTGAGCGTCTTTAATACGGGCCAATGTCTGATAACGGCCCAATGCCTGGTTTCCGTTTTCTCCATATGATACTCTGATTTTCAATAGATTTATACTGGATATGCTTTCCATGAACCCTTCGTTGGAAATTGTCCAGGCCAGAGCGACCGACGGGAAAGTGGCGTATTTATTATCCGGGGCAAAGCCCGAGAATCCATCTCTCCGAACTGTGGCAGTCAGCGAATATTTATAATCAAACACGTAATTCAGCCGGGCCATGTACGCGACACTGTTTTGGTCTTCAAGGTTTGACGCGGTTTCCTGTACTTTTGCAAGTCCCAGATTATTATATCCCAATGCCTGGTTGAAAAAGTCACTGGCCTCAGCAATTGTTTCTTCACGACGGGCATATTCCCGGCTGTACAGGACCGTCAAATCAATGGAATGTTTATCCGCTAGCGTTCGTTTATAATTAATGATATTGTCGAGCGTCCAGTCATAATCATCATAGATTTCCTTACGGGCATGCCCGTTCAGGGTTTTCCCGTTCCCGATCTTCATGGTATTGTCCCAGAAATTACTGATTTTTCTGTTTCGCAGGTTCGTCGAGTAATTGAGTGTCCATTTCAATCCCTTTATAAAGGGCACGTCCAGTTCGCTGGAAATGGTCCCTAACAGGCTCGTGCGGATGTCTTTATTGTCCACAAAAGTATTGATCAACGGATGATTGTAATAGGGATCTTCCATGGGAAACTCTTTATAGATGCCCCGGGATTCGTCTTCCCAGTAGGTTCCGTAAGGGCTCAGTCCATAGTACAATCCGGCTTCTGTACCGGAATAGTCCAGCGAGGAAAAAGCAGTCCTTAAAGAGACCGAATACCAACCGGTTATTTTATTGATGAAATTAGCCTTCAACGTCAGACGATCGAAATCATCATTTTCGACGATCCCTGTCTGATCGTAGTACGTTCCGGACAGATAATAGTTCGTTTTCTCTGTTTTCCCGGAAATATTCAGGTTATAGTTTTGGGTTATTCCGGTTTTGATGATCTTATCATACCAGTCGATTGTTTTCCCTGTCCGGTAATTCTCGGTTTCCGTTATCGACAGATAATCCTCAATATGATCAGGATTCGCTTCCTGACCGGTGGCCGACCGGAAGTCCAGGATTTTCCTGATGTAACCAGGACCGTCAAGGACGGGTATCAGATGCACAGGATTTGAGATCCCATAGTAGGCGTTGAAATTGAACATAGGCTTGTCGTTCGTTCCCATCTTCGTGGTAACGATGATGACGCCGTTCGCTGATCTGGATCCATAGACTGCCGCGGCGCTGGCATCTTTCAAAATGTCGATTTTCTCGATATCATTGACGTTAAAATCATTCAAAGAGCCGTTATAAATTATTCCGTCCACAACGATCAGCGGCGTATTTCCTGCTGATATCGAGTTTCGTCCGCGAATAATGAAAGCCGGATTTTCTCCCGGCCGGTCAGGCGTTGTGACATTTAATCCGGCTACGCTCCCCTGTAGGGTTTGGAGGACATTCGTATTGGGGATGTCCATTGTTTTCTCGGTATTGACACTGGAAACTGTACCGGTCAGATCCGATTTCCGGACGTAACCATATCCGACAGCCACCACTTCTTCAATTCCAATCGCTTCCTCTTCCATGATTACATGAACCGTCTGGCGTCCCTCGACCGGAACTTCCCGGGTTCTCATCCCAACGAAGGAAAAAGTAAGCACTGCTTCGGTCGGTACATTCTGTAAGGTAAAATTTCCGTCAGCATCAGTTATTGTACCAATGGTGCTCCCTTTAACAATGACCGTTACTCCGGGGAGCAGAACTCCGTTCCCGTCAACGACTGTCCCCGAAACATTTTTCTGCTGCTGTGTTGCTGCAAATGCCGTCAGATCGTCCGATGCAGCGCCTTTGGTAATGATGATGTCTTTGTTTATCACCCTATATACCAGTCCGGTACCAGTCAAAATATCATCGAGTGCTTTGTTGATCGCTGTATTTTCAAAATTAACAGTAACCTTTTTACTGGCAGGCAGCTGTCCGGCAACAAAGAAAAAATCGTAACCGGTCTGTTCGTGAAGAAGCTGAAACGCAGATTCAAGGCTGGCCTCCTTCAGGCTCAGTTTAATTTTGGTTGTTTGAGAATAACCAATTGCAGCCGTCCGGAGTACTGCAACCATGATGAGAAACGCAGTCAACCTCATAATTAGTAAAGTTTTAATAAATACCCTTCCTTGTGTCGAAATGCATTTGTTTTGCTTTTTTTTCATAAGTTTACAATGAATTTGGATTAACTTGAACAGTGTCTGAATTCACCAGGATGAACGGGAGATGTGCCAGCATTTCCCGTTCTTTGTTCTTAAGCATCGGTTAGAAAGCCCATGGGTTCATTATTTTACGTTAACGATTATTTTATTTTGATCAACTTGATAATCGATGGGTTTAAATTGGTTGATGATCTCAAAAATATATCCGACCTCTTTATGTTTCTTTAATACACCGGAGAAGGTGAAATCTTTCAGCTTTTCCCGATCATAGATCACCTCTACATCCCACCACCGTTCAACGATCTTCATAATTTTGCTGAAAGAAGCGTTTTTAAATTCATATCGTCCTTCATGCCAGCTTGTATAGACATCAATATCGACCGGATCAATTACTACCTCCATGCTTTCCGTGTTAAAACTGGAACGTTGTCCGGGAAGCAAATCTTTCACCACATTTCCTCCCAGTATCTTAACTTTTCCTTCTTCTAAAACGGTCTCTATTTTATGGTCTTCAGGATATCTCTTTATATTAAAACGTGTACCCGTAACTTTTACCTGCTGGTTATCCGAGTGAACGTAGAAAGGATGGTCCGGATCTGACCGCACTTCGAAGTATGCTTCTCCCTCCAGGCGGACGACCCGTTTTGAGGCGGAAAAAGAACCTGGGAATTCAAGCTTTGATTCCGCATTGAGCCAGACGTGGGTTCCATCGGCCAGAAAAAGCTCTACAATCTGGCCTTTGCCTGCAGTGACTGTCTGCTCAAAATGGTGGTTATTTCTGGTTTGAAGCCCATGATACATGGAATTTCCAACCCAACCTGTGAGAAGGGACAGAACGACCAGGGCTGCTGCACGGACAACCCTTCGAAGCATATAGCCGTTCGCGTCGTGATGGCTGAGGACCGGGGGATCGATCTTTTTCTTTAATTGATCCCAGGCTTCTTCTTCCCTCCGGTTTAAAAAGTCGCCTTTTAACGAAGCTGCCTGATAAAGGTCTTTTTCTCGGAATAGGGAAGCCCGTTTCCCGGGATTATTTGTAAGCCACCGGAGAAGCCTGCACTGCTCTTCGGTTCCGGCGGTATCAGCAATAAAGTTGTTCCGTAGCGGTTCAATGTCGTCCATACCTGAAAAGATAATTCCTGTCTGCAGGAGTATGCATTGATTGAAAAACCCTACCGCGAAGCCTGAAGAAAAACAGAAAAAAACGTAAATAGTTCAGGATAATGTATTTGTAAGGTCTGCTTAAAATGTTTTATTGAGATCGTGATGTGTTTTTCTACGGCTTTTATGCTGATATTGAGTTCACCTGCTATTTCTTTGTTGGAAAGTCCTTTTTTCCTGGATAACAAAAAAACCTCACGGCTCCTGGGGGGGAGCGTTGCGAACAATCCGCTGATCGTGTCATCGATATCAAATTGAAGGACACTTTCGCCAGTGTCGAAGAAATGGTACTCTTCTGTCTGCAGATCGGGGATTCCGGAGGCATTTCTTTTTTTCAGGTGCTGAAAACAACGATGACGTGCCATCGCAAACAGGTAATGTTCGGGAGACTGAATAACGCGGTTTTTATGACGGTCCTGCCAGACAGAATAGAACAAATCCTGTAATATATCATTGGCTGTATGCTCATCTACAAACTTGCGGACATAAAGAAATAACCGCTGATAATAAGTACGAAAAAGCTTTTCAAATGACTTAACGGGTTCGTCGCCAAAAAAGAATAGCAGGTTTCTGTCGTCAGGTTGAGTCATATTCGTTTATAAAAGCTTATCAGCAAAAATGAAGAAAAAAAATGAATTTCTCTTTATTGTTTTGGGATACGCATGGTCTTCTGCCAAAAGTTAGCAATATTTCATTTCAGAGGCAGAAAATCAGAATAAAATGCATAAATTTGATGAAAGGGCGGGACTGTGTTTTATAACTGATAACCGTCTCAGGGCCCGCAACGGATTCTATGTGACAATTAAAAAACAAATTATTCACACATGAAGATCCTTAATGAATTTAAAGCATTTGCCATGCGAGGCAATGTGGTTGACATGGCTATCGGTATCATCCTTGGTGCCGCCTTTGGTAAGATCGTGTCGTCGTTTGTGAACGACATTATTATGCCTCCCATTGGCCTGTTAGTGGGGGGTGTCGATTTTACCGATCTGTCTGTCGTACTGAAAGAGGCCGTAGGGGAAACTCCTGCTGTAACAATTAATTATGGCGTGTTTATCCAGATGGTGATTGATTTCCTCATTGTCGCTTTTGCTATTTTCATGGTGATAAAAGCCATGAATACCATGAAGAGGAAAGAAGAAGCAGCGCCTGCACCACCTCCGGCTCCCACGAAGGAAGAAATTCTGCTGACTGAAATCCGCGATTTGCTGAAAAACAGAAACACAACGGTGTGACACAGCAAATGACATTCCGCTAATTTTCAAACGGGGTATTCCATATTCTCTTATCTTTGGGCAGGAATAGGACGAAGAAGGAGCGTATGCCAAACCTGTATATTATTGCCGGATGTAACGGAGCGGGAAAGACAACAGCATCACTGACGGTTTTGCCGGAAATGCTCAACTGTCAGGAATTTTTAAATGCAGACGAGATCGCCAAGGGATTATCACCTCTTAATCCGGAACGTGCATCCATTGAGGCTGGAAGGATCATGCTGGAGAAAATCGACAAACTGATGCAAAACAGGCATGATTTTGCATTTGAGGCGACACTTTCTTCCAGAAATTTTATCAGGACCATTAAAAAGGCCCGGCAGAATGGTTATATGACCACCCTGGTATTCTTTTGGCTGGACTCGCCGGACCTGGCAATCGCACGGGTGAAAACCCGGGTGGTTGAAGGTGGTCATGACGTTCCTAATCAGGTCATCATTCGCAGGTATTATGCCGGACTGAAGAACTTGTTCGATCTTTATATCCCGCTCTGTGATTACTGGATGATCTTTGATAAGTCAAAACTGGCATCGGAATTGATAGCGGAAGGTTATACACTGAACGACGTAGATATTAAAAATTATTCTATCTTTGCGAAGATTAAATTAACAGCTCAAGATGACAAGAAAAAATAACACTGTTAGAAACAAAATTATTGAGGGGTTGAATTTGACGTGTCAAAAATTAATCAAGTCAAAGCAGGAAAGGGACTTGCATTTTGTAATATCTGACAGTAAAGGGAAGGTGATTCATTTAAGAGCCAAGGATCTTGAAGATTTTGATTTTAAATTGAATTAATACACGATCTTTTTCAGACGATTGATCCGGAGGTTCGTTTTCTTTCATCATCCGGTGAGAACCCACGCCGGCTGGACTGCACCGGTCACTGTATTTATTCTGGTTGTTCCGGAAACCCTGTTTCAGTGGTTTTCTTCTTCCACCTTATTTTTGAAAATAATATTATCTTTGCGCCTCAGTTGATGCATCGATGGCATAGGGTATAGATTATATGCAATATTATTTTTCAGTGTCATCAGTGCAATTTGGAGCAGAAAGGCATGTTGTCTTTCTGGTAATATTTAATGAATGATGACATTTGAAGAGACGGGCCTTAAGCCCGAAATCCTGAGCGCCATTTCAGAAATGGGCTTTGAACAACCTACGCCTATCCAGGAAAAAACAATCCCCCATCTTTTAAACAACACCAATGATCTGGTTGCCCTGGCACAGACGGGTACAGGTAAAACAGCGGCATTTGGCCTTCCCCTCCTGAACCACATTGATATCAAATCGAATCAGGTACAGGCATTGGTTTTATGTCCGACAAGGGAGTTGTGTCTTCAGATCACCCGTGATCTGGATGCATTCTCGAAAAATCTGAAGGGGCAACGGAATATCCCGGTTTACGGGGGAGCCGACATAAAAAAGCAAATCGGCGACCTGAAGGCAGGAGGACAAATCGTGGTGGGGACACCTGGCCGGGTTCATGACCTGATCCGCCGGAAGGTTTTGCACATTGAACAGATTCAGTGGCTCGTGCTCGACGAAGCCGACGAAATGCTGTCGATGGGATTTAAGGAGGAGTTGGATGCGATCCTGTCTGTAACGCCGGCAGTAAAGCAAACCTTGCTTTTTTCTGCGACAATGCCTGCAGAAATCAGGGAGATCACCGAAAAGTTCCTGCATAGTCCCGAAGAAATTGCGATTGGCAGACGAAATGCCGGGGCGGAGAATGTGGAGCACCATTATTATATGGTTCACGCCAGGGACAAATATGCAACACTGAAGCGTGTGGCTGACAACTATCCGGACTGCTATGCAATCGTATTTTGCAGGACAAGAATGGAAACCCGGGAAGTGGCCGAGAAATTCATGGCCGATGGATATAACGCCGATGCCCTTCATGGCGATTTGTCGCAGGCCCAGCGCGACCAGGTGATGAGCCGATTCCGCACCCGCCACCTGCAGATGCTGATCGCCACTGATGTGGCAGCCCGCGGGCTCGATGTGAACGATCTAACCCACGTGATCAATTACAGCCTGCCGGACGATCCGGAGGTTTATATTCATCGCAGCGGCCGTACCGGAAGGGCCGGGAAAAGCGGAATCTCGGTTTCGATCGTGCATATGCGTGAAACAGGGAAACTCAGGCAGATTGAGCAAATCGCCAGAAAACGGTTTCAGCGGAAGATGGTTCCCGGAGGAGAGGAAATTTGCGAAAAGCAACTGATGCATTTAATCGATAAGGTGGTCCAGGTTGAGGTGAACGACTCACGGATTGATCCATATCTTCCGGCGATCAGGGAGAAATTTGCCGGCCTGAGCGGAGACGAAATCCTGAAACGTTTCGTTTCGGCCGAATTCAATCACTTCCTGTCCTATTACAAGGATGCGCCCGATTTGAACGTTTATGAAAAGGAGCCAAAACGCTTTGAAAAAAGAGCGGGCGGAGCTGCTAAAGTCACGTTCTCCCGGCTGTTTATCAATGCAGGGAAGAAACAAAACCTGAACGCCTCCCGTTTGCTGGGTATGATCAATGATCACCTGAGAAAGAAAAATATTGAAATCGGAAAAATAGACATCCAGCGGAAGTTCTCTTTTTTTGAAATTGACAGCCGCTATGAAGATGAGTTGATCCGCTCGCTGAGCAGGGTGTCGGTCGATGGTTTTAGCCTTAAGGCAGGCCGGGCTTCAGGCCAGGAATTGAGCACACCGTCAGGGAAAGGGTTTCGCCGCGAAGAAAGCCGGAACCCGGGAGGATGGAAAAAAAACGGACGAAGATAGAGCAGGGAGAAAAAACAGCACCGTAAAACCGGTCATAAAAAAAGCTGCTTCATTCTTGTAACGGAGCAGCTCTTTTTTTGATTGTTGCCTTTAGTGAAGCTCTTTAAGGAGTTCTTCAGCTCTTTGTAAAATCTGGATGTCATCCAGTAAAACGATTCCGCCATTTGGTCCCGGTTCGATATGTAACCCAACCGACTTTCCCCGATCATAGTTAGAACCTCCGAAATAATTCCGGACAGTTTCAACATCCATATCAAATTCACGTGCCAGTTGCCTGATCGAACCGTCTGGTAAACTGTCCTTGATTTTGCGAAGCTCATTGAATGTGATTTTCCTCTCCATGGCAGTCAAAATTTTATTGGTTAGAGAATTATTACAAATTTTCCTTTAAAATTAGAATTAATAATTTAATAATGTAAATTTCAGCGGATGATTTGTGCCCCGGGATTATCTTCGCCGGCTTTTTTTATGCGCGAAAAGGATGATTGGGCGGGCGCCGGAAGGCTTTGCTCGTTGAGGGCTGGAACTGGTTTTAAAGTCTTATTTTGAGAGCAGAATGTTTAAAAACATTTTAACAATTTTTAATGATTGTCCAGCCCTCTGTGAACGGCCTCGTAGATTGTTTGGAGGATGGACGACCGGATATTCATTTGCGAAAGCAGGCTGTTTTTACGGGTTGGATAAATGCGGTTGGTAAGAAAGATAAAGACAGTCCTGTCGCGGGGGTCCATCCATGCAAAAGTCCCGGTAAAGCCACCATGCCCAAAACTTTCCGGACTGGCATCAGGTGCAGGATAGGCGTTGTGCTGCCGGTAAAGGTAATTGTTGATATACGGTTTGTCAAATCCCAGGCCCCTTCTGTTTTGATTTTCGGGAAACTGAACTTTTGTAAACTGTTCCACTACCTCCGGATCCAGATAGGTTTCGCCTCCGTATGACCCTTTTTGCAGGATCATCTGCATCATTTTAGCCAAATCATTTGCGTTTGAGAATAAACCCGCATTCCCGGAAATACCTCCAAGCATGGCAGCACCTTCATCGTGTACAAAACCGCAGATGATTTCATTTCTGAAAAAGTCATCATTCTCGGTTGGTGCGATTTGTCCCGGCGGGAAATAACGGTACGGGTTGAACATGAGGGTTGCTGCTCCAAGCGGACGGAAAAAATTCTTTTGCAGATAGTCTTCGAAACTAATGCCTGTCAGGGACTCTACCACCTTTGGAAAGAGGTAAAACGGGAGGTCGGAATAGCTGTACCTTATCTGGGGCAGCAGCCTGGAGTCGCGGATCTGATCATACATCTTCCCAATGTAATCATGATCCATGTACAGGAGGGATGACACCCTGATGTCAAACTGCGGGGAGGGCCTGTCCTGGAAGACGGAAATCCCCGGTTGGGCAGCTGCTTTTTCGGCTTCGCTCCAAAAGGAGATCCCCGGGCGCAGACGCGACTGATGCGCCAGCATCTGCCGGAGGGTGATCCGCTGCTTGTCCGTCCCTTTGAATGCAGGCCAGTAATTTGAAAAAGGACTGTTCAGGCTGAGTTTATTCTCTCCGTAAAGTTTCATGAGCGCAGGGGTGGTCCCGGTGATTTTTGTCAGCGATGCCAGGTCATAAAGCGTCTCTTCTTCGACAGGTTCATCTTTTTCATAGGTCAGATAGCCGTAGTTCTTTAGAAAAATAACACACCCGTCTTTGGCCACAAGGACCTGGCATCCGGGATAGGCCTTTCTGCTCAGTCCTGCATTCACAATACTGTCAATCCGGTGTTGCAGAAACGCCGACGATATTCCGGCTTCTTCGGGGACGGAGTATTTCAACCGGGAGTTTTTTTTTAAACTGATTCCGTCGTGAAGCCTGAAAAGTACACTCACATTTACCGGCAGCTTCCCCTCTGCAGCAATCGCGCCGAAAATTGCCTGTGCTGCAAGTTCCTGCGTGATCACATTCTCCTGATAAGTGACCAGAAGCCCGTCGCAGGCATCGATTCCGGAAAGATAGTTCAGGGCATAGGGGTTGCCAAACAATGCCATGATCCGTTTCATATGCGCTGTTTTCCGGATAAAGCTTTCGATGGAGGGATCGGTGCCGTAATTCCTTGTAGGCGTCAGATTGAGATTGTGAATGCCTCCGATTAGCAGGTTGTATGACTGCAGCGACCGGACAAGCTGATCCGTTTCCTGCGCGGATGCATTTTCCCTCAGGAAAAAGAAATCGGCGTTCAGATACCGGGCCAGCATTTTCTGAAAAGGTGTCGGTACGGTTGTTCCGATTGCAACCACGGCCAGCTTTAACGTATCGAGCTTTTGAAGCGGAAGAAGATCATTGTGATTCCGGAGAACCGTAATGGATTTTTCGTGAAGAAGCCGGCGTGTGAGTTCGTACTCCGGCTTGTGCAGCAAGTTTTCCCCGCCGGAATTTACCCCCTCCGCCGGGATGTTCAGCCATCTTTTCAATGCCAATACTTTACGGCATTTGCGGTCAATCTCCTCTTCCGTAATGCGTTTTTCTCGGATGGCTTCGCTTACGGCGCTTATTGCCTGAGGCATATCCGGAACAATTTCCAGCATATCGTTGCCGGCAATCAGGGCGCGTACCGCCGCCTCACCCGAACCGAATTGCCGGGTTACGCCTGCCATATTCATCGCATCGGTGACGACCAGTCCCCTGAAACCAAACTTTTCTATAAGGGTCTGCCTGATAATGCGTTCCGAAAGAGAAGCAGGGACGGCCGGGTCGGGCTCCATCGCCGGAACCTGAAGATGAGCTGTCATAATCCCTCCGATCCCGCTTTCTATGAGTTTTCGGAAGGGGTACAATTCGGTACGGTTCAGACTCGCTGTGTCTTTTCGGATGACGGGGAGATCATGATGAGAATCGGTCCTGGTATCACCGTGGCCCGGGAAATGTTTAGCTACAGCCAGGATACCGGCATCCTGCATGCCCTTTGCATACAGCCATGCTTTCCGGGCTGCAGTTTCCGGGCTCTCTCCGAAACTCCGGTAGTTGATCACCGGATTGTTCGGATTATTGTTTACATCGGCTACCGGCGCAAAATTCATGTGCACGCCAAGGCTTTTCAACTGGAGCCCGATCTCATAGCCCATCCGGTATATCAAACTGTCGTCCTGAACTGCTCCGAGAGCCATCTGTACCGGATATGCCGGAGCATCTTTCAGCCGGAATGCGGGGCCCCATTCGGCATCCATCGCTACAAGAAGCGGAATCCGGCTTTCCTGTTGCAATCGTTTTGTAATGGCGGTCTGATTCGCTGCGGTGCCCTGCATGAACAGGACGCCGCCTGCGTTCAGGCTTTTTACCTGACCAACGAGTTCAGCCGCAGGTGCCGGTTCTTTGCTGTATGCCTGGACGATAAAAAGCTGTGCGATCTTTTGCCTGGTCGTCAGAACCGATAAAGTGGAATCCACCCACCGGTCGTTGAGAAACTCCAGAAATGCAGGCTGTTGCTGCGCAACGGCTTCATGTCCGCAGAAAAAGGAGATGAAAAGGAATATCAGGTTTCTGAACAGGTATTTCATTCGTTATTAATGTTGGCATAAAAATAAAAAACGATTCCTGTTTTGCCTATTTTATTTGACAGATTAGAATAATTCAGGATAAACCGTCTGGCCTGTCGCACCGATTTTGACACGGACAAATACTAACAGGAACTTTTTACCGTTCCTGAAAATAACACGACTGGTGCGGTTGAACCATTGACAACTGGTGATCTTTTTTTAATTTCGGGGTAGAAAAAAAGACGATGCGAAATTTATTATTAATGACTTTTTTGTTTTTGGCCCTGATGGCGCCCGCTCAACGGATTAAGCCAGGGGCTGAACGTCCGGACATTTATCTCCCCTTAATCCGCTACAGAAATGTTGCTCTTGTCGCGAATCATACGTCATTGACAGGCGACAAGCATTTACTGGATTTCCTCCTCGGGGAAAAAGTGGCGGTAAAAAAAATATTTTGTCCCGAACATGGATTCCGGGGCGAGGCCGATGCGGGAGAGAAAATCGGCGATCAGACTGACCCGACAACCGGTCTGCCGGTAATTTCACTTTATGGAAAAAACAGAAAGCCCACAGCCCCGCAACTGAAAGGTATTGAAATCGTCGTTTTTGATATTCAGGATGTAGGTGTCCGGTTTTATACCTATCTGAGCACAATGCATTACGTCATGGAGGCATGTGCGGAAAATAATATTCCTCTGATCATACTGGACAGACCCAATCCAAACGGTGATTATATTGCAGGACCGGTTTTAAAACCGGAGTTCCGTTCGTTTGTCGGCATGGAACCCGTGCCTGTTGTTCATGGCTGTACCCTTGGCGAACTGGCGGAAATGATTAACGGGGAGGGGTGGCTGAGTAATGACCTGGTCTGTAACCTGACGGTCATCCCTGTTGAAAATTACACCCATCAGACAGCCTGGTCCCTGCCGGTCAAGCCTTCGCCGAATTTGCCAAATGACGTCGCTGTGAGGCTTTATCCGTCATTGTGTTTCTTCGAGGCGACCTCGGTGAGCGTTGGGCGCGGAACTTCCTTCCCTTTTCAGGTGATTGGTTACCCGGATCCTTCGATGGGGAAATTCATGTTCACTCCTGCCAGTGTCCCCGGTGCAAAAGCTCCCCTCCACCAGGGAAAAGCCTGCTATGGAGAAGACCTTCGGACTGCCGGCCGCGGAAATACCTTTAGCCTCAGCTACTTTCTGATGTATTACCATCGGTTTAAGAACGAGAAAGACTTTTTGACTTCCGAAAGATGGTTTAACCTTTTGGCGGGTACGGATCAGGTACTGAAAGATATCCGGGCGGGAAAAACGCTTGATGCCATTGAAGCCTCCTGGCAGGATGAGCTTGGAAAATATGAAGAACTCAGAAGGGAATACCTGTTGTATGCAGAATAGGCAGCTTCACACTCCTTGCCATGTGAAACGAGCCGTGAACGACGCAGTTTCCGCCCAAGGTGATGTTTATTGGCGAGTTCCATACCGTTGGTAAGCGTCTCAAGGCAATGACGTAGAATACGCAGATTGCAGTTGGTTGAATTGAAAATATAAACGTATAAATTGTCTCTATGTTAAATGTATCTGAATAAAATACCTCAATTTCTACGTTCGGGGCGGGAATTGTGTTTTTTTTATAAAAAATGTTAAAATTTGTGAAAACCATTTCTTAAATTTAACAGGGTTTTGAAAATAACCGGGCAAACCAATTCTGCATGAGAAAGTATCTTTTTATACTCATTGCCATTTTTGCCGTTCTGGCGATGGTCTCCTGTGAGGATGAAAAGTATGTTACTTCTTCCGATGTCAGGCTTCGTTTTTCAACCTTATCCATTAAATTCGACACCGTTTTTCCCCAGGTCAGCTCTGCAACAAGACATCTCCGGGTCTATAACCCGTATGACCAGAAGGTATTGATATCTTCAGTCCGGCTGGCTTCGGGCGATCATTCCGGCTTTAAACTGAATATTAACGGAGTGGCGGCAAACGAACTGTACGATGTCGAAATTCCGCCCAATGACAGTATCTATATTTTTATTGAAACGAACGTCGGTTTT
>JBFXKJ010000042.1:0-21930 GCA_050173895.1 Mangrovibacterium sp. | reverse complement strand
TGGTACTGCCGCAAGGTGGGAGAGTAGGTCGTCGCCCTTTTACCCGGCCCTGTGTTCAAACCGAGCACAGGGTTTTTTTTGCCCTGCCGGTAGTGCCCAGGACAATAAGATAAGCACAGCGCACAGCGCAAAGAGCAAAGAGCATGGGGCATAGGGCAGAGAGCACAGGGCAGAGAGCACAGGGCAGAGAGCACAGGGCAGGGAGCATAAGGCAAAGTGGATAGGGCCCAGCCAAGAGACCAGCGAACCGGGCACCGCGCAGGGACCGCAAAACACGCGCAGGGCTGGCACAGGCGCCCGGCGCATGGCGCAGAACTGCTGGAGTGCAGGGCAGGCTTTGCCGGATCAGGTAAGTGAGGAATCGAAGAAAGAAACCTCTCCTGTTTCAACATCGTACAGCGCTCCTGCGATCCTGATTTTTCCCGTTGATTCGAGTTCCCGCAAAATGGAACTTCGTTTCCGGATTTGCGCAATGGTCAGCAGGACATTATTCCGGCTGACATTCGATACGAAAGAAAGGTTTGCGCCGTTCCTTGTGTCAACGGTTTGAGTTTCCATCTCAATGGCGGGTTCGATTTTCCGGAGAAGTCCCTTCATATATCCGGTTCCGGCACGGTCGCAGGCGCTGATCACAGCTCCGCATTTGGTATGCCCGAGAACAACAACGATCTTCGAGTGGACTACCGCACATGCATATTCCATGCTTCCCAAAATGTCGTCATTCAAAATATTGCCGGCAATGCGGATACTGAAAATATCGCCCAGCCCCTGGTCGAAGATCAGCTCTGCCGAGGTCCGCGAATCGATACAGCTTAGGATCACTGCAAAGGGAAACTGGTTGTCGGAGGTCTGGTTCACCTGATGAAGCAGGTTTCGGTGTTGTTTGAGGTTGCCCAAAAACCGCTGATTTCCCTGCTTCAGAAATTCCAGCGCGTCTTCGGGACTAAGTTTTTCCTGTTGTTCTTTTGAATGTGCCCACATAATTAATTCGATTGATATTGGTAAGCAGCCCTTTTCAGCCGGTCCATGATGGCCGTTCCAAGACCGGTTTCCGGAACCGGCTCGATAAAAATCCGGCGCACCCGTTCATCATCTTCCATGGCATGAAGCGCAGAAAAGAGATTGGCAGCGATTTCCCTGTAATTGCAGGTTTCTGAAGTCAGGATCAATTTTTCACAAGGCGGGAGGGCATTCTTTTGTTCATGTACGATCAGTCCCGACCCGTGGGGAAGGGAAACGCTGAGATCCCGTACAAGGAATAACGGTTTGCGGGGTGAATAGTGGCTTTTCAGAAGCCCCGGGGAGATCATATTCCCGTTATTCCGTACGCTGACCACAAATTCAGACGGGAGCGCCTTCCTGATCTCGGCCAGGGTGATCACTCCGGGCCTGAGTAATGTACAGACGTTGTCGTTTAGCGAGACAATCGTCGACTCGATTCCTACGCTGGTCGCTCCTCCGTCAAGAATGAAATCCGTCTCAGGAAGCTGTTTCCGTACATGATCCGCAGTTACCGGGCTGAGTTTTCCGAACTTATTGGCGCTTGGGGCTGCGATAGGGCAACCGGCTTCGCTGATTAACTGCAGGGCCACTTCGTGATCAGGCATCCTGATCCCGACGGTCGTCAGGCCCGCTGTCACAATTTCGGGCACCCTTGCGCTTTTCGGAAGGATTATGGTAAGAGGCCCGGGCCAGAATTTCATGGCCAGTTCCCGGACACCGGGCACAGGTCCTGTCGTGAGCAGGGAAAGATCATCCCATGAGGCAATGTGCACGATCAGCGGATCAAAGGAAGGACGTTCCTTTAGTTCGAAGATCCGGGCCACGGCCACGGGATCGAGCGCGTTGGCGCCCAGTCCGTAAACCGTTTCGGTGGGGAAGGCGACCAGCCCACCCCTTCTGATCACTGCTGCTGCAGCTTTTATTTGTTCGCTTTTCATACGCCGGTGTTTAGTGGGAACTCATTTCGCTTTCTTCGCTGAACAGAGCTTCCTTCGTTGTCAGGAAGGAGTACTGATAATCCATCGGAATTATCGATATGTAGTCCTCCACGCCTGCCCCCGCCAGGCAGGCTTCAATAATCCGTTTCCCTGTGGCCGAAAGTTCTGCAGTTTGATACTTCTCCAGCTCTGACCGGAAAAAATCATATAGAATTTCGGCTCCCGCATCGTATCCTTCTTCTTCTACCTCGAACTGTTTATGAACCTGAAGAAAGCGGGATGGAATCTTTGCTCCTTCTATGGTCAGGTAGTTCAGTTCATAACCCAGCAACGGGCAGCGTGCTTCCTGATACTGATCACTCCGCAATTTTGCATTTCCTCTCCGTGTCAGGTACTCGCGCATCAGAAGCTGGGGTTTGAAGCCAACTTTCCAGGCACCGATGTGCTGGTTTGGAACCAGCGTGTAACGCA
This sequence comes from Mangrovibacterium sp., assembly GCA_050173895.1. GTDB lineage: Bacteria > Bacteroidota > Bacteroidia > Bacteroidales > Prolixibacteraceae > JBCFBK01. The sequence continues at coordinate 19,519 of JBFXKJ010000042.1, read as the reverse complement.
TTCGTGGAGTCTGGATGATCTGGTCGAGCAATAGATTTGCGTGGCGGACCATCTTCCCGGTTGCAAAGGGCCAATAAGATCCAACGCCTTCACTGCCCATACCTCCGCCGTCGACAATGCTGGGATTGGCATGCCCGCGCGGGGAAACCAGGCGCCACAGCCAGGCAAGAGCCGGAGGAAGAATGTGGAATAGGCCAATAATACCATAGGTGGGTTCCTCTTTGGTACATGGCGGGGTGCGTACGCCAAAACTTCGGATGTCGACGCTGACGGGCTTATTCACCACGTTGGGAACAATATTTCTTGGAACGATGACCCGCGGGTTTGGGCACTTCTTCCCGGGACTGTCTTCCGTGTGGTCCCAGATCAGGGCAGTGCATCCCGGATTGGAGTGGATGTTCAAAAACAGGAGCGGTTCTTTGGGCTTAATCGTCATCTTTTCAAGAAAAGGGTCATCGCCGTAGTCGTTAATCCCGTCCACCCGGATAAACCAGGCGTTCTCGGCATCCATTACGGTAAGCTTGCCGTCGTTCTTCTGTAGGAAGGGGTGGCAGAGAGCCATGTCGTCGGTTACCGGGTTGAAGGAACAGAACAGCGGAAAGTTGATCAGCCTTTTTTCTCCTGAAACAATGTTCTCACCGATCTGCACCTGCCCATTGGGTTCACGTACAATGTTCTGAAGCATCTCGCTTTTTCCCCCTCCGCTGGCTCCTTCGTGCATAAAGGTGGTGATATTATCGTACGGACTGACTACCTGGACGGTGGAACAATGCGCCGTAATCCATCCTTCCTTTTCTCCCTTGGTGAGCAGCGCTCCGTAAAGGCCCTTTTTTGCACTGGGTCCCGGATAAAGGTTATATGAGAAAATTTCATGCGTATTTTCAGAACGTTTGTGAACCACGATCTGTTTACCGTCAAAGTGCGTATGGCGAAAGGTCGGAGCAATGTAGATAACCGATTCAATTGTGAAGTCTTCAGGCAGCTCCTGTAATGGTATGATTTGTTGCAGCATCGCCAGTCCCATGGCAAAAAAGCCAGCATTGGCAGGGGTAATGGCAATCCCGCCGCAACCAATACTGCTTCTTCCCGCGAAGTAGAAAAATACAGCCAGGTCCTGAGATTGCAGCCATTTGACGGTTTCTTTGCGCAGCGAATCAAAGCTGTAGCCAAATTTATCATCAAACTTATCTTTATCGGTCGGATAATTGTCGGCTACCACCATGGTGTCAGGGTCCCGGCGGCGCATGTAAGCCTCGGCATAATTTACAGAAATCCCGTTCGTTACTTTATGGACGACAGCTTCTGTAAGCTCGCCCTTGCCAGGAACGTCGTATTTTACCTCAAAGCTGTTATTCCCATCTCCGGTCGCGGCAATGGCAAGCTCGCTGACTGAATTGTAGATCCGGTACGATTTGCAGCCACTCAGAATAACAAGTACATCGTCGGGTAAGCTGACTTTCTTTTTCTCAAGGGTTTTACTCAAACTGTTTGTAAACATGGTCTTTTTTTTGGGTGATAACTTCATCCGAACGACAGGAGAAAAGGAGTTCGCCCGGAAAGTATGTTGGTTTTGACCGGTAAAGGTTTTCCCAATTGACCAAATACGGGCATTCTGCCACTTTCTCATTATCGTTTAGAGGGCAAATATATCTTTATTACTTAAAATTTTAAGCAGCACTTAATTTATTTAAAGAAAATTTAAAAATTGGGAGGAGACTGGATCCAGATCAGTTCGCTGACCCCGTCGCTGTTATTGATCGCGTCGTGCGGTGTTTTTGCATTGAAATAGATGTTGTCGCCGGGTTTTAGAATGTAATTTTTTGCATCGAGATCGAAGCGGATTTCGCCCGAAAGTACATGGCAGAAGATTTGTCCGTGGATGCCGGGGGAAAAACCTTCTATGCCGGAGGCTTTTGCAAAGCGGACAAGGTAAGTGTCCATTTGTTTGTTGATGTCGTGGTGGGAAAGCAGGTAGACGATCGTGCCCGATTTGTTCTGATCGATGTATTTCATGTCTTTGCGGGTCACCACCGGGTTATTCATGAGTGATTCGTTTTCGCCGATCAGTTCGCCGACCGTTGTGTGCAGATTGTCGGCTATTCCTTTGAGCGTGATGATGGAGGGGAACGATTTGGATTTTTCGATCTGGGAAAGGGCGCTGGCGCTGATGCCTACTTTTTTGGCTAGTGCACCCAGGGGCATATCGAGCATTTCCCGCTTTTTCTTAATTCTTTCTCCGATCCGGTTCATTGTGTTGCTGATTGATTTTCAGGCAAAGATAAAGATTAAAATATTAAGTGTTGCTTTACCGGTAATCTGATGAAGGAGCGGCCATGTTGCCCGCTCCTTACTTTCCCCGGAATCTTTCTGGATGAAGGGTGCCGGAATGAATCTTGAATCAGGTTCTGGTTCGCCGTTTTATGGACGATTGATCTCCCTCTCAGCCGGAGAAGCGATGGCCTCACCGGGCTGGTTCCTAATCGTAGGCAGGCATTGGGTTCCGAAAATTATTTCATTAACTTTACTTTTGTAAAGGATAATGAAATAGATTCGTCTTGTGGAAAAGCTGCTGCATACCGAAAAGGAATTGGCCCAAAAGCTGAAATCCGGCGACTCTTTTGCTTTCGAAGTGGTATTTTATAAATATCGCGACAAAGTAAAAGGATACGCTTGCAGAATGGTTCCATCCCAGCTTGACCCCGAGGAAATCGTGCAGGAAGTGTTTGTGCGGTTATGGCAAAAAAGGGATACCATCAATCCCGGAAAGGATATTCAGGCATTTTTATTTGCCATTGCCAAAAATCTCATCCTTGATCATCTGAAGTCGGCCGTGAACCGCCGTATTTATTTTACAGGTGAATATTTTCAAAAGGACCTGCTGTCTGAAGATCAACCGGAGGTCATTTCACCTGCTGATGCTGAGAAGACCCTGCATGCGCTGATTGCACGGATCCCGGAACGGCGGAGGCAGATTTTCTGTCTAAGCCGGTTCGAAGGCATGAGCTACAAACAAATCGCCGACCAACTCAAAATATCGGAAAATACAGTTGACAGTCAGATTCGCAACGCCCTTGAATTTTTGAGAGCTGAGTTCCGGAAAATTTCAGCAATGGCCATCATCTGGTATTTTTTTCATATTTGATCTGTATTTTTTCATTCAGTTCTTCACGGAAAGGAGTTTCATGCTCGTATACCTTCAAATTTTTGAAACATGACACGATACGCTGAGGCTGTTGCAGAGAAGTTTTTGAGAAATGAGCCGTGCAGCCGGCAGGAGTTGACAGCTCTGAAAAAGTGGTTGTCGGATCCTGAATGCGGTCAGGAAGTTGACGCCTGGCTGGCTGTGCAGTGGACACACAGCCCCGAATTGACTTCTCATTTGTCGGTCGAAGAAGTGGTCCGGCAAATCGATCTGCAGGAAAAAAGAATTCGCGGACGAGAATCCGGTTACTTCCGTTTGCTGAAATTTTATCAGAAAGCCGCAGCGGTTCTTCTTATTCCACTTTTGACTGCCGGCATTTTTTATTTACTGAGCCAGCACCAACCTGCGGAAAACCAGTTGGAAACCATCGCTCCCCGGGGACGGAAATCACAGATCCGGCTCTCGGACGGGACCAAAGTCTGGCTGAATTCTGAAACAGTGATCAGATACTCGGGCGTTTTTGCCGGCGGTTCGCGGGATGTGTATCTGGAAGGAGAGGCGTTTTTTGAAGTGACAAAAAACTCCGGGCAACCTTTCATCGTCCATGTTTCCGGATTGGACGTCAAGGTGCTTGGAACACGATTTAACGTGAAGGCTTATCCCGATGAAAATGAGATTGAGACGTCTCTCTTTGAAGGGAAAGTGAATCTGCTCCGGAAAGACCCCATTGGCAAAGGAATAGAAGAAACCAGCGTGTTTCCGGGAGAATCATACGTTTATGACCTGAAAAGCCGCCGGCTGCAGACCAGGCGTTTTGCGGAGGAAGAAATTAACGGATGGAAAAAAAATCAACTCATTTTCAAGGATGACACCTTTAGCAATCTGGTGAGAAAAGTTGAACGGTGGTATGACGTGGATATCGTTTACGATGAAAAATTGTTCAACGACCGGCTTTTGACTGTCGAATTATATGAAGGCGAAAGGATCGAACGACTAATGGAGATTATCAGCCTGACTTTATCGGTCGATTACCGGTATGAAAATGAAAAGATTATCTTAACACCCAAATCTCATAACCCTTGACTTTTTCACAACGAAAATTAAACACGGAAAAATGATGATCAAAAACAGCAGTTAACAGGCAATAATGACATACTCTCATAAAAAACGAGAGCGATAATTGGTCGAAGAATTACCGCTCTCCATGTAAAATGTGGATTAAACACTTTAACAAAACAAATGTATGAAAAAAAACAGATCTGGTCTGTGCAGGGGATTGTTTATTCCTGCACGAAAGTATTTACAAATTATGAAATTAACGTTCGTCTTCATGCTGTTCGGGCTGATGTCGTTTGCTTCAGCCTCTTATTCGCAGTCAACCCGGTTGACTTTTGAATTAAGAAATGTAACCATCGAGAGCGTTTTCAGGCAAATTGAAGAGCTGTCGGAGTATAAGTTCGCTTATAACAGCACTAAGCTGGATATCAATAAGAGAATCAGCGTTTTAGCTGAAAACAGGTCCATCGAAGACATTTTAAAAGAAATGACTGCTTCTGCCGGTTTCAGCTACCGGGTGGTGGACCGGTATATTATTATAACTGACGAGGATGGGCAAAGTACAGCTTTGTCCGTGATGCAGCAGAAAAAAGTATCCGGCAAGGTGACCGATGAATCGGGTTTGCCGCTTCCGGGAGTTTCGGTCGTGATCAAGGGGACAGCTATAGGGATGATAACAGACGGGAGCGGTGAATATGCCCTTGTCAATGTTCCTGATCATGCCGTGTTACAGTTTTCTTTCGTAGGCATGAAGTCACAGGAGATTCCTGTTGGTGACAATTCTGTGATCAATGTTGTGCTTCAGGAAGAAACGATCGGATTGGAAGAGGTGGTTGCCATTGGTTACGGAACGGTGAAAAAGAGCGACCTAACAGGATCGGTTTCCTCTATTAAGACTGAAGATCTGCGAAAGGTTCCGGTTACTTCTTTCGATCAGGCCATTCAGGGGCGGGCTTCAGGCGTACAGGTTACACAAGCTTCGTCCGCACCGGGCGGACGGGTTATGATTCGGGTCAGAGGGGGCAACTCGCTGAGTAGTAGCAACGAACCCTTATATGTGGTTGACGGCTATCCGATTTCCGCAGGAACCTCTGCCGGAGGGAGCGGAGCCGGACAAAACCCCCTTGCGACGCTGAATACCAGTGATATTGCATCGATCGAAATCCTGAAGGATGCATCTGCCACAGCTATCTATGGTGCCCGTGGAGCAAACGGCGTGGTACTGATCACCACAAAAAGAGGACAGATCGGCAAGACTCAGGTCACCTTTGACGGTTATTCGGGTATCCAGACAATCGCCAACAAGCTCGATATGATGAATGCCCGGGAATTTGCTGAACTGGTTAACGAAGCCAGGCTCAACGATGGCCTAAGTCCGGCATTCCCCAACAACAACGATTTATACAACTTTCCCGACCCTTCATCCATTGGAGAGGGAGTCGATTATCAGGACGAAATATTTCGTTCAGCACCCATTCACAGCTACAATTTAGGTATTTCGGGAGGAAATGAGTCGGTTCGTTACTCCTTCGGCGGGAGTTATTTCGGACAAACCGGCATTGTAGAGGGAACCGATTTCAACAGAGCTTCTTTCCGCACCAATATTGATTCAAAAATCAATGAGAAGCTGACTATTTCCACCAATCTGACAGCCAGTCATGTATGGGGTGATATCGGTACGTCCGAAGGCGACGGAGGAAATAATGCGGGAGTGGTGAATTCAGCCATCCTGATGCCTCCCACCGTGCCGGTGAAGCAAGCCGACGGTTCCTACACGCAAATGAACCCGACCCCTGGGGGATCAACAATCCAGAATCCTGTCCCCATAGCCCGACTGGCCACCAATTACCAGGAGATTGAACGTTTGCTGGGGAGCGTGGAAGCGAGTTGGAAGATTATTGAAGGCCTCTCTCTGAAAGTGACTTTCGGAACTGATATGTCGAGTGCCAACCGGTCAGTCTACTGGCCTAAAGAAACGGTGAACGGGTACAATGCAAACGGATCAGCGTCGCAGGCCAACCGGAAAATGGCTTCCTATCTGAACGAAAACATCCTGACATACGAACGCGTTTTTGGCGACCACTCCCTCAATGCTACAGGCGGATTTACATGGCAGACCTTCCACAATCAGTTTTTCAGCGCCGGTGCGACCAATTTTCCGACTGATGTTTACGGAGCAGATAACCTCGACGCAGGCACCAGCTATAACCGGCCCGATTCGGAAAAGGAGCAAAGCCAGCTGGCTTCCTGGCTGGGGCGCATTAATTATATCTATAAGGGACGTTATTATTTGACGCTGACCGGACGCGCCGACGGCAGCTCAAAGTTTGGTGCAAACAACAAATGGGCATTTTTCCCGTCGGTAGCCGCCGCATGGCGAATCTCGGATGAACAATTTATGAGTGCTTCTTCACTGATCAGTAATTTGAAACTTCGGGCCAGTTACGGGCAAACCGGTAATCAGGATATTGCTAATTACCAGTCGCTCGCCCGCATGGGCATCATGAATTATCCCTTTAACGGCGTGCTGAACTCGGGCGTCGGACCCAACAATATCCCCAATCCGGATTTGAAGTGGGAATCGACTTCAACCACCGATATTGGCTTTGATATGGGGATTTTTGAAAATCGTCTGAACCTGGTTATTGATTACTATTACAAAAAGACGACCGACCTGCTGTGGAATATCAGCACACCGCGAACAATCGGTTTTTCTTCGATTTTTAAGAATATTGGCAGTATCGAGAATAAGGGACTGGAAGTTAGCTTAGGCGGCGATATCACTACCGGCAAGCTGAAGTGGAACAGTCAACTCAACTGGTCGCGCAACCGGAATAAGGTACTCGAAATCCCGGGATACACGCCGTCTAACCAGGGATCACTGTCAGGTCACCTGAAAGTAAACGGGAGCTGGCTGGAAACCGGGCTGCCGGTGGGAGTCTGGAACCTGCTGAAGTATGACGGGGTGTTTCAGGATCAGGCCCAGCTTGAGGCAGGTCCCCGCTCTTCCACAAACGATAAGCTGGGTGCTGCCCGCTTTGTTGACAAAAGCAAAGACGGCAAGATCAATTATACCGACGACCGGATGATCGTTGGCGATCCGAATCCGGATTTTACTTTCGGATGGTCCAATAACTTCGAATTTAAAGGATTTGACTTATCGATCTATATGCAGGGTTCTTATGGCAACGATATTATCAATGTACAACGGGCTGAATCAAATGTATCCGGTCCCTGGGGCAATCAGCGGCGTGAAATCCTGAACCGCTGGACACCGACCAACACGAACACCAACGTATCACGTGCCCGGGTAACGGTCGATCCCTTACTCCTTCAGTCTTCGTGGCTTATTGAAGATGGTTCTTACCTGCGTGTAAAGACCATGACCCTGGGTTATACTTTCACTAAATTAAAATTCATGAGTTCACTGAGGTTGTATGTCACCGGGCAAAACCTGATTACACTGACCGACTATTCGGGTTTCGACCCGGAAGTGAATTCGCAGGGGAACAGCAACCTTCAAATGGGCGTTGACTATAACGCATACCCCGCTGCAAAGGCGGTCATGGTTGGTGTGAGTGCCTCTTTTTAACCTTTAAATCTGAATAGATATGAATATTAAAAAACAGCTCATCATTTTTATCAGCATAGTTGGCCTGGCCGGCTGCGATAGCTTTCTTGAAGAAAAAGTATACAGCAGCATGACTCCGCAGAACTTTTATAAAACAGAAGCTGACGCCAAAGCAGCATTGACGTCGGTTTATAACGCGATGCTGGCCCAGGATGGATGGGGACGGCAGGTCTGGCTGGCCGCAGAATACCCCGGAGAGGCCGCATGGCCCAACAATTCGGGAGAGGCCTGGCGAACCGAGATGGACCAGTACACATGGACCACCAGTTCAACGGGATTCACGCAGATATGGGGACAACTCTATCGGATGATTAACCGGGCAAACACAGTTTTAGCGAACATTGAAAAGACATCTTTTAATTCGGATGATTTGAAGAATCAAGTCATTGGCGAAACCCGGTTTTTACGGGCTCTTGCCTATTTGTACCTGATCCGGTTCTTCGATCATATTCCGCTGATGACTGAGGAAAACCTGGATGAATTATATCCATCCAATAAAGGGACTGATGACGCGGTCTGGAAGCTGATCATCGATGACCTGACTTTTGCCAAATCAGCCCTTAAGGCGCGGAATACAGGTGCAGATACGGGCAAAGCAACAGCGGGGGCCGCACAGGCTCTGCTGGCCAAAGCATACCTGACCCTGGGAGGAAAACCCTGGAACAAAGCTGAATACTGGCCTAAAGCAGCCCAGGAGGCCAGGGCAATCACGGAAAATGCGGCATACGGCTATGGATTATGGCCCGATTACAATGATGTTTTCCTGTTAAAGAATGAACACGGTCCGGAGTATGTGTTCAGCCTTGAATGCGAAAGCAACATGAGCAGCGGACGTGATTTCCCGACCTTCACCGGGATCCGCAACGGCGACCAGATCAAGCTTGGCGGTTGGTCTTCAGTTGCTGCGCATGCCCGGTTTTTTGAATCGATGGATGCAGACGATAAACGGAGGGCAAGGACTTTCGTCTTGTCTTATCATGGCTATGCTCATCCTGAGAATCTCTATACCTATCCGGGAAATATTTCGATCCCCCACTTTAATAAGTTCATTGACATGACCGATACTAAAGCTACGGGTACGGCCGATTACGCAATGAACATGCCCATTATCCGGTATTCCGATGTATTGCTGACGCAGTCGGAGGCAGAGAATGAAGCAAATGGTCCGGGTGCGGCAGCCGTGGAGGGTATCAATATTGTCAGGGCCAGGGCAGGTCTGCCTGCTTTAAATCCTGCCGCATACACCAAAGAGAGTCTCCGTGATGCGATTTTACAGGAGCGAATTTGGGAGTTCTGTGAAGAAGGGCAAGCGTATTTCGATTTGAAACGAATGAATGCCATTGCCAAACGAATGACGCCGCTTGGGATAACGACATCTGAAAAACATTATGTGTTCCCGATCCCTCAGAATGAGCTTGATGTAAATCCAAACCTGGAACAAAACGAAGCATATAAATAGTGCGCTTTTGTCTTTCATTTAAGGAGAAGCTATTGGACGAAAATGGCTTCTCCTTATTTTTGGTGCACGTAGCGGATGCCGGCGGCCCGGAGCGGGTCTGAGTCCGGATCCGTGTTAAAGGGTGCCAGTCTGCCCTTCTTTTTTACTTCGCTTTTAAAACCACAGCTTGCACAACTGCCACAGAGGCTTTTATCTTTGGTGCGGAGCGCCTTACAGAGATTCCATCCGATCCGGAGAACCACAGCAGCAATAATGATATAGACCAAAATTTCCTGGATCATTGTTAAAAGCTTAGATAATTAAACTTCCGATCTGATAAACAGCGAATGCTGCAATCCAAGCCAGTACGGTGGTATAAACCGAGGTGAACGTGGCCCACTTCCAGTTTGCTTCCTTCCTGATGGCAGCAACAACCGCCACGCAGGGGAAATAGATCAGTACGAAAACCATCAATCCGAAGGCTACCAAGGGCGAAAACACTTTTTCTCCGGCTCGCGGACCTTCCGTATACCGCTGTTCCTGAAGTTTTTCTTTCAGCGGCTGTGTGTTTTCATCGGCCTGAAGGCTGGCCTGGTAAAGCACGCCCATCGAGCTGACCACGATTTCTTTGGCTGCCATTCCGGTGATGATGCTCATTCCTATTTTCCAGTCAAATCCCAGCGGAGCGATCACCGGCTCTATCACACGGCCCATTTTCCCGATGTAGGATTGTTCCTGTCGTTCTTCCTCCTGCATCAGCCTGAGCTTCTCTGTTTCTTCTGCTTTTTGGGAGGCTGTGAGTGAGGTGTTACTTTGTGCCTGTTCGATAAGCTGATCATAGTCTTTTGAAAATTCCACGTTACGGGGGTAATATCCCAGCGCCCAGATCAGGATGGAAGCCAGCAGAATGACTGTTGCCATCTTTTTCAGATACTGGGAACCCTTATGCCACATGTGAATGGTCGTGTTCCGGAGCGTAGGCATCCGGTACGGGGGAAGCTCCATGACGAAGGGAACTTCCTTCTTTGCAAAAAGGGTCTTTTTGAAGAAAAGTCCCAGTATCACAGCCAGTACAATTCCGATCAGGTAGATCAGAAAGAGGATAGCCCCCTGATGTTGTACGAAAAAGGCAGAGATGAGCAGTACGTACACCGGCAGGCGTGCGCTGCACGACATGAAGGGAATGATGAGCATGGTTAGCAGCCTGTCGTTTTTGTTATCGAGCGTACGGGTAGCCATCACGGCCGGCACATTGCATCCGAAGCCCATGATCAGGGGAATGAATGATTTGCCGTGCAGTCCCATTTTATGCATCAGCTTGTCCATGATGAAGGCGGCCCGGGCCATATATCCCGAGTCTTCCATGAGCGAGATAAAGAAAAAGAGAATGAGGATATTGGGAAGGAACACGATCACGCCGCCCACGCCTCCGATCACTCCTTCCGTGATCAGGTCGTTCAGCGGTCCGGCCGGCAATAGGGTGCCGATTATTTCACCGATCTTGCCAACTCCCGCTTCGAGCCAGTCCATCGGATAACTGCCCAGGGTAAAAGTGGCCTGGAAAGTAAGCCAGATAAAGAAAATGAATACCGGAAAGCCCAGTACCCGGTGTGTCAGGATCCGGTCAATCTCCCTGCTTTGATCACGCCTCACCTGTGCTCCGGGGCGGTAGGTCTGCCGCAGCGCACCGGCAATAAAACCATATTTGGCATCGGCGATCAGCGTTTCCGATAAATCGCCCATTCGATCTTCCAGCCGTTTCCGTTCGTTTTCTGCAGCCTCCCTGAGCGTGCGGAAATTCGCCCTGTCGGAAAGAACGCGGAGCGTTGACTTGTCGTCTTCCAGCAACTTGATGGAAAGATAGCGGCTGGAATATTGCCAGTTTGCAGGCTCTTCTTTTTTTAGCTCCTGTTTAACCGTCTTGATTGATTTTTCAATCTCGGCCCCGTAGTTGATGTGGATGTGCCGTACCACCGGATCGCGTTCCTCATACACTTCGATGATCCGGTTGAACAATTCCTTTAATCCTTTTCCTTTCGAAGCAACCGTGGGAACGATCGGTATTCCGATCATTTCGCCCAGATGGCGATAGTCGAATTTGTCCGATTTCTTTTCCAGTTCATCATACATGTTCAGGGCAATGACGACCTTGATATTCATGTCGATCAGCTGTGTGGTCAGATAAAGGTTCCTCTCCAGGTTCGAAGCGTCGACCACGTTGACAACCACATCGGGGCGTTTTTCCATGATGTGGTTCCGGACGAACAGTTCTTCAGGGGAGTATTCGGTGATGGAGTAGGTGCCGGGGAGGTCGGAGATGGCGAAGGTATAGGGGGCCTGCTTAAAACGGGCTTCCTTGGCGTCGATAGTCACACCGGCATAATTTCCTACCCGCTCGGACGAGCCGGAGGCATAATTAAACAGGGTCGTCTTTCCGCAGTTGGGATTACCAACCAGTGCCACTGAAATGGTTTTACCCTTCTTAATTCCTGTTATTTTTAAACGATGTTCATCGATAATCCCTTCAAACTTCCCGAAGATTAGCTCGCCGGCCGCCGTGGGAGGCACTATTTCAATCATTTCGGCCTCTGACCGCCTCAGTGAAACCTTGTAGCCCATGATCTCATACTCCACCGGATCTTTCATCGGTGCGTTCTTGATCACACGTACCCGCTGGCCTTTGACAAAACCCATCTCCGAGATCCGCTTCCGGAATGCACCCTGCCCCGTCACATGAACAATGATGCCCTGTGAACCACTCGGCAACTCCGTCAGTCGCCTGCTCTTCCATGTTGTTTCTGTGTTCTGTAAAAACATGTCTTATCCTCCCTGAACCGGTCCTGCCGGTTCGGCGAAGTTACTTGTTCGGGGCGATCGCATCAATCCCCATTTATAGGGATATTGCAGACGGGTATAACAAGATGGAACATGCTGTGATTCAGAAGATATGCTATTTATTTGTTAAATTCAGGCAGCAAAGTTATCCGCATTCGGAGGCTGACAAAAAAAACTCTACTTTTGCCCCCCGGAATTTCATCAAAAAAATCAAAATATGGCTATACAGAAAATGCTTCTAATGATCCTTGACGGATGGGGTATTGGTGACGGCACCGAACGGGATGTCATTGCAACGGCGCCAACTCCTTTTATGGATTCATTAATAAGGGAATATCCTCATTCTCAATTGCTGACATCGGGCGAAAATGTGGGCTTACCGGACGGACAGATGGGCAATTCGGAAGTAGGTCACCTGAATATCGGGGCAGGCCGGGTGTTGTATCAGGATATGGTGAAGATTACCAAGGCCATTCGCGACCGGTCATTATGGAGAAACCAGCAGCTCCTTAACGCCTTCAGCTACGCAAAAGACAACAATAAAAAAGTGCATCTGATCGGCCTGATCGGGCCCGGCGGCGTACATGCACTGAGTTCCCATATGATCGCCCTTTGTCAGATGGCGACCGACATGGGACTAAGCGACATTTTTGTGCACGGTCTTACCGACGGAAGGGATACGGATCCCCGCTCCGGGTATGAGTTCCTCCGGTCGGACCTGGAAGCACTGAAGGCTACCAACGGACGGTTTGCATCGCTCATCGGCCGCTATTACGGGATGGACCGCGATAAGAACTGGGACCGGCTGAAGCTGGCTTATGATCTGTACACGAAGGGTGAGGGAGAGAAATCGACCGACTTGCTGGCCTCTGTTCAGGCTTCTTATCAGGCCGGTATAACCGACGAGTTCATCAAACCCATTTCCATGGTCCGAGGAGACGGGAGCCCTGTCGCGCTGATCGAAGAGGACGACGTGGTCATCTGCTTTAACTTCCGTACCGACCGTTTGCGGCAGACAACCATTGCCTTCACCCAGGAAGATCTTCCGCAGTTTGGAATGAAAACGATGAGCCTGCAGTGGTACACGCTGACGAATTACAAGGCCGATTTCAGGAATGTGCATGTTATTTTTGACAAGACCAATCCGACCGATACGATGGGCGAAGTGGTATCGCGGGCGGGACTGAAGCAGATCCGCATTGCAGAAACCGAAAAATATGCGCATGTGACCTTCTTTTTCAGTGGGGGCCGTGAACAGGAATTTGAGGGCGAGAAGCGAATCCTGATCCCTTCACCCAAAGTTCCCACCTATGATTTTCAGCCGGAGATGTCGGCCCCGAAAATTAAAGATGCCATCGTCCCGGAACTGCAGAACCGGGAGGCCGACTTTATCTGCCTGAACTTTGCCAATGGCGATATGGTGGGACATACCGGTGTTTATGAAGCGATCTACAAAGCAATCACCGCAGTGGACCAGTGCGTGAAAGAAGTGGTGACTGCCGCAAGGGATAATGGCTACAATGTGTTGATCATTGCTGATCACGGGAATGCAGACAACGCCATTAATCCGGACGGAACGGCCAATACGGCCCATTCACTGAATCCGGTTCCCTGTATCTATGTAAGCGGCGACACGGGCGTGAAGATACAGGAGGGCATTCTGGCCGATGTGGCTCCCACCTTATTGTCGGAAATGGGACTGGAGGTCCCGGCCGAAATGGAAGGGAAAGTTTTAATCAGCAGATAATGTTTATTGATTTCCTGCAAAGGCAAGAGTTCAGAAAAAATTGCTTTTGCAGGAACTTGTTTTAAAGTATGCTTGAGATCGGAAAAACCATCGTTAGTTTTGATGTCCTGGAAGAACACTTCATGTGCGACTTGCTGAAATGCAAGGGAGCCTGCTGTGTGGAAGGCGATTCGGGTGCACCGCTCACGCAGGAGGAGGGCGTGATCATCGAACAAATCCTTTCGGAGGTCGAGCCCTATATGACCAGCGAAGGCAGAGCCGTGATCCGGGAGAAGGGTACATCAGTAATTGATTATGACGGCGATCTGGTAACTCCGTTGGTTAATAACAGGGAATGTGCCTTTGTTTACAGAGATGAGCAGGGCGTTACCAAATGTGCCATAGAAAAAGCATTTCTGGACGGCAAAACCACCTTTCGCAAACCGGTTTCCTGTCATCTGTTCCCTGTCCGGATCACAGAGTACAAGCGTTTCGACGCGGTTAACTATCAACAGTTGGCCATCTGCAAACCCGGGCGTACATGCGGCAAAGGACAAAAACTTCCTCTTTACCAGTTCCTGAAAGAGCCGCTTATCCGAAAATATGGAAGCGAATGGTATGAACAACTCCATTACGCGGCTCAGCAAAAACCCTGGATAACGGGAAGCTAAGACTGGCTTTTCAGGCAGTCAGTTCCACCCGATTACCTTCCGGATCGAGGATCACCGACTCGTAAAACCCGTCGCCGGTTGTCCGCGGCTCGCCTACAACCCTGAACCCATCGCCTCGCAGCTGTTCTGTCAACCGGTCCACCTGCTGTTTGGACCCGACCCGGATAGCAAAATGGATCAGTCCGATAAATTGCTTCTTCGGATCATTCCTGGTCTGGGGAACTCCCGGCATCTGCATCAGTTCGATGGAACAATCTCCGTCAAACCGGATGAAATAGGACCTGAAATCTTTCGTATGGTTATAATACCCCTCGCTGGAAGCGGCATCGAAATAATGCATGTAAAAGTTTCTCATTCCTTCCAGGTCGTTCACCCAAATGGCAATATGTGTGATCTTCATATCTCTCCTTTGTTTTTGTTAATTGTGTGTCATTGCGCGGAGCGCTGCGCTTCCGCCCCTACTAATTTACCCAAAATGTTTCGATATTTCTAAAACATGTCAAAAAATGGCAGGATATGTCGGAATTAATTAATTTTGTGGTGTTTTAGGAACCGCTCCGTGTTGAAAGGAAAAGAGTTATGGTAAAGATGAAAAAACTGACGTTGCCTGAAATGCTCCAGGTAAGTTTTGAACGGTTTGGGGACGAACAGTCGCTCGTGTACGCGGGTGAGGAGCGAAGAACCTACCGGGAGTTGAGACTGGAGGTGGAAAATCTGGGCTCACGCCTCCGTAAAGCGGGGATCGGGAGAGGAACAAGAGTCGCGATCCTGGGGGTGAATATGCCTAATTGGGGAATTTCCTACTTTGCCGTCTCGTCGGTCGGAGCTGTTGTTGTGCCGATCCTGCCCGACTTTCATCCGGTGGAAATCAGGAACATTCTTTTGCATTCGGGTGCGGAGGCAATTTTTGTTTCAGAAGGCCTGGTCAGCAAACTGGAGATGGAATTTTACCCTCTGCTGAAGGTCTTTTGCATGGAAGACTTCAGTGAGCTGAACAGCAACGATTATCCGGCTCCGGCCAGTCCTTCGGATGAGCCATTCCGCTATGAAGACGTGGAGGAAGAAGATCTGCTCTCCATCATTTATACATCAGGGACTACGGGAAAATCGAAAGGGGTCATGCTGACCCACAAAAATGTGGTCTGGACGGCCCGGCAATGCGAGCATCTGCAGGATATCCGGTCGGATGACCGGTTTTTATCGGTACTTCCATTATCGCATACTTTTGAGAATACCCTGGGACTCATGCTTCCTGTGCTGCATGGTGCCTCTGTTCATTACCTGAAAAAATTGCCCACACCTGCCGTTTTGCTTCCCGCGCTGCAAACGGTCAGACCAACGATTATGCTGGTGGTGCCGCTGATTATTGAAAAGATCTATAAAGGGAAGATCCTGCCGCAGATCAACGCGCATGCGCTTACAAGAAAGCTTTACCGGTACCGGTTTTTTAACAGGCTGATCAACCGGGCTGCCGGGAAGAAATTGTATGAGACATTTGGAGGAGAATTGCGGTTTTTCGGGATTGGCGGAGCCAAGCTGGATGATCAGGTTGAACGTTTCCTGATGGATACAAAAATGCCGATGGCTATCGGCTATGGCTTGACGGAGACTTCGCCTTTGCTGGCGGGAGCAGTCGGAAAAAACGTCCGTTATCTTTCAACCGGGATCCCGCTTAAGGGGGTCAGCCTCCGTATTGCAGATCCCGATCCGGTGACCGGTGAAGGAGAGATCCAGGCCCGGGGAGAGAACGTGATGAAGGGCTATTACCTGGAGCCGGCCCTTACCGCTGAGGCTTTCACTTCCGACGGCTGGTTCAGGACCGGAGACCTTGGAAAATTTGACTCGTCCGGCTTCCTGTATATCAAGGGCCGGATCAAAAATATGATCGTCGGAGCCAGCGGTGAGAATATCTATCCCGAGGAGATCGAATCGGTGATCAACCGGATGGAATATGTGCTTGAATCACTGGTGGTACAGCAAAAAGGGCGACTGGTGGCTATGGTGCATCTGAATATGGAGGAAATAGAGAAACGATTTACCCAGATGAAGGAGGAGGCCGCTCAGATGCGTGACGAAGCCATTCAGAAAATCAATATCCGGGTGGATGAAATCCTGACGGAAATTCAAAAGAAAGTGAACGAACAGGTTAACAATTTTTCCAGGGTGCAATCGGTGATCCTGCAGCCTGTTCCCTTTGAGAAAACGCCGACCATGAAAATCAAACGGTTTTTGTATTGCTGATCCCGGAGCGCTTTCACAAAATCCCGGCTGGGATGACGGGCTGGATTTTTCTTACGATTCGGCAAAGTATTGATAAAACCGGACGATTGTGGCAATGCCCCTATAAAACCGGTCGAGCGAAAAGCGTTCATTGGGCGAATGAATGGCATCCGATTTCAAGCCGAAGCCCATCAGGACCGACTTTATGCCGAGCACTTCTTCGAAGGTCGCCACAATGGGAATGGAACCCCCGCTGTGCACAGGCAAAGGACGGCGGCCATAGATCTCCGTGAAAGCCTTTTCTGCAGCCCGGTATGCCGGGAGGTCGATCGGACATACATAAGCCTGACCTCCATGGTGCGGTTTAACCTCGACTCTCACCGTCGGAGGAGCTGCTTTTTCAAAATAGTCCTTAAACAGCATGGAGATCTTTATGTAATCCTGATTCGGAACCAGCCGGGCGCTTAATTTGGCGAAAACCTGCGACGGGAGGACAGTCTTCGATCCTTCTCCTGTATATCCTCCCCAAATGCCGCACACATCGAACGACGGGCGGATGCCGGTCTGTTCGTTCACTGTATAGCCCGTCTCACCGCTGAGTTCTTTCAGACCGATCGATTTTTTGAAGTCTTCCTCTTGAAAAGGTGCCTGTGCCAGCAGTTCGCGTTCTTCGGGCGAGACTTCCACTACATCATCGTAAAACCCGGGGATGGTTATTTTCCCGTTGTCATCAATCAGACCTGCGATCATTTTCGAAAGAACGATCGCCGGATTCGCCACCGCACCGCCGTAAAGGCCGGAGTGGAGGTCATGATCAGGACCGGTAACGGTGACTTCCCAATAAGCGAGACCGCGCAGCCCGGTGGTGATGGCCGGCATTTCGGGGCCGATCATGTTGGTGTCGGAGATCAGGATCACGTCTGCTTTCAGGATGTCCCGGTGTTCCCGGCACCATTGACCCAGGTTGGGCGAACCGATTTCTTCTTCGCCTTCGATCATAAAGCGTACATTGCAGTTGAGGGTTCCCGACCGGATCAGGTATTCCAATGCCTTGGCGTGCATAAAGCTTTGGCCTTTGTTGTCGTTGGCTCCTCTGGCCATGATATGCCCGTCGCGAATGACCGGTTCGAAGGGCGGAGAGGCCCATTTATCGAGCGGTTCGGCCGGCATCACGTCCATATGTCCGTATACCAGCACGGTCGGTTTGGCGCGGTCGATGATCTTTTCGCCCCAGGTTACAGGATTACCGGCGGTCTCAAAAACTTCGGCACGGTCGGCCCCGGCCTTTAACAACAACCCTTTCCAGTATTCAGCAGCCCGGTACATGTTGGGTTTGTGGTCGGATTCCGTGCTGACGGAAGGGATCCGGATGAGTTCAAAAAGCTCTTTGAGAAAGCGATCGCTGTTTTTTTGAATATACTCTTCAATCATAGCTCAAAAGTTTTTCTGATTTTATGGGAACAGGTGTGATCTGTCCGAAAGCATTTCCCTGTAAAAGCAACTGATAAGTTACTTCGGCAATGTTGTAAAGAAGGACAAGCGCCTGGCTGTCTTTTTTAGTTGCAGGGTCAACGATCATCTGTCTGATCCGGCCGATCATTGACAGGAGTTGATCGTGTTCATTTTCTTCGCCGGGGAGCGACAAAGGATCTGTCCTTTCCATCACTTTGGCCAACCCGTCGGCAACATTCATAATTTCTGCATCGGGTCGTTGCTCCGAACGGTGAGCTCCCAGGGCAGAAAGATATGAGAGCAGGGCATGATTCAGGTAGGTGAGGGTGAAGGCCAGATCACTGAACTGTTTTTGCCTTGCAGGCTCTACCTGCATGTTTTGCCAGGCCAGCGCCAGTGCATTGTCAGCCTGATGGGCCTCCCTGCGTGCAATCCGGTAGTCGAGATCATCGTCCTGTCCGGGTCGGCGATAGGCTTCCAGGACTGCCCGGAAGTAGCGGGTGTTTTTCAAGAAGGCCGAAGAGAGCAGGGATGGCAGCTTTTTTTGCTGCCATTCCGGCCAGAGAAACCGAACGGAAAGAATGGCAAGAGCCGAACCGATCAGGGTATCTATGAGGCGGGGTAGCATCACCGCAATGCCCTGACCCGCAATGAGGTTAAAGGCACAGAGGACAAAAACAGTGATAAAGATCACGGAGACGGCATATTGGCGATGCAGCCACAGGAAAAAAAGACAGGCTGAGGTCAGCAAAAGCACGACCTGTCCCTGGATTGTCGGCAGCAGGCTGACGACGATCACCCCGCCGGTTACGCCGGTAAATGTTCCCAGGATCCGCTGAAAAAGCCGGCGTCGGGTTTCGCTGTAACTGGGCTGGCACACAAAGAGGCTGGTGAGGATAATCCATTCCCCTTTGGCAATATGAAAACCTTCTGAAATGGCGAAGCCCGCAACAAAACAGAGGCTGAGGCGGATGGCATGGCGAAGCCTGGGATGATCCCATTTTAACTGATCCCGAAACCTGCGGCCGGCTGTGCGGGAATCGCGGGCCAGCCGGGGAGGGGCGACAAGCTGGAATCCTTCTTCGACATTCTTCAGCGAAAGGTTTGAACGGGATAAGTTATGGATCAGCATCGACAGCGGATGATTTGCTGCCAGGCCTGATTTTTCGAGTTGTGTTTTCAGTGCGCTCACTGCCCACCCGGGTGCCGCAGGATGCCTGTACGGAGCGCCGGTAAGCAGACTTTGTGACAGCTTCCCTCCCGCCCGTGCCAGCTCGCGGAGAAGCTGTCCTATCCCTTCCATCAACTCCCTGTTTTTTGGATCACCGCTAGATCGGAAGAGCGTCGT
>JBFXKJ010000041.1:0-22169 GCA_050173895.1 Mangrovibacterium sp. | reverse complement strand
AAACTCGTCACTGCCAATCACCACTGTGATCGGGGTAAAGACATTAATTCCACTGACCAGCGACGGAAAATCCAGATTATAGATCAGGATATCAATGAACGCCAGGCCACGGCCTTTCCCACCGAGTGATCCTCCGGCAAAAGACACAATATTCTTCTCATCAAGGGTAGAGGTCTCATCAAAGTTCAGGATCTTTCCTTTCTTTTTTTCCTCCCTGTACCGACGGAAGGTATCCAAAAAGAAGCTGCGGGATTCGTCCATATTACGGAATGAGCTTACCGGCACGGGGTTTAAGGTTCTGGCAAGCTGAATCTCGCCACGCGCCATCAGCCAAAGCGAAAACTGGTTTTCAGATGCATGGAGGTACAGGCTTTCATCGGGCACCTCCCGAAGCAGGGTTTCAAATTCACGCAACGACCGCGCTTCAGCGATCTTGTTCCCTTCCCCGTCGCGAAACACAAAATTGCCAAATCCCAGGTAACGGCTCAGGTAATGCCGCAGGTCATTCAAAAGGGTTTCTGAATTTTTATTCAGAAAAGCAACTTCCAGTTCACGGGCCATCCGTTCATTGCTGTCTTCAGACGACTGTAAAATGATCGGCAGATTTGAGATATGCGATTTGACATACCTGATAAACTTTGCGCCCGCCTTTTTATCTTTCTTTCCGGCCCGGTCAAACTCCACATCCGATATGACACAAAGCATAAAATCTTTGTATTTATTGAAGACCGCAATTGCCTCCTCATAGTTTCTGGCCAGCAGTACCTTTGGACGGGATCTCATCTTACAAATCTTGTCCAGTTCATTCTTTTCCACTTCGGGAAGCAGCCGCTGGACCTGTCCGAATACAATATCGTAAAGGAACTGCAGATACCGCGAATAATAAAGCGGCGAATCTTCGATCAGCAGGATCACACGAACCAGGCCGATCCGCGTATCATTTTCTACGTTCACCTTGTCTTCGGTCGATTTGACAATGGCAAACAAAATGAGCGAATCCCCGTTCCAGACAAACAGCTTGTCGATCGAGGGGATAGTGGGCTCCAGCTCTTCGAAATAGCTGATATCACTCTTTTTATTCAAAAGCAGGTAAATGGGAAGCGATTCCTTCCGGGCCCGGATCTGCTCACTAAGCAGGACCGTTGCATCACGGTCCATTCCGGCCATCAGGATAACCAGGTCAAAGCGGGTTGTCTCCAGCAGTTCCAGTGCTTCCTCTCCCGACGAAACCCCGGTTATCCGGGGTACCGAAAACAGGCTGTACTGGTATATTTCACCCATGAATTTTTCAAAAAAGGAGTCTTCGCTCTCCAGAATGAATGCATCGTACAAGGTCGCCACAAAAAGAATGTGCTTGACCTTGTATTTCATCATGTCCAGGTAAATATATTTGTCGATAGCCTGCTGATTAAAGTAAAGTTGAAGAGGCTTCTTGGCCCGGATCAGCGAGTTCCGGAATTCATCCGAGGGGTAAATCTCCTGAGAAGGCACACTCTTACGATGAATGATCGACCGGCCTTTATAATCGTTCAGATAACCGCTGATGAGCCGGGCAATATTAATCAGCAAATTTCTTTCTTCCGATAAAAAGGGACCTTCATCTTCATCCGGGAATGGCTTTAAATAGAAGATCTCGATCGTGCCCTTTTTATTGTCGATCGTCACAAAATTCTCGGTCTGGCTCCAGATCGACTGCATAAAGTTGACCGAAGTATAGACCTTCCCCTCAAAACGGATACGGCACACGGTATAGCGCGGATATTGCCAGGATTTCGGGAGGATAGAACAAATTTCCATCAGCGTCTCATCGATTGTTTTACCCTCTTCGATAATTTTCGATGTTTGATTAATGGCCTTCAGCTCTTTCAGCCGTTCCGTGTTTTCACGGCTGAGCTTATTAAAAACATCGCGGGTTGCTGATCCTGCAATCAGGCTGGCCAGGTTGACCAGCAAGTCGCGTTCTTCCTTCAGGAAAGGACCTTCATATTCGTCGGGGAATGACTTCAGGTAAAAGATTTCGATGGTTCCTTTTTTATTTCCGGGGGCTTCGAACACCTGGACCATTTTCCAGGGTGATTCTTCGAACCCGGGACTGGCGAACACCTTTCCATCATAACAAATCCTGGCCACCGTTGCCTCAGGATACTGCCATGAGGCGGGCAGAATAGAACAAATGGCCCGTAGTGATTCTTCCAGTGACTTCCCTTTCTGCAGGATTTCGGATGTTTGGTTGATCCCTTTTAGTTCCTTCAATCTTTCCCCGTTCTGATACAAAAGGTCCTGCAACGCCTTTCCGGAGACAGTCCCTGTAATCAGCGCAGCCAGATTCGCAATCAGGTCTCTCTCCTCTTTTAAAAAAGGATCGCCCGAAACATGCACAGATCTGCGATAAAAGATTTCGATCGAGCCCTTTCCTCCGTCCGGGGTATCGAATACCTGTTGCAGAACGAGTGCGGTTTCCTTAAAATGCGCGCTGGTAAAGCTCTTGTTCCCGTACCGGATCCGGGCTACCGCATGCTTCGGGTACTGCATGGCTTCGGGCAAGCTGGAGCAAACCTCCTGAAGCAACTCGTCGAGTGAGAGGCTTTTTTTCAGGATCGCAGTTGCCTGATTCAGACTTTTCAACTCCTTTTGCCGTTCGTTCATGTCGAACGACAGCTTTTCGAGCCGGAAACGGGAGATTACTCCGTTCAGCAATGGCATGGTATCGTCCAGAATCAGCCCGGCATCGGAAACGACTGTTCCATCCGCCTGTTTCAACAAATGCTCCGGGAGAAAAACTTCCACCAGCACCTGCTCATTACCCGGTAGTTGGAGCCGCTTCCTGACGACTACCTCTGTTTCGGCAAAGCGCTTACTCAGAAGAACCTGATCATCGTAAGTGATCCGGACACTGGCAACGGCCGCAGGCTTAAGAGCCAAAACAAGCGCATCTGCAACCTGCTGAAGCGCCTGGATCAAGCTCCTGCCACGGTCCAGGATCTGAATGATCCTTTTCATTACCAACTCTCTGCCCGGTGCAACGAAATTTCCCTGGCGAGCGCTCTCTTTTCCGGTGTAAGTTGAAATCTTTCCCATAGTGCGTGTCGAAGTCACCAATCCCCGCCACCTTCCTGCTGTTGGTCCCGGGGGCAAGCTTCACCTCAAAAATAGCGATTCTGACGAAACCGGGGAAGAAAAAACGGAATTAAGACATCAACCAATGGGGAATAAAAAAGGTCAGCCTGAATATCGGACTGACCTGCATGAGCGAGAGACGGGATTCGAACCCGCGACCCCAACCTTGGCAAGGTTGTGCTCTACCAACTGAGCTACTCTCGCAGTGATTTAAAACAAAATTCGCGCAAGCATCAAGCTTACCGGGCGCAAATATAGAAATTTTTTCGTTCTCCGCTTTTCTTACTGAAGATTTTTTTAAGCCGATCTGACGAACCGCCGGCTCAGATTTATTTTCCCGTCCTAATGAGCGGATCCGGAATCTGTCTTTTCACTCCTGTGTTATCGACTCGAGAATATCAATGATCTTTTCATTTTTAATGATATACAGACCTAACCGTTCGTGAGAGATCCCGGTTTTCAATAAATACTCATAAACAGGCGTGTTGTTAACAAGCAAGGAATCGAAAAACCTAAACTGAACGTTACTTAAGTCGCCCAGTTTTTCAGCCACTTCCGTGAGGTGAGTAGAGATAAAAAAAGTGCATCCCCGAATATTCGCGAAAGATCGGATTATCAGCAGCGACGCATCGAACGCATCCTTCACATTTGTCCCCCTGAACAATTCATCAAAAACGATAAATAGCCTCCCTTTTTCTTTGATTTTCAGCGCTGTTTCTTTTATTCGATGAACCTCGCTGTAAAAATGGCTGTATCCCAAGTTAATATCGTCCGACAAGTTGATGGTTGTCACAATTCCATGATAAATCGTCGTCGCCATTCTTTTCGCGGGAACCGGAAACCCAAGATGAGCCAGATATACAGCTAATCCTACGGATTTCAGGAAGGTTGATTTTCCGGCCATATTGGGACCGGTTAAAAAGCAAAGATTAACCGCGGGATCAAGCGCAACGGAATAAGGGACTGCATTGGACAGCAAAGGATGGTAAAACTCGTCGATAGAAAGCGCAGGGATGGCGGAGTCTGAATAAGTTGGCAGCGCCAGGCTTTTCTGAGCGGCAATTTTTGCCAGCGAAATATACGCATCAAGCTGGTAAACGCTGTTCACAACCTCCTGCAACTCTTCCATATACCTTTTGCGAAACATGTTATCGAGTCGGTTCAGCCTGATATAGGTTATTCTTAACCTTTCAATATATAATCCTTTAAATTCCTGCTTTCCGATAAAGGTGGTGATAAGCTGACAATATCGGGCAAGTTTCGCAGGAAGGCTTAATCCTGCCAGGGTGGCTGATTTTTTTTTCAGATGAATCAATAAGTAAACCAACTGCTCAGCTCCCGATTTTATGACATAGTAGTTGTTGGTAGGAGTAATCCGGTAAGAAAGATTCTGCAAAAAGGCATCCAGAAAGTTGTTTCGCAGGGGAGCCGTGTTTAATCTCAGGTAATGATCAATAAATTCGAACTGACCCGAAGTAATTGTCAAATCAAAGCCAGTCTCCGACAGAAATTGAATGAGTTCAGTCCTTTCTCTCAATTCCCGAATGTCGGCAGTGGGATTTTTCATGAGCTGAAACAGGAATTTCCTTCCCCCAACCGTCCTGGTTTGATTATAAAAATCTGAAACAGACTTTCGTGACCTGGTGTCCGAGAAAATTTCCAGATCCTTTATCGTTTGCTTATCCAGATCAAAATCAGTCATTCCCCACTTAAAAAATGGTCATATTCTCTTACAATATTGATAAAACCTCACAACTGCTGTTGCACTCCGTGATGCGATTATTGTTTTACTCTGTTCTTAATGTAGGACAATCTGCCAAGGCCATCGTCGGCCGTTTCTCATCTTTACAACCGTAGTTCAGCCTTGCCCGATGCTTTCCATTCCGGTCTGCGTCACTGCCTATCCTGATTGCAAACCAACAATCAGCCGTCTTGTCCCAATATTCGTAACTGGCGTACCCCTCACCGGTTTCAGAGTCATCATCTATTTCCGTAGCCAGGAAAAAAAACGAGCTAAGTACGGCTTCTCCTGATTTCTCAAATACAACTTTACTGTCTTTACTGTCAAGATGAAAACGGTAATTAAAGTTAGTCAGATTTGTTCTCGTTATGGTGAGCGTATAGTTATATTTTACATTCGTTGCTTTGAAAACAACCGGTTGATTCAAAGGCATGATCTCCGGGAAAAGGGTCGTGTCGTGATCTGTTACAATGTAGTTATCGACGAGAGAAATTGTCCCGTCATACGCTGCAAGTCCCTTAATGAAAGAAGGACTGTAACGGGATTGATCTTCTATGTAAATGTCAGACCTGGTTTTCGCCGTCTTAATCGCTCGCACCCGCTGTACGGATGGTTCCGAATCAATTGTTTTCCCTACACCTCCCCCGCAACTCAGAGCCAAAAAAAGAGACGCCAAGGGGTAAATTACTTGTTTCATGGTTTTTGTTTCGTAGTCGTTGATCATCCTGGCAGGGATGGCAAGCCGGATTCTTCGACGCCTCTAAATTAAAACTTTCTTATGATTCGTGGCTATAATTGCTTATTTATTTGAAGATAACTGCAAGTTTTCGGAAATTTAGGTGTCTAATCGGTTAAACGCACATTGGACAATTAAGATGAACGAAGCCGGGCTTATTAAAGGCATTCAGCAAGGTGACCACGAATCGTTCAGGATTCTGGTCAAACAATATCAGCAAATGGTAGTGAACACTTGCTATGGTATTGTCCATGATCATGCTGATGCGGAGGACCTGGCCCAGGAGGTTTTTCTGGAGACCTATACATCGGCAGGGGCTTTTCGCGGCGATGCCAGCTTGTCGACCTGGCTTTACCGCATCGCCGTAAACCGCTCACTTAACCTGGTTCGGGACCGCAAGCGCAGAGGCTTGTTCCAATCTCTGGAAGACGCCTTTACGGGCGGAAAGAACAGGAACAGGGAAATCACCGCTCAGCCCGGCGATCAGCCTGAAGGCCACCTTGCAGATCAACAACGTGCAGACATGCTGCATCGTGCTATCGACCGCCTTCCGGAGAAACAGCGGATTGCCTTCACGCTGAATAAATACGAAGAACTCTCATACAAAGAAATCGCCGAAGTGATGGAAATTTCACTGTCAGCGGTCGAAACGTTGATACACCGGGCAAAGCTGAACCTTCAGAAGCAGCTTTATGCCTGTTATAAAAAAAAGTGTATCTGAATGCAAGTTTTTGAATGAACCGGTGTCTAACAATTAAAAGCAAGAAAATGCAGCACAAGCGTATCCATAAAGACCTGATTTTTTTTCTGGGCAATGAGTTGCCGGAGCGAAAAAGGGCTGTCGTTGAAAAACACCTCAGCGAATGTACAGACTGCAGAAACTTTCTGGCTTTTCTGAAGGAAGAACTGGAAATAGTGGAGAAAGAAAAGAACCCGGAAGTGTCGCCGTTCTTCTATACCCGTCTGACAGGGCGGCTGGAAGAAAAAACAGAGCATAGCCGGCAGCCAGGCTGGTTAAGATTGCTGGAACCGGCCTTCTTTTCGCTGCTGCTGATTGCCGGAGTGTACGCCGGTATCCGCATGGGCAGCCAGGCTTCGGCTTTTTCTTCGCAACAAACCGAAGTCGTTGGCCTGCAATTGATGAACGATTTTGAAGCAGAACCCATTGAATCGTTTTTACTGGAATAAATGAAACCCGCTATGCAAACACCGGCAACCAAATACCGTCTGTTAAGCTGGATCATTGTGATCCTCCTGGCAACAAACCTGGCCACAATCGGATCCTTCTATTATCACAGGACCATGGAAAACAGACAGCCGAAGACGGAACAGAACGAACAGCAGAACATTCCGGGAGAACAGCGAACCCGGTTTTTCAGGGAACAGCTTGCCCTCAGCGATGAACAGCTCGAGCAATTCCGTGAAATAAACCGGACCTTTAACCGGATTGCAAAGCATCTGGAAATGAACCTCGCAGGATTGCGTGAAGAAATGATCGAAGAACTGGGCAGTCAATCACCCGATACGATACGGCTGGGACAGATCGCGGCAGAGGTGGGGAGCAATCACCGGCAGCTAAAGCAGGTAACGGCAACTTTCTACCTGGACATGAAAAGAATATGCACGCCCGCTCAGCAGGAAAAACTGCATGAGTTATTCAAAGCGATGCTTAATAAAGAAAATCAAATCAATCTTCCTCAAACGGGAAAGGGAAAAGGAAGGTGGGAAAACAGATCAAATAATCATATTAACAATTAAAAATCAATGATCATGAAAGCAAAAATTCTTTTAACAGGTTTGGCACTTTTAGCTATGACAGCATTTGCCAATGCACAGGAACCGGTCAATACGAAAGGTAATGGAAATGGAAACGGCAGGGGCACCGGTCAGGGTGCCGCCTACGTCGACACCAATAAGAACGGTGTCTGCGATAATTATGAAAACCGGGCCACAACTGCCGCCGGACAAAAAAGAGGAAAAGGGAAAGGCGTATGCAACGGCACCGGACAGGGAAAAGGTCAGGGGAACGGACAGGGAAAAGGCAAAAACTTTGTCGATGCCAATGGAAATGGTGTTTGCGATACTTACGAAGCCCGCGATAAAAAGTAGTTAAAGCATTCCACTTCTGCGCTGCCGGAAAAACAACGGCAACGTCTTAACAGACAGCAGCGATCAATCCGTTGCTGTCTGTTTATTTCCGGACTGCAGAAACCTTGAATCGACCGACCATTTGCCCGCTCCGTAGATAAACAGGTAAATGAGCAGTAGAGTCACTGCAAAATCGCTGCCGGTTTCCTCAGAAACCAATCCCTAAAAAAACAAAATCAGCCCAAACTCATCAGTTTTTTAAAAAAAAGTATTAACTTATAAAAGAGAATCTTAATAAGCCCGGTTCTAAAAAAATTCAATTGTCATGGTTTCTGTAATCATACCCACATTGAATGAAGAAGAGCACATCGCATCAGTGGTGAGCTATGCCCGGGCACAACCCCACGTCAGCGAAGTGATTGTTGTCGATGATAAATCGCTCGACAAAACCGTGTCCATTGCCCGGGCAAACGGAGCCAAGGTTATATCGAGCACCAGGCTTGGAAAAGGCGCCTCTATGAAAGACGGAATCATCTTCGCCTCCAACGAGATCATTGTCTTTCTGGACGGCGATATTGACCCCTATCCTCCTGCAACCATCAGGCTGCTGACGGAACCGATATTAAGCGATGAGGCTGACTTTGTAAAATCGACCTTCAGCCGTGATGCCGGTCGTGTAACCGAGCTTGTAGCCAAACCATTGCTGAGTATTTTTTTCCCCGACCTTTCCCGGTTCAGCCAACCCCTCAGCGGGATGATAGCGGGAAAAAGAAGTCAGCTGCTGGATCTGGAATTCAGGGAAGACTATGGCGTTGACATTGGCATTCTCATCGACATGTACCTGATGAACATCCGCGTAAAGGAAGTGGAGATTGGCTACCTGGAGAATAAAAGCAAGCCATGGCAAGCTTTGGGAAAAATGAGCAAGGAAGTGGCCCATGCGATCATCGTCAAGGCATCCGGGACGAAAAATCCGAAAATTAACTTTGAAGAACTGGCAGTGATGAAGGAGATCCGCTCCCAAATGGAGTTCGCACTGGACGATTCCCTTCTGTCGCTGAATAAGGCGATCGCTTTTGATATGGATAATACCCTCCTTAAAAACAGATTTATCGATGTTTGTGCCGACAAATTCGGGTTCAGGGAGGAGTTGATGAACATCCGGTCGGCTGAAAATGATTCCATTGTACGCTCCAAAAGAATTGCTATCCTACTCAAGGGAATCGCGTTGCGGGACCTGATCGACACCGTTGAGAGCATCCCTGTCACGGATGATGCCCAGCAGGTAATCGCGGAACTGAAAACCCGGGGTTATCTGGTCGGGATCATCTCCGACAGTTACGACTGCATCTGTAATCATATAAAGAATAAGCTCAGGATGGATTTCTCCCTGTCCAACGAACTGGAATTTTCACAAAGCATCTGTACCGGAGAGGTGAGGATCCCTTCTTTTTTCTTCAACAGTTCCGGCAGCATTTGCAAACATCCCGTTTGCAAGACGAACGCCCTGATAAAAATAACGAACAGGTACAGGATTCCGATGAAAAACTGCGTTGCTGTCGGCGACAGCATCAATGACCTGTGCATGATCAGGACTGCAGGACTGGGTATTTCGTTTTGTACATCAGAAGAGTTGCTAAAGCATTACGCAGACATGGTCATTTCAACACCCTCTTTTGCTTCGATCCTCGACCACGCACGCTGACCCGCCGTTAAGGATCTTCGGCATCCCGGGAAACCTTCTTCTCTATGGCTCTGAACGATCACTTCCCCACCAGTTGTTGCCCGGATCAAAATCTTCCGACAAATAATACAGGCGTTGCTTCTCCAGTTGTGGCCATTTATTTTTTCGGACATTCTCCAGGAATTGCTGCTCAGTTTCAGCCTGATATTCCGGATCATCCTCCGGGAAGCGGGCTCCAACTGCTGTTAAAAATTCAAACAACTTCTGATGCAGGCGTTCTGTTATTCCGCCTTCGGAAGCAGCCACGTTATTCGTCTCCGCCGGATCCAGCCGAAGATTGTAGAGTTCCTCATGCTGATCCTCATAATAATGAATCAGTTTCCAGTCGCCCAGGCGAATGATGGAAGAAGGTTCACCTCCCTGATTCCCGTAGTGAGGATAATGCCAGAACAGCGGTCTTTCGGCAATCGACTGCCTCTTCAACAGCGGTACCAGGCTCACTCCGTCAGCATGTTCGGCAGGCATGGGCTTCTGTCCGGCAAGCTCGAGCAAAGTCGGATAGAAGTCGGTTCCCGTCACAGGAACTTCACATTGTTCCCCGCCTTTGGTCAGGCCGGGCACCTTGATAAAATAGGGCTCCCTGATCCCCCCTTCGAACTGATAACCCTTTCCGCCACGAAGCGACAGGTTAGAAGTGGAAAATGAATCACCCGACGAAACTCCCCCGTTATCAGAAGTAAAAATAACGATCGTATTTTTTTCAAGGCCAAGCTCACGCAGAGCCTTCAGCACAAGGCCAACAGCATCGTCCATCTGTTCAACAAGCCCGGCATACACCGGATTGTCCTGCACACGGCGGATAGGCAAAAAATGTCCCATGTAAAAGCCGGTATCAGCAATTCCCGTCTGTATTGCCTTTTCCCGGTATTTGGCCCATTTGTCGCGGCTTGTCTCAATGGGTCCGTGCACCGCATAAAATGATAAAAAGGCAAACACCGGCTGACCGGTTTTCCCGGGATTGTTATCATTCAGGAACTTCACTGTCTCAGAGGCTAACCTCATGGAGAGGTTCTCTCCATCCGGGCCGTCTTCCAGCTTCGGGTTTTTATATGGGGAGAAGTAACCGCCGGCCGGACTGCCGGCATGCCAGCCCCCTTTGTTGATATCGAAACCATGATCTTCGGGCAGGGAACCCTGATCTCCCAAATGCCATTTCCCCGCGAAAAATGTTTTATATCCCGCTCCTTTCATCGCTTCGGGCAAGGTGACGTATTCAGCGCGCAATGCATGTTCGTATTCCGCCGGGAGCATCTTGCTGTGACGGTTTTGCGATCGCCACGACACACCTGCTTTGGCTCCGATCCAATCGGTAATACCATGCCGGGCCGTAAACTTGCCGGTCATAATACTGGCCCGCGACGGACTGCAAACCTGACAGGCGGCATATCCCTGCGAAAATGTCATTCCTTCGGCAGCAATCCGGTCAATATTCGGCGTCTCATAATACCGGCTGCCGGTACAGCTCAAATCATGGTAACCCAAATCATCGGCAAGGATGAACAGGATATTGGGCTTTTTGGCGTTTTCCGCTGCATGGGCGCAGGATAGACTGAATAACAGCGCCGGCAAAGTTCTTACGGCATGGTGCATTTTCATCCGGAGTTTATTTTTATAAGCAGGAACCGGGCATGGCGGTAGCCATTACCCGTTCCCTTTTAAAATCTTATTTCAATTCCAGTTGTTCAATTTCTTTATTCGTTTTTCCGCGAATTCCTTCAAAAGCGGTGATCATCTCCTTCAGTTTTTCCGGGTTTTGCTGAGCCAGATTATTTTGCTGGCCCGGATCCGCCTGCAGGTCGTAAAGCTGATATTGATCCGAATTGCCTGTTTCAATATTCACTTCCTTTGCTACGGCTGGCCCCTTGTAAGGTGGGATCAGCGCCCAGTTGCCCTTTCGCAGCGCCGTCCTGGAGGTTGCTTCAAGAACCAGTTCCCTGCGGCCGTCTTCTTTTTTACCCAGAAGAACGTCTGTAAGTTCCTGACTGTCGGTAGCGCCCGCATCCCCACCAGTGAGGGCGGCCAGTGAGGCTAAGAGGTCCATCTGGCATACAAGCGCATCCGACACGTGGGGTGTGATCGTACCTTTCCAATAGCTTACAAACGGCACGTGCGTGCCTGCTTCGTAAAGGCTGTACTTTCCTCCCCTGAACGGCCCCCATGGTTTGTGATCGCCCAGTAACTCAACGGCCTGGTCGTAATAGCCGTCGTTAATGACCGGACCATTGTCGCTGGTAAAAATGATAAGGGTATGATCAAGCAATCCCTCCTCTTCGAGCGTTTTGACAAACTCACCGATACACCAGTCGGCTTCCACGATCGCATCTCCACGGGGACCCATACCGGAAGCGCCTGCAAAACGCGGATTCGGGGTTCGCGGCACATGAGGTTGCTGAAGCGCGTAATAAAGGAAAAAAGGAGAATTCCTGTTTTCTTTCACAAACGCCTGTGCCTTTTCCAGAAAATGACCGGCCATGTCTTCATCTTTCCACTTCGCTTTGTCCCCTCCTTTCATAAACCCAATACGGGGAATTCCGTTTACAATGCTGTTATTATGCCCGTGTTGCCATTTCATTTTCAGCATCTCCGGATTATCTTTCCCGGTAGGTTCACCCTCGAAATTCTTATTATAATCCACTTCAATCGGATCGTTGGGATCAAGTCCCACCACATTGCCGTTTTCAATGTAAACAGTCGGCACCCGGTCCTGCGTGGCCGCCATCACATAGGCATAATCGAAGCCCACTTCATTCGGCCCGGGCGCAATATGTTCATTCCAGTTTACATGTCCACTGCCCATGCCAAGGTGCCATTTGCCCACCGCTCCGGTGTAATATCCCTGTTTTTTAAGCATTTTCGGGATCGTGACCTGTGCCGTATCGATCAGGAGAGGCGCCGTGCCGGGCAAAATCTTCGCATTCGCATTGCGCCAGGGATAAACTCCGGTAAGCAAGCCGTAACGGCTGGGCGTGCAGGTAGATGAGGTGGCATATCCGTTGGTAAAGCGAACGCCTTCATTTGCCAGTTTATCCATGTTCGGGGTTTTCAGCCTTGTTGCTCCGTATGCGCCCACATCGCCAAAGCCAAGGTCATCCATGTAGATGATCACAATGTTCGGTTTAACCTGCTGTGCCGTCTTTTCTTTGACTGTACAAGCGGAGACCGCTGCAAGGCAGGTCGTGGAAAGAAGTAGTTTATTCATCATATTAGTTTATTGGTTTAGATTATTCTCTGTAATCGGGGTTATTGGGGACCAGCCCCAAACTGCCCAGAAAATCCATACATGCCGCTTTCACGTCATACGTCCGTCTGTCCATTTCATGTACCGCCCGGATCGTCTCTGCGAATGGCTCCTTCTGATCTGCATATAAAAGGTAGTTAATGGCCATCAATGCCACGTGCATATTCTCATCAGCACAATACCTTTTCAGTTTTTCACCGGCCTCCTTGTTATTAAATTCCTGCCAGGCTATGGCCGATGCAGTGACGGCCACGGGAAGAAAGGCATCGTTCATCGCCCCGTATATTTCTTTGGAATAAATGCCGATATCATCATGCGATTGTGATCTTAATCCAACGATGGCCCAATAGCGGATCACTTTATTTTCGCTTTTAAGGAAATTGATTTGCTGTCTGGTGATCTCCTTCCCTTTGAAACCGCTCAGCGCAGCAACTTCGTAAATTTCAGCCAACGGATAACGCTGTTTATTCAGGCGAAACTCATAAGCGGTTGTGGAGTCAGACAATAATCCAATTTCATACTCCGGAAGAAACATGACATCGTGCGATTGCAGAACGGCAACTTTTAAACGCTCCCGCATTTGTTTCAGCGTTGTCTGATATTCCGGCATGCTTGCGAGGTTTTTCATCTCCCAGGGATCCGTTTCAATATCGAACAGGAACTCGGGGGGACGTGTTTCAAACAGCCTTTTTTGCTGCCTGTCCAATTTCCCCTCTTCCAGATCCTTTCGCATTTGTTGCTTGATCCCTCCGATTTCCATATAACGGATATAACGGACTTCCGGCATAAAAGGAAGAAAATTGCGGGAGTATACATATTCCCCGTCTGTGACGGTGCGTACCATATCGATGCCGTTATCCGACCGGTCGGAAGACAAAATTAAATGCCCTGCAGGTTTGGAACGGTCTTTCCCAAGCATTCTTCTGCCTTTCATCTGTTCCGGCACCTCTCCTTGAGCCAGATTGATCAGCGTAGGCGCCAGATCGGTAAATTCGACCAGTTCGTCGGTGACCACTCCGCCGGTCCCCCATGGCGAGAGGTGTTTGTACATTTCAGGGAACCATACAATGAACGGCACACGGTATCCATAGTTGATTCCATTCGTCTTGCCCCGTGGCATTCCTTCACCATGATCTGCAAACAGAAAAATAATGGTGCTGTCTCTCAGGCCGTCTTTTTCCAGATGGGCAAGCAGCTCACCTATTTTCTTATCGGTCAGGGAAATGGAATTATAAACCCTTGCAAACTGCCTGCGCATTTCAGGGCTTTCTCTGTAGAAAGGGGGCATTTCAAAGGCATCATCACCAATTTTTTCATCCTCAGCAAGGTTATTCCATATTTTTTCCTGATACCACGCATATGTTTCAGTCATCGTGCGTGACTGATGTGAATCCATGAAATTAAAAACGGAAAAGAACGGTTGGCCGGGTTTGCGATTCCACCAACCTGCCTTGCCCGAACTTTCATTCCAGGCTTCCCTGATAAACAGTTGCTCGTTGGCAACGTTGTAATCTGTTTTGACATTGTTGGTTGTGTAATAACCGGCTTGCTGCAGGTAAAACGGAAATCCTTTCATATACCGGGGCACCGGATACTTGCTGCGATGATTCCCCGTTCCGCTTTCATACGTTTTTACACCGGTAATAATCGCGGTCCGGCTGGGCGAACAGACCGTTCCGGTTGAGAAGGCATTGGTGAACCGCACGCCACCTGTCGCCAGACGATCGATTTCCGGTGTATGGGCGTTCCTGTTTCCGTAGCATCCGATAAACTGAGGAGAGGTATCCTCAAAGGTAATCCAGAGAACATTGGGCTTATCGGGTGCCGGCGTATTGCATCCGGCCCATAACGGAAGGAGGAGCAAGCCGCTAAGATGATGCCGTTTCATTTCATAAGAATTGATTGCATACAAAATACGAATTATTCTTTAAAACGGGTTGCGATGGTGAGTTGCGATTTTTCCAGGCCATCTGCTTCTGCAGTCAGGCGGATTTGTCCGGCTTGTTTGGTCGACTGCAGGAAAACCACGCATTTCCCGTTAAATGCCTTCATGGCAGGCTTCACAAACGACTCCAGACTGGTGGGGTCGCCGTTTCCAACGGCTCTGAAAGAACCCGCGCCCTCCACTTTAAAACGAATCCGGTTGGAAGCCCGGGGACAATGTACTCCCTGCTTGTCGACCACAGAAACGGTTACAAAAGCCAGTTCTTTCCCGTCAGCGGTGATTGTATCGGACATGGCCCCGAGCCGGATGGCTGCGGGGGCTCCCGCGGTTTCTACCGTTGTTTCCTTCAAAGGACGGTTGCTTTCGTCCAGGGCCACGACCTTCAGAGCTCCCGGCTCATAGGGAACATCCCATACCAGCCGGTAGGTCCGGTACAATTGCGTCGGATCCTTTTCGCGGATACCCTGGCTTTTCCCGTTCAAAAATAATTCCGCCTTCCTGAAACTCGTGTAACAGTGTACCGGTACCAGCTCTCCTTCTTTTCCTTCCCAGTTCCAGTGCGGCAAAAGATGCAAAACATCCTTGTCCGACCATTTGCTTTGATAAAGGAAGTAGCGGTCCTTGGGTATTCCGCATAAGTCGATGATTCCGAAATAGGAACTGTGTGAGGGCCAGTGTTCGTTATAGGGTGTCGGCTCGCCCAGGTAGTCAAAACCGGTCCATACAAACTCTCCTGCCATGAACGGGAATGAGTCCTGCGCAGCGAATTCCCGGTCGGGGGTGGTTGCCCACCCCGGGTACTCAAGATCATAAGCGGAGCAGTGATACGGTTCGCGGGTATAATGAACCCGCACTTCGGCCGGCAAAAAATATTCGCCACGTGAACTCACCGTAGATGCTGTTTCACTGGCGTACATCTTCCAATCCGGATGCTTTTCATGAATGAAGCTGTAATGCTGCGGCTTATAATTCCAGCCCGGCACATCGACAATGGCGGCCAATCCGTTTCGGATGGCCTGTTCCCAGTTATTGAAACCTGCAGTGGTGGGGCGGGTTGAATCCTCCCGTTTACAGATGTCAGCCAAAAACCGGCAGTATTGTGCGCCATCGGGCATACCTTGCTCGCGAATTTCATTCCCCAGGCTCCACATGATCACGGAAGGGTGGTTGCGATCGCGCCGGATCATGGCAACCAGATCTTTCTCCGCCCATTGATCCCAGAGGGTATGGTATCCGTTTTCCACCTTGGCATATTTCCATTCGTCAAAAGCTTCGTCGATCACCAGAAAGCCCATTTCATCGGTTAGTTGCAACAGCTCGGGTGCCGGCGGATTATGGCTGGTCCGGATCGCGTTGCAGCCCATTTCCCTCAGCAGGATCAGCTGACGCTTCAAGGCGCTGTAATTGACGGCGGCGCCCAGCGGCCCCAGATCATGGTGCAGGCATACTCCGTTCAGTTTCATATTTTCACCGTTCAGGGAAAAGCCGTGGTCTGCCGTGAATTCAAAAAACCGGAACCCAAACGGGGTTTCATACCGGTCTGCCACCTTCCCGTTTTTCAATACCTTTGACACGGTTTTGTATAAAACCGGGTTTTCTGTCGACCATAGCTGGTGGTTTTTGACCGTCAGCGACTGCGTGACCGTTTGCTCCCCATTTATCTCCAGAGGGGTGCTTGTTGTTGCAGCGACAGTGCCGTCCGGCCCGATTACATCGGTTTGCAGCCTAACTTTTTCTTTTCCCGGGCTAAGGATCGTGGTTGCAATCGTCACAGTCCCTTTTCCATCTTCAGCGCCGGGTGTTGTGACAAAGGTTCCCCATCGTTTCACGTGAACCGGGTCAGTTATCACCAGGCGAACATTCCGGTAAATTCCGGCTCCGGGGTACCAACGCGACGAATGTTCCGGATTCCCGAGCCGGACCGCCAGTATATTCTTCTGACCAAATCTGATCTTACCGGTCAGGTCAAATCCAAACGACGCATAGCCATAGGGCCACTCGCCTATAAACCCGCCGTTCAGGAATACCCGGGCATGGCTCATGGCTCCGTCGAATTCGACGGATATATTTTTGGACTTCCATTCGGCGGGGATATCCAGCACCTTGCGGTACCAGCCAACGCCAACGTGAGGCAGACCGCCGGTGCGGCCGGTGCGCTTCTTTGCCACTTTCTCCCCGTCTTCAACGACCCTGTCAACCACGACATCGTTTTGCTCGTCGAATTCGCCCGATATAGCCCAGTCGTGCGGAACACTGACAGTTTCCCAGCCCGAGGTCCCGGTTTCTGCCTTCTCTCCTCCGGTCACTTCCTTATTGATAAACTTCCATTCTGAGTCGAGCAGGATAATCTGTCTCTGACCTTCAGTTGTTGCACAGTTAGCGGTTAATGCGACAACGATAAACACCAAACCTAACAGCCGTTCCATTTTCCCTGTTTTTTTGATTTTACATATTTCTATTCCCACTTTGGGATCATTGTTCATGCATATATTTTTCTTTTGCCCTGTAATTCTGAATCACACCCCCATATGGGAATCCTTCGGTATCGGTGTGGTCGTCTTCAAAGATCCGGTTCATTTGCGCGGTTATGTCAGGATATTGAGCCGCAACATTATGTGATTCCGAAGGATCTTTTGACAGATCGTATAACTCCGTTGGCCGGTTCACACCATAACGTACCGCCTTCCAGTTTTCCATTCTGACCGACTGCCGGAATCCGCCGTCAGGTAAAATTCGGGTCCATCCATCCAGCTGGATCTCCCAGCTCAGATGTTCATGCTGCTTTGCCGGATTGCCAAATAAGGCAGGGAGGATGGAAAATCCGTCCGATTGGTCCGGTATTTTAATTCCGGCGATCTCAGCAAAAGTAGGCATCAGATCCTGAAAACTTCCCACATGGCCGGAAAGGGTTCCCGCCTTAATTTTTCCTTTCCAGCAGGCGATGAAAGGCACCCGGAGTCCCCCTTCATACAAATCGCGCTTATATCCCCGGAAGGAACCGTTGCTGTTGAAGAATTCATGGTCATGCTTTTCATGATGCGGCCCGTTGTCACTGGTAAAAATAATCAATGTATTATCCAGTTCTCCCATGCTATTCAGTTTTTTCAACAGGAGCCCGATCTGCCTGTCCAGCAAGGTGATCTTCGCCGCATGCACCCGTTCTTTTTCAGGCCAGCTCCGATCGCCGTACAACTCTTTGTTGCCAATGTGTTGCTCATGCCCATGGGGTGCACGATAGGACATGAACAGGAAAAAAGGCTTTTGCCTGTTCATGGTATCAAGATATTGAAAGGCTATGTTCGTTCGGAATTCATCTTTACAGTTCCACTCTTCTTCACGATAGTAGATGGAGTCTGCTTTTCCGTTGACCCAGTGCATTTGTTCATCGTACCGGATTCCTCCAAAACGGGACCCCCATTGTTCCTGAACGGCAAAACCAAAACCCCGGCTGTAAGCCCAGGTTGACAGGTCGTTCGGATCGTCAAGATGCCATTTGCCGATAAATGCCGTTTGATAGCCCACCTGTTGCAACATCTCCCCAAGAGTTGTTTCGTCTTTTTTTAATGCCACGCGCATCCACCGGTCGTCTCCAAAATACCCGCTGTTCCCGCGAATGGTGGCCCTTGCAGCACTTTTCCCGGTCATCAGCACTGCCCGGGATGGGGAACAAACAGCATTGCCGGCATAAAATCCGGTAAAGCGTACACCTTGTTGTGCGAGGCTGTCCAGTACCGGTGTCTGAATGATTTGCTGTCCATAGCACCCTAGCTCCCCATAGCCAAGATCATCGGCCAAGAGGAACAGGATGTTTGGTTTAGAAAGCTTCGCATTCTCCTTTACAGAGGTGCAGGCTGAGACAGTTGCCAGACACGCCGAAGCTGCCAGAATATATTTCATGTGTATATAATTTGTTTTTTAATTGCCACATAGAATAGCCATGATTGAAACGTTCTTCTCATTTTCGGTTGGCGTCTGCCAAATCATGTCAATTTCATGTGTGAATAATTTGTTTTTTAATTGCCACATAGAATAGCCATGATTGAAACGTTCTTCTCATTTTCGGTTGGCATTTGCCAAATCATGTCAATTTCATGATTTCTCTTTTTTTATAATTCAATAGCTCCCATATCAGGCAGGCCTTTCACAG
Organism: Mangrovibacterium sp.; assembly: GCA_050173895.1. Classification (GTDB taxonomy): domain Bacteria; phylum Bacteroidota; class Bacteroidia; order Bacteroidales; family Prolixibacteraceae; genus JBCFBK01. Next base: position 3,413 of record JBFXKJ010000041.1, on the reverse strand, counting down.
GATTGCCAAAGTAGTCGGACGCGACATCCAGGCCGATTCGCAATCCGGTCGAATCGCCGGGCAGTTTTTCGATACGTATTCCCTTGTCTCTGATCAAATCAGCGGCGTCCGGCAAGTAGCCACGGGCATCTGCGGTTCCGGCATTTTCAAATTCCGGGTCCCCTATTGCCGGACTTGCGTCTTTGGCCGGCAACAACGCCGGGAGTAAATTCTCCCTGATATAAAGGTTATTTTTCAAAACCACATTCTCCGCAGTCCGGCCTTCATTTTCCGCACGGGCGTCCTGGTCTCCCGCAACATAAACCGTCTCACCCAATATATGAAAAATATTATTGGCAATGAGCAACCCCCGGGTTGTAGGAGAGATCGTAAAACAAGACCGGATGTCTTCTTTTACGTAAATGGTATTGTTGTATATATACGAATTAAAAGGGCCGTTTTTCACTTTATCTTTTCCAACAAAGCCACTGGTCCAGAGTGTTTTCCCTTCCTGGAATGCCCCTTTTTCGCCTTTAACCCGAAAGCCGTCGTTTACACTGATATTATAGCGGTATGCACAGTTGTGGTTATTACCTAAGATTTCAATGAACCCGCCGGCATTATTGGCGCTGAGATTGTATTGAACGACAATATCCCGGCAATTGAAGTCGATGTGACAGCCTGCCGAATCGCCCGGGCCGTTGGCGTTTAAAAACCGGTTGTGCTCAATGACAAAACCCGTGCAACTCCAGGTCCACAATCCGCTGCCTCTTCCCCATTTACGCGAATCACCGGTGCTACCGGGGTGACTGATGGAATTATTGCTGACTTTCCCGCCGAGAACATTGGAAAACTGCAATCCCGGTCCGCCGGTTTCAATGACCTTGCTCCCACTCACCATCACATTTCGTATATTTTGCTTCTGTCCGGTGAATTTGATCCCCGTGTGGCTGACGTTCCTGACATCGCAATCCTCAACCGTCAAATTTTGCAGTACAGCATCGTCCCTGTCACTGATAAACCGGATACCCCAACCGTAGCGCTGGGTTCCGTTGGCCGAGTGCACCTCTTTCGCCCCGCGCTGGAATCCCTCTTCTTCAAAGAACACGTCTTTGACTGACAAACGGCTGAGGGTGATATTCCCAAAAGTGCCGGGTTCTGATGTTTTAACCAACACACCGCAACGCATGTCCGTTTTGTCAGCCCCTCCGGGCAGTCCACCTCCGTTGGCGGTGATAATCAGGTCTTCTATCCGGATGTGGCTGCAATTTTCCAGCAGAATCCCGTTGCCGCTTCCTCTCGCGTCAATTATGGCCTTGCCATCGGCAACTCCGGGATCAGAGTAGCTGGAGATGACAACAGGCCGTCTTTGATTTCCCCGCACATTTTTCAGGATCAGCGAACCTCCGGCGACGGTTCCGGCCGCCAGAAAAATAGAATCGCCGGGGTTCAGATGAAGGCTGCTGACCTGTTCCAGGCTCCGGAACGGCTCTTCCCGCGTACCGGCGTTCACACTTTTGCCGACCAGGGGATTTACATAATACTTGCCTGCCGCAACAGCAGTTCCTCCAAATACCGCAAGACCCGGACAAAACAGAATGGCTACGATGCCTGCTAATATTATATTTTTCATATGTTTCAATTCTTTTAATTTGGCTTAATTCGCCCATGGATCCCTGATCCTTTTCAATTCCGGCCACATTTTTCCTTCAAACTCCCGTATCAAACCAGGCTGTTCTGCGGCAATATTTGTTAGCTGAAACGGGTCTTTCAGGTTATCGTACAGCAGATAGTCAGTAGTTCCTCCCTGCTTGTTTTTTCTGATCACAAAGGTATAGCGGTCGGTGCGCAGTCCTCTCATCCCCCCTTCAGGTGTTTCATAGCCGGACTCAAGATTCAGGTAAAGGGTGAATTCCGGCTTTTCTTTTGATTCACCGGTGAAAACCCCCGCATAGTTCCGGCCTTCAACACCATCGGGGATTTGCTTTTTCAAACCCATCAGTGAAAGCAGGGTTGGCATGAGATCCGGCACACTCAGATGAAGGTCATTGATCCCGGGCTGTAATTTCCGGGGCCAGCGTATGATAAACGGGACGCGGAACGACTCCTCGTACCACACTACCTTTTGTAATCGCCCGTGACTTCCCATCATCTCACCATGATCAGCGGTGAAGATGACGATGGTGTTTCCCGCCTGCCCCGATTCGTCCAGCGCTTTCAATACTCGTCCAACCTGATCGTCAACGCCGGTGACACAGGCAAAATAATCGCGGACATTTTTGCGGCCCACATCACCTTTTTTCCCGGCGGGAACATTGGGGCGATTCAGCAGCGAATCGACCGGTATTCTTTCATAAAGTTCCTTGTATTTTGCCGGTACTTCCCGATATGGACCGTGAGGAGGATTCATCGATAGAAAAAGCGCCCAGGGTTTACTCCTTTTTGTCTGAATAAAGTCAATTGCCACATCGGCCTCATGCTCCGGTGACCATTTCCCTGCGAACAGCGTGTCCTGTACCGGCGCGTCGTTCACCCAGTAATAAGGGTCATTATGCCGGTTATTACAGCCATAGGCATACCAAAATTCAAACCCGTGCCTTTTGGGACCCGGAGGCGTATAGGCTTCCCAGACCGCCTCCCTCCAGTCGTCCACATCGGGACCTTCCTCATAAGAAGGTGCATCAAGGTGCCATTTACCAATGTACCCGCAATCAAATCCGTTTTGGTTCAAAACATCCGAAAAACAGGTTTCATCTTCGCGAAGGTAGTTCCCGTATTTCCGGGAGCTGGTGTTACAATTGGTTTGCAGATGGTTTGAAAAACAGTATTTCCCGGTCAAAAGCATTCCCCGGTAGGGTGTGCAAAGCGGCCGGTTGCTCACCGCATTTGAAAAGACAACCCCTTGCCGGGCAAACCGATCGATATTCGGGGTCAACACCGGATCTTCATTCATAAAACCCATGGCCTGCGCCCGGAATTGATCGGGAAATATGAACAGCAGATTCGGCCTTTTGCCCTCCTCTTTATCCTGGCTGACAGCTGTTGCCGGAAACATGCCCGACAAAACAAGGATTGAAGCCAGAGCCTGCCGGTATGTTGCTATTTTCATTTTCATACGTTTTTCATTTCAAATTAGCTGTGTATAATTTGCGTGCTAAACTTCATTACTTTTCAAAAGGACATCGACGTATGGAACTCGCATATAAACATCAACTAGGGCGTAAACCACTGTGTACATGCTCGTTTCATTCCATTTAGTATTAATGTACCCCGATGTTGCAGCGCCTGTCCGGAACAAGATTCCCAAAAAGGTCAGCCAAACCTTTTTCCCCGACCGCTGTTCCGGAATTCCTCAGAGGCGATTTTTTTGTGATCATGAACGATCTGAGAAGATCAAAACCGCTGCCGCAGGCAGCAGCATTGATAAACGCAGG
>JBFXKJ010000040.1:0-22256 GCA_050173895.1 Mangrovibacterium sp. | reverse complement strand
GGAATCCGACCGAGCTGAAACACATCATCAATGAGATCCAGCGGGTTGCCCTGGCAAATCCGGAAATCGGCATTTCCCTTCTTCACAATCAGCAGCCGGTCTATGAACTGAGTAAAGCTGATAACATCCGGAAACGAATCAGCGCAATCTTCGGAAAAGTCACCGGGCAGAACCTGATTCCCGTCAACACCGATACCAGTCTGGTAAAAATTAAGGGATACATCGGTCAGCCGAAATTTGCCCGCAAAACCTTCGGAGAGCAGTTCTTTTTCGTGAACAACCGGTTTATGAAGCATCCTTTCTTCCATAAAGCGGTGCTCCAGGCCTTTGAAAAGATCCTTCCGCCCGACAGCATTCCGGCTTATTTCCTGTACTTTGACACGAATCCTGAAAATATTGACATCAATATTCATCCCACCAAGACCGAAATCAAGTTTGAGAATGAGTCGGCCATCTGGCAAATCATCCATGCAAGTGTGCGGGAAGCCCTGGGAAAGTTCAATATGGTGCCCTCGATCGATTTTGACCAGACCGGCAGCATCGAGATCCCGGTACCTCCCCGCGAAGGGGAGCTGGTGAAGCCGCCGGTCGTCCATTACGATCCCGCCTACAACCCCTTCGAAACCGGCGACAAAAGATCGTACATCCCCGCAAGCCCTTCGCTGAAACGAGAGGAGCAGGTGAAGCACTGGGAAAAATTATACCAGGATTTTCAGAAGGAAGCAGAAAGCGGCAAGCCCTCTCTTATTCCGGATGTACAACCGCAAACGGGCGGGAGTATCCTCCCCGGCCCTGAAGAAATTTTTTCGGGAAAAACCTGTTTTCAGTTTAAGAACAAATATATCCTGACGCCGGTGAAATCGGGACTTATGGTGATTGACCAGCGAAGAGCGCACGAGCGGATCCTTTTTGAAAATTTCCTGTGCAGCCTTGAAAACAATGAAATTGCAAGCCAACAGCAGCTTTTTCCACAGACCTTTGAGCTTCAGGCAGCCGATGCGGAACTGCTCCGGTCCATTCTCGACGAGATGAAGCCGCTTGGTTTCGACGTCCGCGAATTCGGGAACAACAGCTTTATCGTAAACGGCACACCGGCCCTGGCTGGCTCGTCTTCGCCTTTGGAGGTCATTGAGAGCCTGCTGGAGGACCTTAAAAGTTCAGCAGTCGATTTAAAGGAAAAAGCAAGGGAAAATGTGGCAGCCTCACTGGCACGGGCGTCGGCCATCCCTTACGGATACGTGATGAAGCAGGAAGAGATCGGACAAATGATCGACCAGTTGTTTGCCTGTGTCACTCCGAATTATTCGCCCTCCGGAAAACAGGTGTTAACAATTATCCCGGTCGAACAATTTGAGAAAATGTTAAAGTGACAAAGTGGCTGTAATTTGTTTACTTTACAGGACTAAACATTTTGGCGCAGCTATTGTAATAGAAAATTAAATTTCCAGTCATGCAAAATTACAGACCTGTTCTGGGGAATATTCCACCGGTTGTCAAAAACCTGATCATCATCAATGTCATCATGTTGCTGATCACTTATGTGATGGGCATGCGGGGCGTTGATCTGCATTCGCTTCTGGGGCTTCACTTTTTTCTCTCCCCCGAATTCCGGCCCTACCAACTGGTGACTCATCTCTTCATGCACGGCGATTTCTGGCATTTGTTTTTTAACATGTTCGCCTTATGGATGTTTGGGAGGGTGTTGGAAAGCGTATGGGGACCCAGACGGTTTTTTATTTATTATTTTGTGACCGGACTGGGCGCTGCAACCCTGCATTTGTTTGTCAACTTTCTTGAATTCCAGTCGGTGGTGTCCAGGTTGAGCCCCGAACAGGTCGATATGGTGATGCGCGAAGGAGGAGCAATTTTTCAACAGGGCCGAAATTTTAACGATGAACTGATGGGACGGCTGAACCTGCTGATGAACATTCCCACCGTGGGCGCCTCCGGTGCCGTGTACGGCGTACTCCTCGGTTTCGGTATGCTGTTCCCCAATACGCAGTTATTCCTGCTGTTTCCGCCAATACCGATCAAAGCAAAATATTTTGTCATCGGTTATGGTCTGATGGAGCTTTACTTTGGATTTACAAACACGGGAGGTAACATCGCCCATTTTGCGCACCTGGGAGGGATGTTGTTCGGATTTTTGCTGATCCGCTACTGGAACAAGCACAGCAATCATTTTTATTAATACGGAGAATAGTTGAACATTATCATGTCCATTGCAGAAGAAATAAAGGAATCATTCAGAAAAGGATCGGTCCTTACCCGGCTTATTTATATTAATATCGGCGTATTTCTGGCCGTACGCATCGTTCATGTGTTGTTCTTCCTGGTAAACAGGGAATCCCCGCTGGTCGGCTGGCTGGCGCTTCCTGCCGACGTGGGGCAATTGCTCACTTTACCATGGACCCTGATCAGCTACATGTTCCTGCATTTCAGTTTCCTGCACATTCTCTTCAATATCCTGTGGCTTTACTGGATGGGAAAAATTTTCATCTTCTATTTCGATGAGAAAAAACTGCTGGGCGTGTATCTTCTGGGCGGGCTCACAGGAGGACTGTTTTTCGTGCTGGCCTACAACCTGTTCCCCGCCTTTTCCGGGGCGCTTGGCTTTGCCCGGCTCTTAGGGGCATCGGCTTCTGTTCTGGCAATCATTGCCGCAGTGGCTACCTATGCACCCAATCACACGATCAGCCTGCTTTTCATCGGACAGATCAAAATGAAACATCTGGCCTGGTTCTCGATCCTTCTGTATGTGATCGGTATCGCTTCATCCAACGCGGGGGGTAACCTGGCGCATCTCGGCGGAGCTGCATTCGGATTTGTTTATGCGCTGCAGTACCGGCAAGGAAGAGACTGGACCAAAGGCATTACATGGCTGACAGGGGCGCTGGCCAAACTGTTCCGGCCCCGCCCCCGCATCAAAGTCTCCCACCGCGCCAAAGCCGACGATATCGAATACAACCGTCAGAAGAACCTGAAACAGGAAGAGATTAACCGGGTACTCGACAAGATCAGTAAGTCCGGCTACGATTCCCTTACCAGAGAAGAAAAAGAACTACTCTTCAAAATGGGAAAATAACACTTACCTGACAATCTTTCTTCGGGCGGCCGTGATACTGTTATTCAGTTCGAAGCCGATCAGCAGGATCAGCGACATCAGATAGCAGAGCAACAGGATCACCAGGAGCGTCCCGATCGAACCGTACAGCTTATTGTACTGGCTAAACTGGTTGATGTAATAACCAAAGCCGATCAGAACCAGAATGCTCAGCAAAGTAGCCAGTGTACCTCCGGGAGAAACGAACCTCCAGCGGGTTTTCCTGGTGGGGGCGAAGAAGTAAAGCGACGAATAGGCAAAAAAGAATAATGACAAGGTTATGAGCCACTTCCCGACCGACAACAGATAGTAAGTCAACCGGCTCCCGATCAGGGAAGCGTTATCCAGGTAATTGATCGCTGACTGCCCGGCAATGATTAAACTGATCGCCAGGGTGAGCAGGACAGAAAGGATAAACAGCAGCACAATCGATATCAGCCGTTGTTCAATCCAGTTTCGCTTCTCAATGGTATGAAGCGAGGCGTCAAAGGCATTCATCATCGACACCAGTCCGTTCGATGCAAAGATCAGGGCCATCAGAAAACCAAGAGAAAGCAGCCCGCCCCGGGGCTTGGTCAAAATGTCCTGAATGGTCTCTTCCACTGCAGCAAAGGTGCTGGCGGGGAGTAAATTCCGGATCAGCAAAAAAAGTTCCGCCTGAAAATTCCGGATGGGAATATAGGGAATCAGGGTAAACAAGAAAATGATTGCAGGGAAAAGAGCCAGAAAGAAACTGAAAGCAATCGCGGATGCCCTGGTGGTAAACGATCCGTCCACCATACTGCGGTAAAAAAAAAGCATCACATCGTATAAGGGTATTTTATCAAACCCGGGAACGCTGATCTTTCGCGCCCTGATCAGCAGCCTCAAAAAAAGTCTCCTTATCCTGTAACCAAAATGATCGAGCATTTGGATTATTGTTTTTCAATCCTCAGCTGGTGGATGTATGCCTTATTTCCTGCTTCCTTTAATAAAAAATAAACACGGAAAGAGCCTTTGTCGGTCTTCAGATTGCCAATGGCGTAACGGGCGCCTTCTTTTCCGCCCTGGTGAATAATATTAAACTCCTGCGCCTTATTTTGACTGAAGAAACCCGAAATAATCTGCTGAGCCTGCGCCCTGCTGTATACGTCGTCATGATCCGGCACCACCATTTCAATGTTTTCATTGAAATAAACAGACAGCGTGTTTGCGTTCCCGGTCCTGAAACTAACCACCACATCATCAGGTATCTGTCCGGCCAGCCTGGTCACGGCAAACAGAAACAGCATCCCGGCAAACAAACTTCTTAAAATTAATCCTTTCATTCCTTTATTTTTTCAATTCAACCAGGTACAATTCGCGTATTAAACTTATTATCCAATAATTAGGATATCAATATATGGAACTCGCCAGGATAATCACTTCGTAGATTTTGCTCACGCTCAACAGTATGCAAACAAGTTTGTCACTGTTTTCGCTTATTCGCAAAATTCATGCTCCTGTTTGAGAGGTATAGCTCTTATGGCTCGTTTCATCTCTGTTTTTTTTGAAACAATTTGATACAGCATAAATTGTACCAATTCACTGAAATTAAAGAACAGGTTGCATAACTTTGTAAAGTTAACAATTTTTAAAAAGATTTTAAACGGAACAGGCCGAAAAGGTCGAATGAGCCATTATGAAGATCAAACTGACTGCAGTGGGGAAAACCGATAAAGCATGGTTACAGGAGGGGATCGGCCTGTTTAACAGCCGCATCGTTCATTACTTACCTTATGAATTCCAGGTGGTCCCCGACATTAGGAACAGCAGGAATCTGTCTGAGAGTCAACAAAAAGAAAAAGAAGGAGCAGCTTTACTGGCGCAGCTCAATGCCGGAGACGAATTAATTTTACTGGATGAAAAAGGAAAAGAGTTCAGCTCGGTCGAATTTGCACGATTTTTGGAGAAAAAAATGCTTGGAGGGGTGAAGACGCTGGTTTTCTTTATCGGGGGGCCATATGGCTTTTCGCCCGATGTGTATCGCGCCGCAGCATCAAAGATCAGTTTATCGAAAATGACCTTTTCTCATCAGATGTCCAGGCTCATTTTCACAGAACAGTTGTACAGGGCTCTAACAATATTAAAAGGTGAACCTTACCATCATGAATAGCGTGCCACAAAAAAATCTGACCGCATATCTGCTGCTTTTCCTGTCGGTATCCTTTTTCATTGCAGGCTTTTGGGCCGAACATCGCCTGCTGGATCCCAGCCAGGTCGCAAAGGTCGCCAAAAACTTCGAAGACCAGCTTCACAGCAGGCAAGCCGTGCTTGAGCAAACTCTTCAGGAGATGGCTTTAACAATTGAGGACAGTCGTTTTAACGGAGATTTTCAATCTGCTTTTCACGGGCTTTCAGAGCTGTTTCCCGAAAAGGGCCTTGGATTCCTGATCGCTGACGATCAAAGCCTGCTGTTTTGGTCCAGCAACCGTTTTTCGTTCGAGAGAATGCTCCAGAAAACTATCCGTGATGAAAAACTCCAGTTTCTTCCAAACGGCGCATATCTCAGCTCATTTAAAAGATCAGGCAGCCTGGAGATTATGGGTTTACTTTTGCTCAAAGAACGCTATCCGGTCCGCAATGAATACATCATGAACCGCTATGCCGAAGGTTTTAATATTCCTGATCATTATAAGATCCTGCCTGATTCTCCCGATGAAGGCTTCCCGGTCCACGATTTCAAAGGAGATTACCTGTTCTCTCTGGTCCCGGGAGGCACCCCTCTTTGCGAGGACAACCAACTTTACGTGCCTTTGATCATGTTTTTTCTGGGCCTTGTGCTGATGCTCTTTTCGATCCGGCTGTTCATGAAAATCAACTACCGGCAGGAGCCTTTTATTCTGCGCATCCTCGTACCTGGCCTTGTCCTTACCGGAGTTTACTGGATCCATGTTTTATTCAGAGTTCCCCGGCTCCTGTATTCCCTCGATCTTTTCAGCCCTTCAATGTATGCCTTTTCGTTTATGCTTCCTTCTCTGGGAGACCTGCTTCTTCTTTCAGTCTTCCTGTTTTTCTGGAGTTTTCATCTGTCCGAAGAATTTCGTTTGGCAAAAAAAACAGCTCAGGAATGGATTCCGGCCTATCTTCTTGTGGGTCTCTTCTATATTTTCATTAATATCCTGATCAAAAATATGGTCAGGAACAGCAGCTTTTCCTTTTACCTGAACAGAATCGATGACATTAATCTTTACAGTTTTATCGGGTACCTGATCATTGCGCTGCTGTTACTTTCCGCCTCACTCGTGAATCTTAAAGTGGTGGAGGCAAGTTGCCCCCACATCCCCCGGAGAAAATTTCTGCTGGTGCATGCCGTCCTTTTGGCAGTGGGCGGGTGGCTGTCCCTGGCCACCAGGAACAGCTATCTGTACATTACCTGTCTCTTCCTGCTAACCAACCTTTCGGCTGTGGCCTTCCATCAGACACATTTAAAGCGATCGTCACTTCCCTATCTGATTTACTTTGTTTCGATATTTACGTTTTTCTCACTCTTTATTATTCAAAATCACAATATCGCCCGCCGGACCCAGGACCAGAAGCTGAAAGCCGTTACTTCCTATTCGGAACATGACCCTGCTGCCGAAATTGTCCTCACTGAAATACAGGGACAGGTGAATGTCGATTCGGTCATCCCTTATCTTCTCACCCCCCCTTATAAGAATCTGGAAGAATACATTACCCAGGAATATTTCAGCGGCTATCTGCGCAAGTATGAGCTTCAGATAACCATTTGTGACGGGTCTGACAGCCTGCAGATCCGCCCCGACAACCAAATCGTTCCCTGCTTTCCCTTTTTCGACGGAATGATCAGTGAGAACGGCATCCGGATCCCGGGAACTAAATTCTATTATATGGAAAATATGAACGGGCGTATTTCCTACCTGGGTAAGCTGTTTTACCCCCTTCTGTCCGATTCGCTCGGTGTTTCCATTTTTATTGACCTGCAATCAAAACTTCTTCCGAAAGGGATCGGTTTCCCTGAGCTTCTGCTCGACAAGTCCATGAAAGAACCCGACCGCTATAAACACTTCTCCTACGCGAAGTATTACCACCGCAAGCTCGTCAACCTGAATGGCGATTATCCTTATAATTTCTATATTGACCCCTATATCTCGGCCGGAGACACGGCCGAGTTCATCCTGAAGAAATGGGACCATTACGACCACCTCATCTATAATCTGGGGGATAACAACTACATTATTGTCAGCGCCAAATCGTTCGGGCTAATGGACTATCTGGTTTCTTTCCCTTATCTGTTTGTTTTCTACTTTGTGATTCTCTTCCTGCTGGTTTTTGCTGCAAATCCGGGTTACCGGAAGCTGTCGCTCGTCTACGATCTGAAATTCAGGATCCAGGCAGCCATCATCACCGTTGTGTTGATTTCACTGCTGGTCGTTGCTGCGGGAACGATTTATTACAACTCGAGAGAATATGTGAACCGCCATCAGGACGACCTGAATGAAAAGCTGAAAGCCATTTCCGAAGAAATCAATATGCGCCTCAGCAATATTGACAATTTTACGCCCGATGTACGCAACTGGCTGTGGAATGAACTGGGGGAAATGTCCAATGTTTTTCTGACCGACATCAATATTTACGGTACCGACGGGAAGATGGTCGCGTCGTCCCGCCCGGAAATCATCAACCGGGGGATCATTTCAGACCGGATGGATTCAAAAGCTTTCTACGAACTTAAAGAGAACTACCGCATCAGGTACATGCAGCCCGAAAAAATAGGGGACCTGGCATTTCTTTCAGTCTACGAGCCGATTGTAAATAATCAGGGAGTTTACCTGGGCTTTATCAACCTTCCGCATTTTTCAAGGGGAAATGAGCTCCGCCAGGAAATATCGACCTTTATCGTCGCATTTCTCAATTTGTATGCCTTGCTGTTTTTTGGCAGCGTGATCGTAGCTGTCCTGCTGGCCAGCAAGATCACCATGCCGCTGAGTCTGATCCGGGAAAATCTGCGGGGCATTCAGCTGACCAAGAAAAACGAACCCATCCGCTACAAGGCCAAAGATGAGATTGGTGAGCTGGTAAACGAGTACAACCGGAAAGTGGAAGAGCTGAACGAAAGCGCCGAGCTGCTGGCCCGCAGCGAAAGGGAGTCGGCCTGGCGTGAAATGGCCAAGCAGGTAGCCCACGAGATCAAAAATCCACTCACGCCCATGAAACTCAACATCCAGTACCTGCAAAGGGCGAAGGCAGAAAAAAGCCGTCATTATGATGAGTTCTTTGACCGGGTCACCAAAACACTGATCGAGCAAATCGATACCCTTTCGGCAATCGCCACTGAGTTCTCCAATTTTGCGAAAATACCCGTCACAAAGCAGGAAGTATTCAACCTGGTTGAACGGTTGAAGGATGTCATTGTTTTATTCGGGTCGACGAGCCAGATCGCCTTCCGGCTGGAACTAAACGGGCTGACGTTTGTGCCGGTAAGCGCCGACAAGGAACAGTTGTCGAGAGCGCTGATCAACCTCATCAAGAATGCGATGCAGTCGATCCCTCCCGAACGGAAAGGGGAAGTGGTCATTAGCCTGAACAGGGAAGGCGATCTGGCCACGATCCGGATTCAGGACAACGGCACAGGAATACCGGAAGAAATCCGGCCAATGATGTTCCAGCCAAACTTCACGACCAAGACAAGCGGAATGGGCCTTGGCCTTGCCATTGTCATGAAAATTGCAGAGACCTTCGGCTGGCAGATCCGGTATGAAACAAAGATGGGAACCGGCACCACTTTTTATATTGATATACCCGTCCATACGGTCGGATAAAACATCGGACCGGCAGTGAAAAAACGATCATGTGTTTAATTTTGAATACGCAAAAAAGCGTATCCGGAATAGGGTTTTATGCTGTTTGAGATGGTTCGGCACTGCGGTAGCTTTACATGAAAAAGAAGCGGCGATGAGGCTTTACGGGTTCCTGAAAAAAGATGTCCGGCTGCACGAAGGATTAAAGGCCTGTATGAATTGCGGCGTGTGCACGGCAATCTGCCCTGCTGCCGAATTCTTTGAATATGATCCGCGAATGATTGCCGTAGAGGTACAGTCGCGCGATGACGAACGGATTAAGAAGCTGCTTCAAAGTGATACCATCTGGTACTGCGGTCAGTGTATGTCGTGTAAAACCCGCTGCCCAAGAGGGAATTGCCCGGGGCTGATCATTAACGCCTTGCGGAAGCTATCACAGGAACTGGGCTATTTCACGGAAAGCCGACGCGGCCGCCAGCAATACGCATTGAAAAAGGTACTCATCGCCAATATTCTCAACAAAGGCTACTGCATTCACCCCGAATCAGTGAAGCCGGAACTGCATCCGGAACAAGGGCCGGTTTGGAAATGGGTCCAGGAACACCGGAAGGATGTGTATCAAAGACTGGGAGCCCGGCTCGACCAGGAGGGGCCCGGAACATTGCGCAAGATCGATCCTTCTGTTTTATCCGAACTTTCCGCCATCTTCGATGAATCGGGCGCCACTGAATTTTTGGCAAAAATAGAATCGGCAAGCAAAAAGAAAGCAAAAGAAATGGGCTTCGCCGGAACAGACGAAGGGATGGAGCGGTATTTCATGCACGTTTATACAAGTCAGGACGAGTCAGAACTTTTTCAGATCAGCAAACATGAAAAAACAGGCCAGGGCAAGGATCTGGGATGATTACCAGAAAACAATCGCCGGGGATCATTTTTATTACCTGAGAAGTTGCATCCGCCAGAACTTTTTCCCGGGCTCAGAACATACTTTCCTGCGGATTCTCAGAAATGAGCTGGGGAAGGATATCCTTGATGATCCGGGTCACACAACCTGTACAGGCATCGCATATCATTCCGACCTGCTTCCTTTCGAGACGCTGCAAGCGATCGTTGCCCGCCAGTTTGCCCTGATGACCCTTGCCGGCTATAAAAACGCGGCTGTTTCGTGCGTAACTTCCTTCGGCATTTACTCGGAAGTACTGGAAACATGGAAAGAATTTCCCGATCAGGAAGCAAAAGCCAGGGAAATCCTCCGGAATGCCACGGGAAAGGAATTTGAAATTCCTCAGAACGTGGCGCACTGCAGCGATATCATTTATCATTTTAAGGACCAGATCGCATCGCGCATGCGTTATCCCCTGGTTAACATGCAAACGGGGAACCCGCTGAACATTGTTGAGCATATCGGCTGTCATTATTCTAAGATGTTTCCTTCCAAGGGTGTGGGCGGAGCTGAATTTTCGTGCGTACTGAGCGGAATGATCGAATCATGGGGAGGCAAAGTGATCGATTATCCCGAAAGAAGGCATTGCTGCGGATTTGGCTTTCGCCAGTACCTGATCCAGGCCAACCGCGGCTATTCCGTCTCCAACTCCAGGAAAAAATTCGAGTCGATGGAACCATTTCATCCCGACGCCATTATCTGCAATTGCCCGGGATGTACGATGTTTCTGGACAAATGGCAGTATGTGATCGGCGAAATGGAAGGGAGGACTTATGGCTCCAACAGGCAGGGGATTCCCGTGCTGACGTATGAGGAACTGGCAGGCCTGGTACTCGGCTACGATCCCTGGGAGCTCGGCCTCCAGATGCATCAGGTAGACTGTGAACCACTTCTGAGGAAAATGCATATCCGCTATAACAAAGCGGAAAAATTCAGGGGACTCAACGGGAAAGACCTTGGGAAACCTGCACTTCCTTCCTGTTTCCGACGATTTGAGCAGGAACTTCTTAAAGGGTAATCACATCAGATACAGAGCAATGAAAAAAGACATTGTCGTTATTGGAGGAGGGATTGCCGGCACGGAAACCGCGCTGGTCCTTACCGGCCTGGGGCATCGGGTCACCCTGCTGGAAAAGACAGATCGCACCGGAGGGAAGCTGAACCAGTGGAATCATTTGTTTCCCGACAGCCGGCCGGCTGCCGAAGTCAACGACTTTCTCCGCCGGAGGACCGGGATATGGCCCTTTCGCATTTTAACGAACGCCACCGTGCTAAAGGTGAGCGATGACGGTGAGGGTTTTGCATTGGAAACAAGCAGCGGAAAACTGAATGCCGGCGCCGTTGTGATCAGCACCGGCTTTGAGATCTTTGACGCGTCGCGAAAAGAAGAGTATGGTTATACAATCTATGAGAACGTGATCACCTCTGTCGACCTGGAAGAAATGTTCCGAAAGGGGAACGACATAAAAACATCAAGCGGGAAAACACCCCGCAGAATCGCATTTGTTCACTGTGTCGGATCGCGTGATGAAAAATCAGGACATCATCACTGTTCAAAGGTTTGCTGCATCACCGGAGTAAAACAGGCCATTGAACTGGCAAAAATGAACCCGGAAGCAGAGATCTTTTGTTTCTACATGGACCTGAGGATGTTTGGCCTTCCATACGAGCAGCTTTACCGGGATGCACAGGAAAAATACAACATCCAGTTTATCAGGGGACGCCTTTCCGAAGCTGCGGAAAATCCGGATGAAAGTCTTCAGATCAAAGCTGAAGATACCCTTTCGGGAAGGCCTTTAAAGATGAATGTCGAAATGATGGTCCTGCTTACCGGGATGACTGCCGGAAGAGAGACCACCGGGATGGCCCGCTTATTTGGCCTGGACCGCGAGCCAAACGGATTTCTGAGCGTGGGGGACCCTCATCTGCATACAAACCGTTCTTCGGTGAAAGGAGTTTTTCTGGCGGGAACCTGTACCGGACCGATGACTGTCGACGAAACGCTCGGTCATGCCCGGTCTGCCGCCCTGGATGTTCACGAATATCTTCAAAGCAAACCGGAGTGAATACATTTGGATTTCAGATACTGCAGGCAAGAACGGTCGATTTCGACCAGTTTGACGGGCGTCTGCTCAATGACGTTCTTGAGAAGGAACCCTCATTCAGGACATGCCTTTCCTGCGGCGGCTGTACGGCTACCTGCAATGCAGGCACGCTCATTGACTTCAATGTCAGAAAAATGAACCTGTTGATCCGCAGAGGCGAAATAACCGGGTTGTCAAGGGAAATTGACAAATGTATGCTCTGCGGGAAATGTCAGCTGGTATGCCCCAGAGGGATTAACATCCGGAACGTGATCATGCTGCTCAAAAAAGGAATTGTGAAGTTAAACCAGTCTTCCCGCTGATATGGAAACACCTTCATTTACCCTGCCCTTTCTGATCGGACTGCTGTTCATTCTCAGCTTTCTGATCGTGGTTTGCATGATCTGGATCATCGGGCTGTCAAAGACCGACAAACTGCGGCTCATCAAAGGTGTTCCGTCGGCCAAGACGCTGCAGGCTGCCGGAGAAACCATCATGGAAGGTCTTCTTCACCGGAAAATCTTTCGCAAGAACCGGCGGCTGGGATACATGCACATGAGCCTTGCCTTTGGCTGGTTTTTACTGATCCTGGCCGGTCACCTGGAAGCGATCTTCCGTTACAAGACACTTGCTTTTCCTTTTTGGAAGTCTATTTTTTTCCGTTTCGCAGAACCGGTTCCCCCGGTGGGGGCAACGGAGAAGATTTTCGCAGCACTGACCGACCTGCTTCTTCTCTTTATTCTCTCCGGTGTATTCCTTGCTTATTTTAAGCGTATTAACAGCCGTTTTTTCGGGATGAAAAAGACGACTCGGATGAAGGCCGGCGACCGCATTGCCCTCACTGCGCTGTGGCTGGTGTTCCCGCTCCGGTTTGCTGCCGAAAGCGTCACCGCCGGCTTGTATCACAACGGGAGTTTCCTGACACAACCCGCCGGAAACATGCTGGCCTCATTCTTTCCCCTGCAGCATGCGGAGACGGGAATGTGGTGGGCTTACTCCGTTTCCCTCGGGGTCTTCTTTACGGCAATGCCCTTTTCCCGCTACATGCATATTCCCGTGGAGGTGTTGCTCGTCTTTCTCCGGAAATATGGGATCCGGCTTAAAAAGAACCTGAATACGTATACCCGTGTCCAGGTGTTTTCCTGCTCGCGCTGCGGGATCTGCCTGGACAGCTGCCAAATGAACCATGCCAACATCAAAAATTCGCAGTCGGTGTATGTGCTGAAACAGATGCGCGGCCGGCGGCTCGGGGATGACCAGCTATTCAACTGCCTGCTGTGCGGACGATGCCAGCAAGACTGTCCTGTGGGACTTGATCTGAATGATCTGCGCATTACCCAGCGTATTGCCTCGACACTTGAATATAACTCTTCATACGATTATCTGAAAAACGGGCCCAGCCCCCGGGCCGAAGTGATTTACTTTGCCGGATGCATGACGCACCTGACCCCCGCCATCAGGAAATCAATGCAGCAGTTACTCCGTTACGCAGAGGTTCCGTTCTGGTTCATGGACGAGCATAAGGCCCCCTGTTGCGGACGTCCGCTCATTCAGGCCGGCCAGTATCAGGCGGCACGAAAACTCATCGTCAACAACACCGAAAAAATCAGGGGCTCAGGGGCTCATACCCTTGTGGTCTCCTGCCCTATCTGCTATAAAGTATTCAGGGAAGATTATCAACTGCCCGGAATCACGGTGATGCACCATTCCGAATACCTGCTCGGGCTTGTCAGCCAAAGGAAACTTCCTGCCTTTTCCATGCCCGGACGAATGGTTTACCATGATCCCTGCGAGCTGGGAAGAGGAAGCGGCATCTACCGCCAACCCCGGGAACTTCTGGAGAATTATGTATCCCTGATCAGCCCTCCTCATGAAAAGGAAGATGCCTTATGCTGCGGCGGAAGTCTGGCTAACATCCGCATCAGCATGCCCGAACGGGACCAGATCCGCGATCAGGTCCTCAGCGAATTCAGGAGTGTGAAGCCTGACGGACTGATCACCGCCTGCCCGCTCTGTAAAAAAACCTTTACCAAAGGAACAGATATGCAGGTATACGATCTGGCAGAAATCGTCTGGAAAGGAGTCAGTCATTCCCTGACAACACCCAGGCGCTCCAGTTTGTCGGACGATGCCATTCCGTTTGGATTGCAACCCGGCAAACCTTCGGGAATTGCCATTCCCAGTCTCCCGTAATGCTCGGCCCAGGCCGGGGAAAATTTACCGGTCTGCGGGTCACGGAAGGTCATGGGCTTGCGTTCAAACACCGAATCCGGGGCAAAAGCCCTGTATACGAAATCGGAACAATAATAAGCTGTGTCAACGGGATAATAATGGTTATTATAGGGTTTGCCCAGCATTCGCTCCGCCCGTTTCAGCGCTGCAGTGACGGTTCGCTGCCAGGGTTTCCTGAGCCGGTAAGCGACTACTTCAACCGCTTCTCCCTCGGGATGGAGGAACTCTTCAAGCGGGATCCGGCAACTGCCTCCTCCGGGAGCAGCATGCAGCACAAAAATGTCGTGTCCCTTTCGTTCCACCAGTCCCATATGCGAAAAATGCGTTTCCTTCCCGGTCTGCGTCACCTGATCGATCGCTTCCGACAGTTTTCCTGACACGCCCCGAAAAAGCAGATCCCCGCTTCTCAGCACGATCTGTTGCGCATTTGTTCCGGAAACCATGAAGCTGATCAATATAAAGATCCATCTTTTACTCATTCCGCGTTCTGTTATCTTCGTCACATTGCCGCTAATTCCATTGTTTTGTCAAAAATCCGGCCGGCTGCGCTGCGCCTTCTTCTCCGCCTGTCTTTTTTTCCGCTGAAGCCGCTTTTCTTCCGATGCCATGGTCGGACGCGTGGCTTTTCTTTTCTTTACCGGCATCAGCGCCCGGGCTAGCTGCGCATACAACTTTTGAACAGCCCGGTCCCTGTTGTCAGCCTGCGAACGGCTCTCCTGACTGGAAACAATCAGCACACCTGCAGAGGTAAGCCTCGATGCCAGCTTCCTTTGCAGCATCTCTTTCTGCCCGGCCGTGAGCAATTCCGACCCGGGAATGTCAAACCGGAGTTCCACGCGCGAATTCACCTTATTGACGTTCTGTCCGCCGGGGCCGCTGCTGCGGGAGGTCTGGAACACAAATTCCCGCTCCAGCTCAGGGATCGATGCGATTGTATTTTCCATTGCCATACAAAAATAGAATCTTTACCTTATTTTACAAGCTGAAGTCCCGTTCACCTTTAAAGGCCGTCCGTTCGCCGAAAAAGTGCGCAAGCCTGCGCGTCAAATCGTATCTTTATGGTCATTAATAACAAATAAAAAACAAAAACAGGATGCAATCGCACGAAATTGACTATAAAATTGTCGGAGATGATGTTCAGCTTGTTGAAGTGGAACTGGACCCGGGAGAAACCGTGATCGCTGAGGCAGGAGCCATGCTATACATGGAAGACGGGATCAGTTTTGAAACACGCATGGGTGACGGTTCCAATCCCCGGGCCGGCTTCTTTGATAAAATACTCAGCGCCGGATCCAGGCTGATAACCGGGGAATCATTGTTTCTGACCCACTTCTCGAACCGGGGATGGGGCAAAAAACATGTCGCCTTTTCGGCCCCCTATCCCGGGACGATCATTCCGCTGAACCTGTCTCAGCTTGGCGGGAGGATCATCGTTCAGAAAGATGCCTTTCTTTGCGCCGCGCTGGGCACCCAGATCGCCATTACGTTCAACCGCCGCCTGGGCGCAGGCTTTTTCGGAGGAGAGGGTTTTATCATGCAGGAGCTCAAAGGTGACGGCAAGGCCTTCATTCACGCAGGAGGAACCGTCATCGAACGTTACCTCAACAATGAGGTACTGCGAGTGGATACCGGCTGTATCGTGGCCTATGAACCCTCGGTCGATTTCAGCGTCGAACAGGCCGGCAGCTTACGCTCCATGGTTTTCGGAGGCGAAGGGATTTTCCTGGCCACCCTGAGAGGCACCGGACGCATCTGGCTCCAGTCCATGCCTATCCGCAAACTCATCGCCGAGCTGTCACGCGGCGGCGGCAACCAGCGAAAAGAATCAGGCGGACTGCTCAACCAGTTCCTGCAGGATTAAAATGAACGGGAGCAAGGTGGCCCCAGGCTTTCATGCTTTGCATTCCACCTTGCTGCCTTTCACGCTGCTAACTTCTTTACCCCTTATTTCTTCCGGAAGAAAATCTGAATGGGGACCCCTGAAAAATTAAAATTTTCGCGGATCTGATTTTCAATATACCGTTTGTAAGGATCCTTGATGTATTGCGGCAAATTGGCAAAAAAAGCAAAAGAGGGTGTCGGGCTGGGCAACTGGGTTACATATTTGATCTTGACGAACTTCCCTTTGATGGCCGGCGGCGGGTACTTTTCGATCGCCTCAAGCAACACATCGTTCAGTTCGGAAGTCTTCACTTTTTGTTTCCTGCTCTGATAAACCTCCTCTGCCGTTTCAAGCGCTTTGTAAATCCGCTGTTTCGACAGCGCCGACATGAAAATAACAGGCACATCGGTAAAAGGCGCGATCCGCTCATGGATCATCTCTGTAAACTTTTTAACTGAGCTGTTATCCTTTTCAACCAGGTCCCACTTGTTGACCAGGATCACCACTCCTTTCATATTCCGGAGAATGAGGTTGAAAATACTTACGTCCTGTGCTTCCACGCCGCGCTCCGCGTCGATCAGAAGCATACAGACATCTGAATCTTCGATGGTCCTCACCGAGCGTAAAACCGAATAAAACTCCACATCCTCCTTCACTTTTGCCTTTTTCCTTAATCCGGCTGTATCGATCAGGAAGAAATCGTGCCCGTACTTATTGTAGCGGGTATGGATGGAATCACGCGTTGTGCCGGCGATATCGGTCACAATGTTGCGTTCCTCACCGATCAGCGCGTTGATGAACGACGACTTTCCCACATTGGGACGTCCTACCACCGCGAACCTGGGGATTTCTTCTTCTTCCTCTGCGCGTTCTCTTTTCGGGAAAGCGGCGACTACGGCATCCAGTAAATCGCCGGTCCCGCTCCCGTTAATGGCTGAAATGCAGTATAGCTGCGTTCCGATCCCGAGCCCGTAAAACTCACTGGCATCCAGAATGCGTTGATTGTTGTCCACTTTGTTAACTGCCAGGAAAACCGGTTTGGTAACCCGCCTGAGGATCGCTGCGATCGCCTCATCCAGGTCGGTGATCCCGCCTTCCACATCGACCGCAAAAATAATCACATCTGCCTCCTCAATTGCCAGATGAACCTGCTTGCGTATTTCTCCCTCAAAGACATCATCCGAATTCATCACATACCCACCGGTGTCGATCACCGAAAATTCCACTCCGTTCCACACCGATTTGCCGTAATTCCTGTCGCGTGTCACACCGGCCATTTCATCGACAATGGCCTTGCGGTTTTCGACCAGCCTGTTAAACAGGGTCGACTTGCCGACGTTGGGCCTTCCTACAATTGCAACAATATTGCTCATTCTTATTTCCTTTAAATACCAGGGCACAAAGCCACCAACTTAGCTGAAACGCGACGAATCTTTAACGATCCGTTGTTTCTTCGCGCCTTTGCGTTCATTTTTACACCTCCGGTTCACTGAAAATCGTAGCCAAAGCGGTTCAGCGAACGCTCACTGTCTCTCCAGTCTTTTGAAACCTTCACATACAGTTCCATGAAAACCTTCTTGCCAAAAAACTCTTCAATATCCTTCCGGGCATCAGTCCCCACCTTCTTCAGCGCCTTGCCCTGATGTCCGATCAGAATTCCTTTCTGGCTGTCCCGCGCCACATGGATCACGCAGCGCAAACTCAGCAGCTTTTCTTCTTCTTTAAACTCCTCGACCTCTACTTCGACCGAATACGGGACTTCCTTCTCATAGTTGAGGAGTATTTTCTCACGAATGATCTCCGTCACAAAAAAACGTTCATTCCGGTCGGTCAGCTCGTCCTTGGGAAAATAAGGCGGGTTTTCGGGTAGTAATTCGAGAATCCGGTCAAAAACCGGGGCAATGTTAAACTTTTCCGTTGCCGACACGGCATAGATATCGGCTGCAGGCAACAGGTCATTCCAGAAACGATACAACTTAAGGACCTCGTCCTGAGAAGAAAGGTCAATCTTATTGATCAGGATAATGACCGGCGCATTGGAATGCCTGATCTTAGCAAGAAATTCGCTGTTCTTGTCTTGTTTTTCGACCACATCGGTGACATAGAGAATGACGTCGGCATCAACCAACGCCGTTTCCACATATTGCATCATCGATTCCTGAAGCTTGTAATTCGGCTTCAGAATGCCGGGCGTGTCGGAATAAACAATCTGAAAATCCTCGCCGCTCACGATTCCCTTTATGCGATGGCGGGTAGTTTGCATCTTACTGGTAATGATCGATAAGCGTTCGCCTACCAGCACATTCATGATGGTCGACTTCCCGACATTCGGATTTCCGATAATATTGACAAATCCCGACTTATGCGCCATTTATTTCTGTATGAATGATTTAAAACAGCCGCAAAGATAATCAATTAATCGAAAAGAGCCAGCAAGCTGCCAGGAAGCCATAAAATATAACTTCCCCTTAACAACCTCCCGTTGCCATTTTATTTCTGCGGCTGAAATTCCTGTTCTTCTTCCTCCAGTTCCCTCAGGGTTTCCTTCAGCTGGGCAATGTAGCGCCCGTAGAGTTTCCGGAAAGCCCACCGGAAAAATAAAAACAGGAAAATAACTAAAAGGATCAGGATCAGGACACCCCAAGTCAATTGCCTGATCAATTGGCTTTTATCCAGCTGATCAACAGCAATATGGTGTCGAAAGGCAGCCACTTCGACCCCGGTCATGAGCCCGGTCACGAAAGCGATGCTGAATACCAGCAGCAAAATGCCAATTCCCCAGTAAAACAGAAACCGGTAGGCGCTCAGGATCCGGATGATCGAGTTCAGCACGTGTTTCAGATCGCGGCTCTGTGAGTAATCGCGCTTTGCGCGCGAATAACTGAGATTGAAAAAGATGAATGTCCCCAAAATCAGCAAAAGGCTGAAAGCATCGGTCAGAATAATCCAGAATGGAATGGTGTTTCCCTCCGACAGCCAGGGAGAAAGCACAAAATCGTCCAGCAGGAAAAAAATTGTGAGCAGCGAGAGGGCGCCAAATCCAATCTTTATATTGCGGTCAATGCGTTCGATCAGGCTAAGCGTACGCCTGCGCAACATCTGCTGCAAATCAGATTCCCTTAACCTGTGCCGGCTGGCATCGGTCGACGAATACTGATTCCATGCTGATTTTAGATCCTGTAGCTTCATCATTCCTCGATATCCATGTATTTTTTTAGCTTGTGCTTGATGCGGTTCATCTTGACCCGCACGTAATTCCGGGTAATCCCGGTAATCTCGGCAATCTCTTCATAATCCCTGTTCTCAAGGAAAAGAAGGATAATGGACTTTTCAATTCCGCTTAGTTGCGCAATGGCGCGGTGCAATAAAAGAATCTGCTCTTCAATCTCCGGGTTATACTCCTCGCCGGCGATCTGCATCAATTCGGGTACCAGGCTTTTCCGCTCCGGCTGCCGTTTTATCTTTTTAAAACTGGTAATCGCTGTATTGATCGCAACCCGGTACATCCAGGTGGAAAATTTTGATTCGTTTCTGAATGTGGCATAGGACTTCCATAACTGCGTGAGAATTTCCTGGAAAAGATCCCGTCGGTCTTCCTCCGAGTCGCAGTAAACGGAACATACTTTGTGAATGATTCCCTGATTCGCCGAAATGATTTTTACAAATTCCTTTTCCAAAGCAGGATTATTAGTCCATGAAAAGCAGCCTGCATTACATCAGCCTCAGGTATTCATTTTCAGAAAAGCAACTTCCCTCGGGCTCAGGAACCGCCATTTTCCCCGCGGCAGGTTCTTTTTTGTCAGTCCCGCGAAAACGACCCTGTCGAGCCGGGCTACCTTATAGCCCAAATGCTCAAATATGCGCCTGACGATCCGGTTTTTCCCCGAATGAATCTCAATGCCAACCTGTTTTTTATCGTTGTCATCAGCATAGTTCACTGCATCGGCGGCGATCAGTCCATCCTCCAGCGTAATCCCTTTTCTGATCATCTCCATATGCTCTTCCAACAATTCCCGGGTCAGGAAAACATGATAGATTTTTTTCTTTTCGAATGAAGGATGGGTGAGCTTTTTGGCCAGATCACCGTCGTTCGTAAACAACAGCACCCCGGAAGTGTCTTTGTCCAGCCGTCCCACAGGATAGATCCGTTCTTCACAGGCCTCACCGACCAGGTCCATCACCGTATGCTCCGCGTGAGGATCATCGAGCGTGGTGACATAACCCCGCGGCTTATTCAGCAAAAGGTAAATTTTTCGTTCCGCATCGAGCTGCCTCCCTTTATACGTTACCACATCTTTCTTGCGGACCTTTGCTCCAAGCTCAGTAACCACCTTCCCGTTTACAAGGATCCCGCCTTCCCCGATCAGTTTATCAGCTTCCCTGCGGGAACAAACGCCGGAATTGGCAATAAAGCGGTTGAGGCGGATCTCTTCATCTCCCTTCTTCAGGACCTGCAGTTTTCGGTTCGCCGCGCTGCCGGAACCGGTGTGCCCATCTGCCTTTCCTGCTTTGTGCCGGGAGAGGTTTATCTTCTTTTGTTTCATAATCCGCTGTAAATGGATGCAAAGGTCGCAAAAATAGCAACAACATCAAAAAAGAAAGCAGCCGTAAATTCAGGATCAGGTTTCCGTCAGCGATCCTGCTCCTTTTCTTTCCGGTAGATCTCAAACTCCCGCAAAATAGCGGAACGGACATCATATTCCGTTGAATTCGGGCTCAGCACGGATTTGGAATTAAAATACACCATAAACGAATCGGCCTCCTGCTCATTGAGTCCGGTGAGGTTCATCACCATTTCCTTATTGTAGTATTGTGAAAGATATTCCCACTGCTCCTCCGTGATGATGGCCTCGCGAACGTTGCGCTTTTCCTTTTCTTTCCGGCTAAGATGATATTGCAGGAAAGAAGCCGGAGAGAAGAGTGCCGCATACCAGGGTGGTTTCTTGTTAAAAACATCCCCTCTCAGTTCAGGGGAGATGTCGACCGGCTTCC
Organism: Mangrovibacterium sp.; assembly: GCA_050173895.1. Classification (GTDB taxonomy): domain Bacteria; phylum Bacteroidota; class Bacteroidia; order Bacteroidales; family Prolixibacteraceae; genus JBCFBK01. The sequence continues at coordinate 1,240 of JBFXKJ010000040.1, read as the reverse complement.
CGGTGCCCACACCTTCCATATCGACTTTTTTTGCTTCGCCTGTCACCTTCACTTCGCCAATTGCATACCTTACCGGCTGAAGCCTGATGACCAAAACACTGTCGGCATGCTGCCGGGGGGGAATGCGGACATATTGCTTCGAAAAACCCATGGCTGAAATAATGAGGCTGTCCACGTTCAGCGTTTCCAGGCTGAATCGTCCCCTGGAATCGGTTGTTGTCCCTCCATGGGTCCGGCTGTTGACCACACTGGCGTAAGGGATAGGCTGTCCGTCATCTTTACTGACCAATGTTCCTTTCAGCTGGATCAGCACCGGATCGATCAGGTCATCGTCCTCCTGGGCCAAAACAGGACAGGCACCACTCAGCATGGTAAGAAGAAATATGACAAAAAAAACCTTCATAGGCTCCAAAAGTAGCTAATTCACTTGAAATTCCCGCCCTGAACCGAACAAAGCGGTATGCTTTTAACAATGTTTATGAAATTCATGCAAAAGCCGGGCCGAAATCAACAAACCCCGGCCTTCAGCCAGGGTTTGACGATAAAATCATTTCTTCACGCCTTCGCGAGTGCGTGATGTACAACTGCTTTTTATTTCAATGCTTTTATCCGATCCATGGCTTCCAGCACACTGTCGCGGTCGGCGAAAGCTGAAAACCTGAAATATCCTTCGCCTGCAGGGCCAAAGCCGGATCCGGGGGTGCCTACCACATTCACCTCATTGAGTAACTGGTCGAAGAACTCCCACGAACGAACATTATTTTTTGTCTTCACCCAGATATAGGGTGCATTTTCTCCCCCGTAAACGGTAAAGCCGGCATCGGCCAGCCCTTCGCGCATGATACGTGCATTCTCCATATAGTACGCGACGACCTGCTTCACTTCCTTTTGTCCCTCTTCTGTATAAACCGCAGCAGCAGCTTTCTGAACCGGGTAGGATACGCCATTGAACTTGGTTGTATGGCGGCGCAGCCAAAGTTTCTTTACCTGATGGGCATTTCCCTGGCTGTCGTAAGCCTTCAGTTCTTCCGGGATGACCGTAAAGGCGCAGCGGGTTCCTGTAAAGCCGGCTGTCTTTGAAAAACTCCTGAACTCAATGGCCACTTCCTTTGCTCCTTCAATTTCAAAGATGGAATGCGGAATCCCTTCTTCGGTGATAAAAGCTTCATAGGCCGCATCGAACAAAATGATACTCTTTCGTTCGCGGGCATAATTCACCCATTTTTGGAGTTCCTCCCGG
>JBFXKJ010000039.1:0-22363 GCA_050173895.1 Mangrovibacterium sp. | reverse complement strand
TTAAAGCTACTTAGGACAGAGAGATCCCATTTTGAAAAAAATGAAGAAAGTTGATCAAAGTTCCGGAGCCGGTCATGATCGAGTTGTCACGCCCACCGAAGAACAATTTGGTTTCCCTGCCTGTAATGCGGCAGAAACCGATTTCAAACAGTTCGGTCTCCCTAATCAGTGCCTCAAAATATTTATTGGTCTCTTCAATTTTTCTCGCTCCTTGAAAAGCAGGTTGCGTAATTTTAGAGTTCAGAAAAAAAGCATTCAGTTTACCGTTCCATTTTTCAACGTAAATTTTAGTAATGTAGTTGATCAATTCCAGAATATCCTTTTCCGGGAACTTCCCCGAAAGATATTCGATGGCAAAGCCACCAGCATCGGCAAACGGATCGCCTGTAGGTCTGGTAAGCCATGCATAATCAATTGTGTTGTAGTTTTGTTTCATATTATAGCTTTAGTAAAAACTTTTTGATTACCCTTCTTAGGAGACCTATGATATTGTTATTCCCAGAACCCTTTCTCCAAAACCATATTTTCCAATATGAGTTAGATTCTGTTCTACCTTTTTTGAATCCAATTTCGTATTTTGTCATAGAAGGTTTTTTTGCGTAAACCAAAAATACGACATATGATCCAATATTAAATTAAGCTTAAGTTTTTTTTATAAACTGCAAATTGACTAAGTTTGTATCGGAAATAACAATAACAAATTGTACCATAATGGAATTGAAATATATTAAATTAAGGTTATTGCAGCTTCCGGTAAACTTAGGCGGACAAAAACTGTCCGCCTTTTATATTTTCTCATCATTTTATTATTTAATTTTTATCTTCTTTCCTCGCACCACCCAAACCCCATCGAGCCTTTTTCGGCCATCCCTGCCGCCAACAGCAGCCGGTGAATTTCCACCGGCGCAGTGAGTTCAAAATCGTACACGTATCCTCTTATCTTGCTTTGTTGTGAGGTGTAGGGCTTCATGGTCACCAGCTTTGACCGCGGGGCGCTCATCAACCTGAAGTTGAATTCAAACCCCTCCGGCAGCGGTTCTGCATGGGGTACGGTCCCATATTTAGTTACGAAGTGGTTCCGCAGCAGATCAAAATAGTCTGGCTCTTCGGGCGAAAGGTATTGCGCGTACTGGTCACCTTCTCTTAAGCGGCTTATCACTACCGGCGACACAGCACGGTAAAGCATCGTCTCACTGATCTCCGGATCCGGCAGCCGTTCAACCTGCGAAACAGTCAGTTCAAGTCCGTTGAACTGATCGCCGATATATGCTTCCTGATTATTGAAGAGCCCGATGATAAATTTTTCAGCGGCATCACTCATCAGAAATGAAACCTTCAGACTCAGCCTGTCGTTAGTGATCTCAAAAAGGCTTTTCTCCTTCCATAAAACAGGCTTACCAAAATCGAGCGGCGAGTAGTTGAAAAGCTTAAACCGCCGGTGCCCGTCACTGTATCCTTCCGAATGCAGGAAATCGGAGAACTCCCGGTCGGCTTTACCGATCACTTTATAAATCCAGGCGCTCAGGTAATACTGATAATCCATCGGAAGCATCCGCTGCTTCCCTATACGACTAAAAATGATCTTGAATCTCATTATGATGCGATTTGATTATTCGTTCTTTTACAAGGCATACGTTGTTCAACAGTCTCTTCCGGTAACTGTAAAAAGCAGAATCTTTGATCCCCAGGAGGGTGATACATTCATCTTTTGTTTTCGGATAACCGCTCGAAAGAAACGAAATGAGACGGAAAAATCGCTGAACTTTTGTCTGATTTGTCATAGTCGTTCTTATTGACCGGGGCGTAAGCCAACACGAATCATATAAAATTACAAATTAAGTTCATTACGAAGCAAGCATTTGGTTAAATAAATTCTTTTTTTCGGCAATAGTTTTATTCGTACTGATTGTCAGGATAAATATTTACTGACAAAGTAGAAGGCGCATTTTGCAATTATCGTTTAACTTTGGGAGCGTGTGGTGAGTGAACAAAAAGAGCAAGTGATGAAACACAGTTAATCTGAAAACATATGAAGACAACCAACCACGATGAACGGATCGCGAAAATGACCTTCGCTTCGGTATTTCCTTTTTATGTTGAAAAAGTCGAAAAGAAGGGCAGAACGGTAGATGAACTGTATCAGGTAATTGAATGGCTGACGGGGTATGATAAGGGAAAAGTTAATGCGCTCATTGTCGAAAAAGTCACTTTTGAAGAATTTTTTCGCAACGCCACGCTCAACCCGAATGCACAGCTCATCACCGGCGTGATCTGCGGCTACCGGGTTGAAGAAATTGAAAATCCGCTAACACAGCAGGCCAGGTATCTGGATAAGCTGGTGGATGAATTAGCCAGGGGGCGTAAGATGGATAAGATTTTGCGTGCATAATGCCCGCATTCCCACGTTCGCATTAATCCCTGAAATCAAGCAGCACTTTCAGGTAGTTTTCTTTTTCCTGTTCCAGTAATTCAAAGGCATTTTGAATTTCAGCGGCTTTCATCACTTTCGAAATCAGCGCTTCGGGCTTTAACAGGCCTTGCTGCAAACAGTCAAGCACTTCTGCAAATTCGCCGTGATTAACCCTTGACGCAACAATCTTCGCTTCTTTCCAGATCATCTCCTTGAAAACAACCGGAACCGGCTCGTCCGACAAACCAAGCACGCAAACGGTGCCCGCTCCGCGGATAGCCTGGATGCAGCCGCGGATGGGGTTGGGCACACCCGCCACTGACTGGGCGTGGCCAACAGCTTCGAATGCAATATCGACTCCGCGGTTTTGAGTGTGAGCCTTGATCACATCGACCGGGTTTTCTTCGGTGGCATTGATGGTGACCACGTTCGGGTAACAGTTCGAAGCAATGGCGAGCCTGTTATCCAGAACATCGACCATGAAAATGGTATTTTGTGTTTTGGTGCGCGCTGCCTGTAAAATGACCTGTCCAACCCGTCCGGCTCCCCAGATAACCACCGTATCTCCTTCCTTTACGCCGGCACGCTTGTTCGCGTGGAAGCCGACACTGTAAATCTCAATTAACGCGACATGCTCGTCGGGTACACTCTTTTCGGCTTTGTACAGCATGGACGAGGGGACGGAAATATATTCGCAAAAGCCGCCGTCCATGTCGATCCCCAATAATTTCAGCGAGGTGCAGGCGGGATAATGGCCCCGCTCGCATGCCGGACAATGGCCACACCAGATAATGGGATCGATCGCGACCTTGTCGCCCGCGGCAAATCCTTCGACGCCTTCGCCCGTTTCAACCACAATCCCACCCATCTCGTGCCCGGGAATAAAAGGAACGGGCGTGCGGGGATGAAAGTCTCCGTTAAAAATGTGCATGTCTGAGCCGCAAATGCTCGCAAACCGGATTCGGATGAGCACTTCCCCTTTTTTTACTTCCGGATCAGGGGTTTCTCTCCAGGTGAAATTTCGGTAGGTGTCCAGATAAGCTGCTTTCATGATCGTTTATTTTGAAAGGTTATATATCAGTTTGGAGGACGCGCACAATTTATGAAAATTTGAAACGAAATACCGGTCTTTTGCTAAGGAAAATAACTGCGTTTTCCGGTATTGATGTACGAAGTTGCAAGTGCCTGTCATTACCGATTCAGAACGAAGGAAAGGGATTGGGAAATGTCGTCTTGTTATTATATCTTTGTTACAGCCGTAACAGTTACCGTGGTGACAAAATATAAACGCATGAAACGAGCCATTAAAGCCTTAGCTTTCACCCAAGTGGATGATTATTTCGGCGAGTTCCATACCGTTGAAAGTGCGTCCCAAAGAGGTGACGACAATACGCAGATTGCAGTTGGTTAATTTGAAAATATACACGTATGAAATTCTATAATCGGAAAATCGAATTAGCCGAATTGCAGCGTATACGCGATCTTGCCCTGAACGATTATTCCAGATTAACGGTAGTCACAGGAAGAAGAAGGATTGGCAAAACGAGTCTCATAATAAAAGCGGTTGAGGGATTGCCAACCGTTTATTTATTTGTGGGGCGGAAGAATGAAGCGACGCTTTGTTCGGAATTTATTCCAGTTATCTCTCAATCGCTTGACGTGTTTGTTCCGGATGAGATCCGTACCTTCCGCTCACTGTTCCGGTACCTGATGGAACTGGCTGAAAGAAAACCGTTCAATCTTGTTATTGATGAATTTCAGGAGTTTTACAACATCAATGAATCGGTATACAGCGATATGCAAAATATCTGGGACACGTACCGGAAAAAATCCCGGATGAACCTGGTTGTTTCAGGTTCTGTCTACTCGCTGATGCAGAGAATATTCCAACATTCGAAAGAGCCGTTGTTCGGCAGGGCAGATAACATCATCAAATTGTCAGCTTTCGATTTGCCGACGCTGAAGGAAATCATACACGACTATCGTCCCCGGTACGAAAATGACGATCTGTTGGCGTTGTATTCGTTTACAGGCGGCGTCCCAAAGTATGTGGAGCTGTTTTGCGATAACGGTGCATTGAGCGTTGACGAGATGATTAATTTTATGATCCGGGAAAACTCTCCTTTTACCGATGAAGGAAAGAATTTGCTGATAGAGGAATTTGGAAAGAACTATGCCACTTATTTTTCTATATTAAGTGCTGTTTCAGGGGGCATCAACACCCAGCCCGAAATAGAATCTGCATTAGGAGACAAAAGTATCGGCGGGCAGCTCAAGCGGCTTATCGAAGATTACAATATCATCACTCGTCAGCGACCGATCCTGGCCAAAGAAGGCAGTCAGGCTGTCCGATATGAAATTCAGGATAATTTCATCCGGTTTTGGTTCAATTATTTCGATCGTCACCGTTCGTTGATAGAGATAAAGAATTTCACAGGCCTGCAGTCGATCATCAGAGCCGACTACCACACATATTCAGGAAAGATGCTGGAACTTTACTTCAAGCAAAAATTTGCAGAAAGCTTTCAATACCGGGCTATCGGCTCCTGGTGGGAGCCTAAAGACAGGCAAAATGAAATAGATCTGGTTGCCTTAAAACTGGAGAAAAATCAGGCAGTTGTTGCAGAAGTGAAGCGACAGAAGAAAAACTTCAAACCTGCACTGTTGGCCGCAAAGGTGGAACATCTTAAGCACAAGCTGCTGCCGAAATACCGGATTGAAACTATTTGTTTGTCGTTGGAGGATATGTAATGATGGAAAAATGCACCGCAATATGCAGTATAATGTGTGGTTGAGATCCGGTTGCCTGCCCAAATTACTCAACCTCAGTATTTTTTGAGATCCGAATCGTTATGTCCCATATTTTAATGTTCAGATATTTGACGATAGTACCTTCCGAAGATCATGACACTATCGGGGTTTGCTGTCTTTAAACGGTAGAGTAAAAATTCAGGATAATTGGCCGCTCAATGGAACTTTTCTCCCTTTGCCATCATTTCAAGCATAAGCTGTTTGCGTCTTTCCCGGGTTTCAGGCTTTTTAGCCGTCTGAAGCCGCCAGGCAATCGCATACCTGTTTGTCTTGTTCAGCGTCTCGAAGAATGCCCGCGCTTTTTCATTCATTGAAAGCTCCGCGATAAAATCGTCGGGAACTTCCATGGTCTTCGGTGAATTATAGGCTGCGTCCCATCTGCCGTCAGCTTTTGCCGCCTCCACCGCTTTTCTCCCGGCGGGTCGCATTTTTCCCTCTTTTTCCAACCGTTCGGTATGTTCAATATTTATTTTCGACCAGATGCTGCGCGACCGGCGGGGCGTGAATTTCTGAAGATATGAGTCGTTATCGTATTTTTTTGCCTGCCCGTCAATCCACCCGTAGCACAGTGCTTCGTCCAGCGCAGTCCCATGGGTTACAGTGGGGCGGGCTGTTCCCTTTTTAAAAATTCGTAGCCAAATCCCTTTTTCGTTGCCGTGATTCTCTTCCAGCCAGCTTCGCCAGTCTTCGGCTTTTTCAAACGAAATAACGGGTAACTCATTTATTTCATTCCTGTTTGTGTTCGGCACAGTCATACTTGTTTCGTTCCAGCGTGTTGTTTTCTGTTAAATCACAATTAATGATAACTCGCCGGTGGGTTAAAAAGTTTATACCGGAAATCCGTTAACGAGGCAGGTAAAGTATTCGGATTGGAGGATTGATGAACTTGCCAAGGACGCAAAATGGAAAAAACCCACGCTGCGTATGGCATTGTACTTCCGAGGAGCCCGCACGAAAATGCATGCTTTTCAATGATGGATCCCTCTCGCTTTGGCCCCACATCAACAGCAGGGGGATCATAAAGAGAATGGGCTCGTTAGCTGATAGCCGTAGTTAATTTGCCAGGAATGGATTAATAATTTGTAATTTTCCTTCAACGATCTGTTGGTGATGCAAATCTTCAGAGTATAGAATTGAACATTGATTGTCCAGTGCAGCAGCGACCATCATACTATCCCAAAAAGAAAAGCCGTACTTAGTTAAAAGATCGATCGTCAGGTCGAAAGTATGGGTGTTCAGATTGGTAATAACAAACTTTTGTTTCATAAATCCAATCACTTTCTCAATTTCTGCAAGAGGGAGCTTGAACTTTCTTAGCAGAACGTAAATTATTTCGTTAAGCGCTTGAAGACTAATTATATTGTAATAATTTCCTTTGAAATCCTCTTGCGGTCATCATCCGGACGGGCAAAGGCGTAAATTACAATGTTTGTATCCAGTGTGATTTTATCTGGCATATAATTCGTCACGGTTAAAAGTGAAATCTCCTAAATCGAGACTGAATTGATCAAAAAAATCAGATGATTTTTCAATCTCAGTCGATGGAATTGACTCTATCTTCTTTTGAGGCTTTATTCCTTCGCAAACAGAAATGGATGTATGGTCATTTTTTTCTAACTCTTTGGCCAAAAGGATCAGAGCCCTATATGCCGGCTGCAGTCTTTCCCGAGGCTTCTCCCGACCCGTTTTATCCAGGAAGCAGCGTGGTGCCGCCGGTGTTGAGGCCTTCAATGTTGGTAATGCGGATCCGCGACACGCCGCGCCGGATGGCGTCGAAGCTGTTGTCTAGCTTTGGGATCATGCCGCTGTGAATGGCGCCTTCCGCCTGAAGCCGCTTAAATTCAGCATGCGTGAGTGTACTGGCAACCGAGTTGTCATCGTCGGCATCCAGCAGCACGCCTGGTTTTTCAAAGCAAAAAACCAGCTCGGTTTCATAGTCCCGGCTGAAGGCAATGGCTGCTTCGGCTGCTATGGTGTCGGCATTCGTATTGAGCAGTTGTCCTTTGCAGTCGTGGGTGAGGGGGGCCAGCACCGGCACTACCCCCTGGTCGATCAACAGGTTGATTTCGCGGGTCCGAACGGCGGTCACATCGCCCACAAACCCATAGTCGATTTCCGTTACCGGCCGCTTCACCGACTGCATATAGTTGAGGTCGGCGCCCGTAAGCCCGATGGCATTGATGCCCATCGCCTGCAGGGCAGCAACAATGTTCTTGTTCACCAGTCCGCCGTACACCATCGTCACTACTTTGAGCATCGCCTGGTCGGTTATGCGGCGCCCGTCAACCATCTTTGCTTCCAGTCCCAGCCTGGAGGCCATGGCAGTGGCCGACCGGCCTCCGCCGTGCACCAGCGCCTTCAGCCCTTCGAGCTTTGAAAACCGGGCAAGAAAATCATGCAGCGGTGCGGCTTCTTCAACAACTTTGCCGCCAACTTTCACAAGGGTAAGATGTGTGGACATGAAATCAGATTAACAGATTAACAGATTTTCAGACGATCAGACTGCTGGATTGTCAGATTAACAGACTTTCGTGTTTCAGGCTGCGCCGGATAATCACTTAATTTGATCGAGCAATAATTTCAAAACAGCCTGGGCGGAAAACAGCCGGTTTTCGGCTTCGGGCACAACGATCGATGCCGGGCTGTCGATCACGCTGTCGCTCACGATCATGTTCCGCCGCACAGGCAGGCAGTGCATGAACTTCGCGTTGTCGGTCACTGCCATTTGACGCTCCGAAACCGTCCAGTCCCGGTCCTTTGACAGGATCTGTCCGTAATGGGTGTACGATGCCCAGTTCTTGGCGTAAATAAAATCGGCGCCTTCAAAGGCCTTCATCTGGTCGTATTCGGGTTTCAGGTCGCCCATAAATTCCGGCGCCAGTTCGTAGCCTTCGGGGTGGGTCACCACCAGCTCGTAATCGGTTTCACGCATCCACTCCACGAACGAGTTGGGTACAGCCTGTGGCAAGGCCCGCGGATGCGGTGCCCAGCTTAAAACCACCTTGGGCCTCGCCTTGGTCTTGTATTCTTCAATGGTGAGGTGGTCGGCAAACGACTGTAGCGGGTGACGGGTGGCGGCTTCCATGCTCACCACCGGAACCCCGGCATAGTCGATGAACTGCTGCAGGATCTTTTCCTGGTAATCGTCTTCCTTATTTTCATATTTGGCAAACGAACGCACCCCGATAATGTCGCAGTATTTCCCGATCACCGGAACAGCTTCCCGGATATGCTCGGGCTTGTCGCCGTCCATGATGACGCCCAGTTCGGTCTCGAGTTTCCAGCCTCCTTCGTTGATGTCGAAGACGATCACGTTCATACCCAGGTTGAGCCCTGCCTTCTGCGTACTTAAGCGCGTGCGCAGGCTCGAGTTGAAGAAAACCAGCAGCAGGGTCTTGTTTTTCCCCAGCATCTGGTATTTGTAAGGATCTTTTTTCAGTTCGAAAGCCAGTTTGATGGCTTCGTCCAGATTGTCTAAATCGTGTATGGATGTAAAGTGTTTCATTGTTGAGCTATTAGCTTATTTTGGTCTTATCTGTCCGTCTCCGTCTATCAGCCACTTGTGACTGGTGAGCTCTTCCAGCGCCATCGGCCCCCGCGCATGAAGCTTCTGTGTCGAAATGCCGATCTCGGCCCCCAGCCCGAACTGCGCCCCGTCGGTAAAGGCCGTCGACACATTGCAGTATACAGCCGCGGCATCGACCATCTTCCGGAACAGCTCCTTGCGGTTTTCGTCTTCCGTTACGATGGCTTCGCTGTGTTTTGAACTGTAGGTGCTGATGTGCTCCAGCGCCTCTTCGAACGAAGCAGCGGTTTTAACCGACATTTTGTAATCCAGGAATTCTGTTCCGAACGATTCGGCCGTGGCGGGTTGAAGCAATTCCTGCGGATAGTTGCCCTGCAGCGCCGCATAGGCTTTTTCGTCGGCATAAACAATCACCTTGCTGTCGGGCAGCAGCGAGCAGATCTGTGGCAGGTCGCCCAGCCGGCTTTCATGGATGATCAGGCAGTCGAGCGCGTTGCAGACGCTGCAGCGGCGGGTCTTGGCATTGTTCACAATGTCGCGCCCCTTGACCGTGTCGCCCGATTCATCAAAGTAGGTGTGGCAAATGCCCGCCCCGGTTTCAATGACCGGGATGGTGGCATTTTCCCGTACATAGTTGATCAGTCCCTGCGATCCCCGCGGAATGATCACATCCACATAGCCCCGGGCATTCAGGATTTCGGCGGTCGCTTCCCTTCCCGGGGGCAGCAGCGCCAGAATATTCCGGTCCACCCCGTGCCTGTCCAGCACCGAATGGATCAGCTTTACAATGGCCTTGTTTGAAAAATCGGCGTCGCTGCCGCCTTTCAGCGCGCAGGCGTTCCCCGACTTCAGGCAGAGCGAAAATACGTCGAAAGTGACGTTGGGGCGGGCTTCATAGATGATCCCGATCACACCGAACGGCACGGCGATTTTGGTGATGCGCATCCCGTTGGGACGAACCGCTTCCTTCAGCACGCGTCCAAGAGGCGAGGGGAGGAGGCTCACATTCCGGATGTCGGCAGCAATGCCCGCAATCCGCTCAGCCGTCAGCTTGAGCCGGTCGTACCGCGGATCGGACGGGTCCATCCGTTCCAGATCCTTCCGGTTCTCCTGCAGGATTTCGTCTGTGCCGGCAATGGCTGCTTCGGCCAGATCGTTCAGTATGCCGTTAATCTGATCCTCATTCAGCAGGTTCAGACTTCTGCTCGCTTTTTGTGTTAATTCCAGTTGCCTCCTGATTTCCATTTTTTTGCTTATTTCCTCGTTTCCCTGATCAACGTTTTTCGCGCCAGGATTGTTTCCCGGTTGCTTATCTCTTCGCTCAGCCGGCCGTTTCTTTCAGGTATAAATAGTCGTAATGAACGATGGGCTTCTTGTTTTTGCTGCCCAGTTCCTTCTCCGCCATCTCCGAGCTGAATTGTGATTTCCCCCAGCCGATCGCATTTCCTTCTTCATCCACGATTTTCACAATATCACCTTTCTGGAACACGCCTTTCACCGCTGTCACCCCGATGAGCAGCAGGCTTGCCGCGCCCGAGGAGTAAAGTGCCTGTACCGCACCGCTGTTGATGATCAGCTTGCCCTTGGCAAAGCTGTCGGAATAGGCGATCCATTTCTTGACATTCGACGATTTGTGTATCCCCGGCCTGAACACCGTGTGCGGCACTTCCCGGTCGGTCCGCATCAGGTCGGTGAGCACCGAGTCGCGCAGCCCGCTGGCAATGTGAACGGCGATCCCTTCCTTGGCCACCTTTCGGGCAATGGAGCTCTTGGTGAGCATACCGCCCCGCCCGAAGCCTGACTTGTTTACTGCCACATTCCGCATCCATTCCTTATCTTTCAGGTTGATCTCCCGGATCACCGACGATTCCGGCAAACTGGGGTCACCATCATAGATACCGTCTACGTTGGTCAGAATGATCAGCGCTTCCGAGTTCTGCATGCTGGCAATCAGTCCCGAAAGCTCGTCATTGTCGGTGAACATGAGTTCCGTTACCGATATCGTGTCGTTCTCATTCACTACCGGCACCACCTTGTTCTCGAGCAGGGTGGTGAAGCAGTTCTTCATGTTGAGGTAATGCGTGCGGTCGGCAAAGTTGTCTTTCGTGGTCAACACCTGCGCACAGATGATGCCGTGTTCCCTGAACAGGTCAGCATACCGGTTGATCAGTTTCACCTGACCGATCGCCGAATAGAGCTGACGCGATGAAACCGGATCGAGTTTCTTATGGTGCTTCATTTCACTGCGTCCGGCGGCAACGGCTCCCGACGACACCAGGATCACTTCCACCCCGTTTTGGTGCAGCCAGGCAATCTGGTCGACCAAATGGGCGATGCGTGCCACGTTTAGCGTCCCGTCGGCCTTGGTCAGCACGTTGCTCCCGATCTTAACAGTGATTCGTTTATAGTTGAAATCAGTCAAAATGTTACGGTTAAAAATTTTACGTTTCAAATTTCAGGTTACAGGTTTCAGGTTTCAGGTTACAGGTTTCAGGTTTCAGGTTACAGGTTTCAGGGTTACCTTTCCACCTTCTTCCCGTCTCCGGTCTCCGTTTCTACGCTCCCATCTTTTCGAACGAGGCGATCAGTCCCTGGATCACCGCCGAACTGAACCCCTGGTGCTCCATCTCGTTGATCCCGGTGATGGTAATCCCCCGCGGGGTGGTCACTTTGTCGATTTCCCGTTCAGGATGGTTCCCCGTGTTCATGATCAGTTGCACGGCCCCCATGACAGTCTGGGCAGTGATGAACTGGGCCATCTCTGCGCCAAAGCCCATCTCGATGCCACCCTGCATGGCCGCACGGACATATCGCAGCGCAAATGCCGTTCCGCATGAAGCCAGGACTGTGGCGGCGGCCATCAGGTCTTCGCCGATCACCACCGTTTTCCCAAGCTGGTCGAAAAGCTCCCGCACCGTTTCCAGGCTTTTGATGTCATTCCCTTTAGTCGAAATGCAGGTCATCGATTCCCTGATAGCAATCGCTGTGTTGGGCATCACCCTGAAGATGTTCATCTCCTCGCCGACAAGCGCCGACAGTTGCGCCAGGCTCACACCGGTCACGATCGATACCAGGATCTGTTGCGGGTTCAGCGCCGGCTTCACCTCCGTGAACACGGCTTCGGCATGGTAGGGCTTCACCGCGAAAATAACCAGGTCGGCCTTCTCAGCCGCTTCGGCGTTCTTGCTGAAGGTCGTAACTCCTTTGTTGCGGAATTCTTCCAGCACTTTCTCCCTCGGATCCGATACCAGGAGCGAAGAGGCCGGCAGATACCCCGATTTGATGATCCCGTTCACAATGGCTCCACCCATGTTCCCGGCACCAAGGACGGCGATTTTGTTGATTTTCATCAGGATGTGATTAGTATGATTTTAAAACCTTTTCAAATTTAGAGAGGAAGTCGGCTGCCTGCTCCTGACTCAGCGTCAGCGGCGGCAAAAGCCGGATGACGTTCGTTCCCGAAAACCCGGTAAAGACTTTTTCCTCTTCGATCAGCTTCTGGCGGATGGCCTTGACGGGTTCGTCAAACTCCATCCCGATCATCAGTCCCAGTCCCCTTACTTCCTTTATTTGTTTGAAACCTGCCAGCTCTTGCAGCAGGTAGCTCCCGGTTTTGGCCGCATTCTCCACCAGCTTTTCCTGTTCAATGACGTCCAGGACAGCGATTCCGGCCGCGCAGGCCAGGTAATTTCCTCCGAAGGTGGTTCCCAGCATGCCGATCCAGGGTTTCAGCTCCGGGTTGATGAGCACGCCGCCGATCGGAAAGCCGTTGCCCATTCCTTTGGCCATGGTGATCAGGTCGGGAACAACCGCGCTGTGCTGGAATGCTAAGAATTTCCCGCTTCGCCCATAACCCGACTGCACCTCGTCGAGGATCAGCAGCGCACCGTATTGTTTGCATAAACGGCCGAGCGTTTCCAGGAATGCTGCATCCGGAACACGGATCCCGCCCACTCCCTGGATGCCTTCAATGATCACCGCGGCGGTGTCGCCGGCCTTCAGTTGCTCTTCTACCTGTTGGGCATCGAGCCAGGGCAGGAGAACGGCATTGCCCGTTTCATTGAAGGGCGCCGTGATCTTCGGGTTGTCGGTTATCGAAACGGCTCCCGAGGTGCGCCCGTGAAAGGCCTTGCTGAAGCTGACAACTTTCCGGCGCCCGGTCAAAAAAGAAGCCAGTTTAATGGCGTTCTCGTTGGCCTCCGCCCCTGAGTTGCACAGGAACAGCCGGTAGTGGTCAAATCCGGAAACCCGGCCAAGCCGGTCGGCCAGCTCCTTTTGCTGCGGGATCTTCACCGAGTTGCTGTAAAATCCGATCTGCTCAAGCTGTCCGGTAAGCGTCCGGATGTAATGTGGGTGACTGTGACCGATCGAAATCACCGCGTGGCCCCCATAGAGGTCGAGGTATTTGTTCCCTTTATCGTCCCAAAGATAGCACCCTTCTGCTTTGACAGGGGTGATATCGAGCAATGAATAAACGTCGAATAGTTCCATGTTAAAACGAAACGGATTTGAGGTTCAGACCGGTTTTCTCGTCCAGCCCGAACATCAGGTTCATGTTTTGTACTGCTTGTCCCGATGCGCCTTTTAGCAGGTTGTCGGTGACACTGAGGATCATCAGCTTGTTTCCGTGTTTCTCCAGGTGAAGGATGGCCTTATTGGTGTTGATCACCTGCTTCAGGTCAGGGTTCTCTGAGGTAACAAAAACAAAAGGATGACCGGAGTAATAATCTTCATAGCATTTCAGGGCTTCAGCCAGGCTCCCGTCGTAAGTGGTGTAGGCTGAAACCAGGATCCCGCGGGTATGGTTCCCCCTTACCGGGATGAAGTTAATAGCCTGGTTGAAGCTGTGCTGCAGTTGCTTTACGCTCTGCGTGATCTCTGCCAGGTGCTGGTGCTCAAATGCCTTATAAACCGAAAGGTTGCCGCTCCGCCAACTGAAGTGGGAGGTGGCCGTGGGTGCCTGTCCCGCTCCGGTCGAGCCGGTGATGGCGTTCACATGGACTTCGTCTTTCAGCAAACCCGCGGCAGCCAGCGGCAGCAGCGTCAGCTCGATCCCCGTGGCAAAGCAACCGGGGTTGGCAATGTGCATCGCCCCTTTGATCTGCTCCCGGTTCAGCTCGGGCAACCCGTAAACAAAGTCGTTCCCTTCGGCATTCAGCCGGTAGTCCTGGCTCAGGTCGATGATTTTAACCCCGGCGGGCACGTCGCCTGCTGCCAGAAAGGCTTTCGACTTGCCGTGGCCCATGCACAGGAACAGCACATCACACCGGCTGTAGTCGGGCCCGGCCACGAACGCCAGATCCGTGTCACCCACCAGGTCGCGGTGTACCTCGCACAGCGGGTTCCCGGCGTTGCTCGTGCTTTGCACAAAACTCAGCTCCGCCTGCGGATGGTTCAGGATGATCCTGATCAGCTCGCCGGCTGTGTATCCTGCCCCTCCGATTATTCCTGCCTGAATCATCCTCTAATATTTTTTGTTGATCGAATTGTAAATCTTCAGTGAGGTCCCCATGATTTTGGTGAAGCCCTTCACGTCGTCGGCCGTCCAGGCCTTGTTCATCTCCCCGTATTCCCCGAAATCGGATTTCATCAGGTCGAAGGGCGAATCGACGCCCACCAGCACAAACTGATAAGGCCGCAGCTTCACGATAACTTTCCCTGTGACCGATTCCTGGGTGTGTTCAAGGAATTGTTCAATGTCGCGCATGCAGGGGTCCAGGTAAAGCGCTTCGTGCAGGAACATCCCGTACCAGTTGGCCAGTTGTTCTTTCCAGTAGGCCTGCCATTTGGTGAGGGTGTGTTTTTCCAGCATCTGATGGGCCTTGATGATGATCATCGGTGCGGCAGCTTCAAAGCCGACACGTCCCTTGATGCCGATAATCGTATCGCCGATGTGCATGTCCCGTCCAACAGCGTAGGGCGATGCGATGGCGTCGAGCGCGCGGATCGCTTCCACCGGATTGCTGTAGGCTTTCCCTTCTACGGCCTTCAGCTCGCCTTTTGCAAATTCAAGCACCACTTCCTTTTCACCACTGGCGGTAAGCTGGGAAGGGTAGGCCGACTCGGGCAGGGTCTGTTCGGAGGTCAGCGTCTCTTTTCCGCCGATGCTTGTGCCCCACAGTCCTTTATTAATCGAATAGGCCATCTTGCTCCAGTCGGCTGTCACGCCGTGGTTCTTCAGGTATTCAATCTCTTCGTTCCGGCTTAACCGCAAGTCGCGGGTGGGGGTGAGGATCTCAATGTCCGGGGCCAGCACCTGGAAGGTGAGGTCGAAACGAACCTGGTCGTTCCCCGCGCCTGTGCTGCCGTGAGCCACGTATTTGGCCCCGACCTTCTTGGCATACTCAATGATGGCGATCGCCTGGAACACCCGTTCCGAGCTGACCGATATAGGATAGGTGTTATTTCGTAAGATATTGCCGAATACCATGTACCGGATACACTTGCTGTAATAGGTGCCGGTGATATCAAGGGTGACATGCTTCCGCGACCCCAACTCATAGGCCCGCTTTTCAATCCGGTCCAGCTCTTCCTTGTCAAACCCACCCGTATTCGCAATGGCGGTGTAAACATCCAGACCTTTTTCTTCCGACAGGTACTTCGCACAAAAGGAAGTATCCAAACCTCCGCTGTACGCCAGAACAACCTTTTCTTTCATCTTATATTGTATTTGGTGTTTTTTTACTTTTAGCTTTTAGTATTTAGTCGTAAGTCGTAAGTACAGGATAGCGGTACTGAGCGATCTCCGGTCTCTCTGCTCCGGTTTCCGCTACATCTGCTTTGCCTTCCTGAATATCCCCAGCCCCGACTCCCGTCCGTTTGTTCCGTTTTTGGGCTTCAGCCGGCCGATCATTTCCAAAAGCGATACCCGTTTGCTTTTCGGTTCTGCCTGAACCTTTTCCTTTTCCCAGGCCGGGTCAAAGAGCATTCCCGTACACAGGCATTTGGTCCGGTTGGTCCGCTGCAGAATGTCATAATTCACGCAGCTCTGGCAACCCTTCCAGAAAGCATCGTCGTCGGTGAGTTCCGAAAAGGTGACGGGACGGTAACCCAGTTCGTGGTTGATCTTCATCACGGCCAGACCGGTGGTCAAACCGAATATCTTCGCATCAGGGAACTTGGTCCTCGATAACTGAAAAGCCTTTTTCTTGATCTCTTTCGCCAGCCCGCAGCCACGGTATTCCTTCTTCACGATCAAGCCCGAGTTGGCGACAAAGCGATTGTGCCCCCACGACTCGATATAGCAAAAACCCGCAAAGTCATCGCCATCCATGGCGATGATCGCCTTTCCCTCCAGAATCTTGTTGTTAATGTATTCGTCGGTCCTCCTGGCAATACCTGTTCCACGCTCTTTCGACGCCATGTCGATGGTGTCGTTGATTTCTGTCGTGTATTTCAGGTGGGAAACATTCGCGACATGTACCTTTATATCTTCCAGTTTTTTCATTTTACATTCACTCTTAATTTAGCGGCCATTCAACAACTCACGCTGCCTGAGCCCACAAAGGCTTTCGGCGCTTTCTTTTTTGCTCATTTTTATACCTGTTCCCAGGAAATCTTTTCCCTTAATTTTGGCATGATTGAAATTAAACTCCTTATCAGATCAACCGGTCTGATCCCTTCCCGCATCACCAGCAGAATGGTATCATCGCCGGCAATGCTGCCCAGTATCTCGTACGGCTCGGCACTGTCAAACGCCGCAGCGATGCTGCTGGCATAACCCGGCTGTGTCCGCATGACTGCCAGGTTGCCCGAAAACTGAATGTCCCTGAACCCGTCCACCAGAAAGTTCATCCTCCCGGCCGGCTGCGTGCTGCCAATCCCTTCCGGAATCACATACCGGTAGCCGATCTTCCCGTCCGGAACCTTCGCTACTTTCAGAATCTTCAGATCGCGCGACAGGGTCGCCTGCGTCAGTTCGTATCCCTGTGCCTGAAGCTCAGCCAGCAGCTTCTCCTGACTGTGGATGGCCATTGAACTGAGGATTTTCCTGATCATAAGCTGTCGTTGCGTGCGATTCTTCATTGCTTTTTGTATATAAATACAAATTCTTTGCAAAAATATTCATTTTGCAGGAAAAACAAATTTTATTTCAGAATAATTTATATTTTTGTACCGGATTCGGCAGGAGGGATCCTGAACAACCGGTCTGAATACCGAAGAAAGAGAGAAATGCTGTATAGAAGAAGATATCAGAATAGAAAAATTAAGCACAATGCGTTTGCCCTACATCAGTAGCCAGACGCATTTTTTTTAAATAATAAGTGATCAGAAAATGGTAAAGGCAAGAAAAGTCAGTTTGATTTTGGAAGACGGGTCCCGGTTCGAGGGAAAATCGTTCGGTTTTGAGAAGTCAATCGCGGGCGAGGTGGTTTTTTATACGGCCATGACCGGTTATCCTGAAAGTTTAACAGATCCTTCATATACGGGGCAGATTTTGGTTTCAACCTACCCCCTGATCGGAAATTATGGTGTCCCTTCCGACCTTCAAAAGGATGGCATCCATGAGTATTATGAATCGCGTAAGGTTCATGTCAGCGGCCTGATCATTTCCGATTACTCGGAAGAATACAGTCACTGGAATGCGCGCAAAAGCCTGGGCGATTGGCTGAAGGAGTGGGAGGTGCCCGGGATCAGCGGGATCGACACCCGCGCGCTTACCAAGATCCTTCGTGAAAAAGGTTCCATGCTCGGCAAAATTGAGTTTGAGGATGAGGAGGTTGAATTTTATGATCCCAACAAGGAAAACCTGGTGGCCATCGCCAGTACGACTTCCCGCGAAGTGTACGGAACCGGAGACTACCGGGTGGTGTTGGTCGACTGCGGCGTGAAAAACAACATTATCCGTTGCCTGTTACAGCGAAATGCGACGGTCATCCGCGTGCCCTGGGATTATGATTTCAACAAGGAGGACTACGATGGTGTTTTCATCTCAAATGGGCCGGGCGATCCCGCCATGTGCGGCGAAACAGTCGACAACCTTAGAAAAGCTCTGGAAACAGCGAAGCCCATCATGGGAATTTGTCTGGGAAATCAGCTCCTGGCCCGTGCGGCCGGCGCCGATACTTACAAACTCCGGTTCGGCCACCGGAGCCATAATCAGTCGGTGCTGCTCACGGGAACCGACCGTTGCTTTATCACCTCGCAGAACCATGGTTATGCCGTGGCCGACGATACCCTTCCCGGCGACTGGGAGCCTTTGTTTGTCAATGTAAATGACCAGACGAACGAGGGGATCCGGCATAAGACCAAACCCTTCTTTTCCACCCAGTTCCACCCCGAAGCGTCAAGCGGCCCGGTCGATACCGACTACCTGTTCGATGAGTTTATCGGGAATATAGAAAAAAGCAGGAAATGATAAGAATCAAGATTCAGGAATCAAGAATCAAGATATAAGATATAAGATATAAGATACAAGAAGATGGCAAGACTGAATACAAGCATAAAAAAAGTGATCGTACTGGGTTCAGGTGCGTTGAAGATCGGTGAAGCCGGTGAGTTCGACTACTCCGGGTCTCAGGCCCTCAAAGCATTGAAGGAGGAAGGGATCGAAACCATCCTGATCAACCCGAATATTGCGACCATCCAGACTTCTGAAAGCATTGCCGACCGCATTTACTTCCTGCCGGTAACTGCTTATTTCGTGGAGCAGGTCATCAAAAAAGAAAATCCGGACGGCATCTTGCTGGCCTTCGGTGGTCAGACCGCCCTGAACTGCGGGGTCGACCTGTTCCGCCAGGGCATTCTTGAAAAGTACAATATCCAGGTGGTCGGAACTCCGGTTCAGTCGATCATCGACACGGAAGACCGGGAGATCTTCGCCGGAAAGCTCGGCGAGATCCAGGTAGGGACCCCCCGGAGCATCGCCTGCGTGAATATGGAGGAAGCGCGTGTGGCAGCCGAAAAGCTCGGATTTCCGATCATCATCCGTGCCGCCTATACGCTCGGCGGATTGGGCAGCGGATTTTGCACCAACAATGAGGAACTGGAGAAGCTGGCTTCCAGCGCTTTTTCCTATTCACCCCAGATCCTGGTCGAAGAATCCCTGAAGGGATGGAAAGAGGTTGAATATGAAGTGGTGCGCGACAAATACGACAATTGTATTACGGTCTGTAACATGGAGAACTTCGACCCGCTGGGTATCCACACCGGCGAAAGCATCGTTGTCGCTCCCTCACAGACCCTTTCAAATGCAGAATACCATAAGCTCAGGGCGGTTTCCATTAAAATTATCCGCCACATCGGCGTGATCGGCGAATGCAACGTTCAGTTTGCCCTGGACCCGAATTCGGAAGATTACCGCGTCATTGAAGTCAATGCCCGTCTCTCGCGCTCATCCGCACTGGCCTCCAAGGCTACCGGCTACCCCCTGGCCTTTGTCGCCGCGAAACTGGGACTTGGCTACGGACTCCATGAACTGAAAAACTCCGTCACCAAGGTGACCACAGCCTGTTTTGAGCCGGCGCTCGACTATGTGGTTTGCAAGATCCCGCGCTGGGACCTGAACAAGTTTTCGGGCGTTTCGAAAAACCTGGGAAGCTCCATGAAGTCGGTCGGAGAGATCATGGCCATCGGGCGCAGCTTCGAAGAAGCCATTCAAAAAGGGATCCGCATGGTCGGCGTGGGCATGCACGGCTTCGTAGGAAACAAGGAAGAGATTACTATCGAAGAGATCGACCGCGAGCTGCAGTTTCCCACCGACCGCCGAATCTTTGCAATTGCGGCAGCTTTCGGCAATGGCTATACGATCGATCAGATTTATGAGAAGACAAAAATAGACCGCTGGTTCCTCCACAAGCTTCACTTGATCTATAAACTGAAACTGAAACTACGCAAACACGACAGCCTGGAAGAGCTGGACCCTGAACTTTTGCTCCAGGCCAAGAAAGCCGGCTTCTCCGACTTTCAGATCGCCCGCATGGTGCTGAAAGTCTCTGGCAGGGAGATCAACGGACGGCTTATGGAAGTACGGAACTTCCGCAAATCAAAAGGGATCATACCCTTTGTAAAGCAGATCGACACACTCGCCGGCGAGTATCCCGCACAGACCAATTACCTGTACATGACCTATCACGGAACCGAGCACGATGTGGAATTTGCCAACGACAATCAATCGGTTATCGTCCTGGGCTCGGGCGCCTACCGGATCGGGAGCTCGGTCGAGTTCGACTGGTGTTCGGTGAATGCCATCGAAACGGTACGCAAAGACGGACTCCGCGCGGTCATGATCAATTATAATCCGGAAACAGTGAGTACCGATTACGATACCTGCGACCGCCTGTTCTTTGATGAGCTTACTTTTGAAAGGGTGATGGATATCGTGGACCTGGAAAAACCCCGCGGGGTGATCCTTTCCGTTGGCGGTCAGATCCCCAATAACCTGGCGATGAGGCTCCATAAAGAGAATGTGCCCATCATGGGTACCTCGGCGCTGATGATCGACAATGCCGAAGACCGCAAGAAATTCAGCTCCCTGCTCGATCAGCTTGGCGTGGACCAGCCGCGGTGGAGCGAGCTGACCAGTATCGAAGATATTTACAAATTTATTGAAGTGGTGGGCTTCCCCGTGCTCATCCGCCCTTCGTATGTGCTCTCGGGCGCAGCCATGAACGTGGTGTCGAACTTCGAGCAGCTCGGCCATTTCCTGCAGATGGCCGCCGACGTATCGAAGGAACATCCGGTGGTGGTGAGCGAATTCATCGAGTCGGCCAAAGAGATTGAAATGGATGCCGTGGCCGACAAAGGTGAAATGGTGGCTTATGCCATTTCTGAACATGTGGAATTTGCCGGGGTGCACTCGGGCGATGCGACTATTGTGTTTCCGCCGCAGAAGCTGTACGTGGAGACCATCCGCCGGGTGAAAAAGATCTCCCGCCAGATCGCGAAGGCGCTCAATATTTCCGGGCCTTTCAATATCCAGTTCCTGGCTAAGGACAACGATATCAAGGTGATTGAATGTAACCTGCGCGCCTCACGCAGCTTCCCCTTCGTGTCGAAGGTGATGAGGATCAACCTCATTGAAATCGCCACCCAGGTAATGCTGGGACTGCCCTATCAAAAACCCGACAAGTCGCTCTTCGAGCTCGATTATGTCGGGGTGAAAGCGCCGCAGTTCTCTTTTGCACGCCTGCTCAATGCCGACCCCGTGCTGGGAGTGGACATGTCGTCGACCGGAGAGGTGGGCTGTATCGGTGAAAACTTTTACGAGGCCATCCTGAAGTCAATGTTATCGGTCGGATACCGATTCCCAAAGAAAAACATCCTGATCTCCTCAGGTCCGGCCCGCTCCAAGCTCGAGCTGCTTAACAGCGCCCGACTGCTGGCCGAACGGGGCTTCAACATTTTTGCAACCGAAGGCACACACCGTTTCCTCCGCGAAAATAAGGTCGATTCGACGCTGCTGCACTGGCCGGATGAGGAAGACCAGAAACCCAACACAATCGATTACCTGAAGGAGAAAAAGATCGACCTGGTCGTCAACATCCCGAAAAACTATACCAAGCGGGAGCTGAGTAACGGGTACCGGATCCGGAGAAACTCGATCGACTACAACATCCCGCTCATCACCAATGCAAGGGTGGCCAGCGCTTTTATTTACGCCATCTGCAAATACCGGCTCGAAGACATCAACATTAAGCCCTGGGACGCCTATAAGGCATAGAACCAAGAGCCAGGAACCAGGAGTCAGGAGTCAGGAGTCAAGAGTCAGGAACTCAGCGCAAAGAGTAAAGAAAAAGGGGGCCTGCCGATGCAGAACCCCCTTGGGAAAAGCTACAGACTTAAAGGCTGAAGGAATTAATTGTAGGCAGTTTCCCCATGTTCATATATGTCCAGGCCTTCTTCTTCCACCCGTTTGTGAACCCGCAGGCCGATGGTTGCCTTCAACAGTTTGAAGAGGCTGAATCCGGTTAGGAAAGCCCATGCCCCGACGGCTGCCACACCGGTCAACTGGGTGACAAGCAGGGAGGCGCCGCCGCCATAAAAGAGTCCGCCGTCCTGCGCAAACAGCCCGACAAAGATGGTGCCTGCTGCTCCGCAAATGCCATGCACGGAAACGGCGCCCACCGGATCGTCGATCCGCAGGGTCTGATCCATGAACGATACGGCATAAACGAGGATCACTCCCGAGAGAAGCCCGATCAGCACGGCCCCTGTGGCCGAGACGGCATCACAACCCGCGGTGATGCCGACAAGCCCCGCCAGAGCACCGTTTAACCCAAGACTGAGGCTCGGTTTTCCGTAACGGAACCAGCTTACAAGGATGGCGGCAACCGTACCGGCTCCGGCAGCCATATTCGTGGTCAGGAAAATGTGAGACACGGCTGTAATGTTCGCTGTTCCGGAGGCTGCCAGCTGTGATCCGGGGTTAAACCCAAACCATCCCAGCCACAGGATAAACACTCCCAGCGCCCCGAAAGTCAGGTTGTGGCCCGGGATGGCCCGCGCTTTCCCGCTCTTGTCGTACTTGCCGATCCGGGGGCCCAGAACAATCGCTCCGGCCAGCGCAATCCACCCGCCGACCGAATGGACCACCGTAGAACCGGCAAAGTCGTGAAACGGTGTCGCCATCTGTGATAACCAGCCGCCGCCCCAGACCCAGTGCCCCGAAATGGGAT
>JBFXKJ010000038.1:0-22684 GCA_050173895.1 Mangrovibacterium sp. | reverse complement strand
CTCTCCGAAACCACAACCGGAATGCCCGCTTTAATGATGCCCGCCTTCTCGGCTGCGATCTGCGGAACCGTCTTTCCCAGCAAGGCGGTATGGTCCAGGCTGATGTTGGTGATGACCGACACTTCGGGGCAGATAATGTTGGTGGAATCGAGCCGTCCTCCCAGTCCGACTTCCACAACGGCCACATCCACTTTCTTCTTCCTGAAAAAGTCAAAAGCCATGGCAACAGTCAGCTCAAAAAATGAAGGTTCAAGTTTTGCGACCTCATTCAGTTCCCGAAACCGGCCGACGAACGATACCACCTCATCTTCCGGCATCATCCCGCCATTGACCCTGATCCGCTCCCGAAAATCGACCAGATGAGGCGAGGTGTACAATCCAACCTGATATCCTGCCTCCTGAAGCACCGAGGCGAGCATATGAGAAACGGATCCTTTACCATTGGTCCCTGCCACATGGACAGACCTGAACGCCCGGTGCGGATGACCGAACAATTCGTCCAGCGCAAAGGTATTATCCAGGTTATCCTTGTAAGCCGCGGCCCCGGTCCTGTGAAACATGGGGAGTTGACTGTACAGGTATTCCAGGGTATCAGCATAGTCATTCATTGCAATCATTCTTTATTCATTTGTTTCCTGTTCTTTTTGGCCTCCATACTTTTTGCGGGCGAATTAAATCCAAATCCTTATTTTTTTTCTACTTTTACTTCCTAACAGAAAAGGATATGGCGAAGAAGAAACTTACCAAAATTTTCGTGCTCGACACGAATGTCATCCTGCACGACCACACCTGCATTTACCAGTTCAAAGATAACGATATCATCCTTCCGATAACCGTTCTTGAAGAACTTGATAAATTCAAAAAAGGGAACGATCCGATCAATTTTCAGGCCCGGGAGTTTGTACGGATACTGGACAGCATCGTGGGTGAGAAGTCATTTAACGGTGGCATCAAACTCGGGGCGGAGATGGGAAAGCTGATTATTTCAACGGGAAAACCATTTTCCGAAACAATGAAACAATCGTTCAAGGATGATATTCCTGATCACCGGATCCTGGCCATCGCCGATTTTATCACGAAGGAAAACCCCAAAAGACCGACCATCCTGATATCGAAAGACATCAACCTGCGGATGAAGGCCAAATCGCTGGGCATTCTTTCGGAGGATTACAAAAACGACCAGATCAAAGATCCGCATGTATTTGAGAAATCGATTACCGATATTGACGGGTTCAGTGACAAACTGATCGATACGCTCTATAATGAGGGCTCTTTCCCCGTAACCGATGAGGTGAAATTGCCGGCAACGCCAACGGCGAACGAATATTATATCCTGAAGGGAAATAAATCAAGCGTGTTGGGCCGTTATGACAATGCCTCCGTCCGCATGGTCCGGGTGGAGAAAAAAACGGCCTACGGAATCAAACCCCGCAATGCAGAGCAGACCTTCAGTCTGAACTCCCTGCTGGACCCGGAGATCAAACTGGTTTCCCTGACCGGGAAAGCCGGAACCGGAAAAACGCTGCTGGCGCTGGCCGCAGCGCTGGAACAGCACAAACTTTACGAACAGATCCTGCTTGCCAGACCTATTGTTGCCTTGTCCAATAAAGATTTAGGCTATTTGCCGGGTGATGCGTCGGAAAAGATCAGTCCTTATATGCAGCCTCTTTTTGATAACCTTTCGGTGATTAAACACGCTTTTAACCCCCGCAGTCCGGAATACCAGAAGATCGAGGAACTGCTGAAGGATGAACGGCTGATCATCACCCCGCTTGCCTATATCCGCGGGCGAAGTTTGTCGAATGCCTATTTTATTGTGGATGAAGCTCAAAATCTGACCCCACACGAAATAAAAACGATTATCACCCGTGCGGGGGAAGGCACCAAAATGGTATTTACGGGCGACCTTCAGCAAATCGATTCCCCTTATCTGGACATGAAGTCGAACGGGTTATCGTATATGACCGACAAGATGCGTAAACAGGAACTGTTCTCACATGTCAACCTCATTAAGGGCGAACGAAGCTATCTGGCCGAACTGGCCAGCGACCTGCTGTAAAAGAGCCTTTATCTCCCGGCCAACGGACCTGTACCGGATGCTGGCATGGCGCACCGCCGGCCTGAATGAACTGAATTCAGTATCAAAAGCGGCAGTGCAGCCATCATCTTGCTTTGGGGAAGTAGAGGCTGAGATATTTATTTTAAAATTATTTCCCGGTGTTCATCTGCCGCCTGATAGATCGCGGTGATGATCTCCACCGATTTGCGGGCTTCTTCTCCGTCTATTTCAAAAGGCTTGTTTTGTTCCACAGCGTTAATAAAGGCTTCAATATTCCGGGCGTGGGGCTCAAAAGGAATGGCCATCGGATCAGACACGCCTCCGCCCCCTTCAATGGTACTGTATTTTTCCCTGATCGCATAGTCTTCATCCCTTGATTCTGCAAACTGCCAAACCTTCAGGCTGTTTTCCTCAAGAATGGCCGTTCCCCTGGTACCGGTGATCTCCAGCCTGCGGAACTGACCGGGAAACGAAGCGGTTGAGCCGTAAATCATTCCCAGCGCCTGATTTTTAAATTTTAAAATGGCCACCGCTGTGTCTTCCACCTCGATCTGCGGGTGCCCCAGCGTGCCCACGTAAGCCTGCAGGGACGCCACGGGCCCCATCATATACTGCAGCATATCGACCATGTGGATCGACTGGTTCATCAGTGCACCCCCGCCATCCAGGGCCTTTGTTCCTCTCCAGCTGCTGTCGTAATAGGCATTGCTGCGCCACCAGGGCACATAAACCGAGGCGTTGGTAATGACGCCGAAACGTCCCTGATCGACCGCCTTCTTAAGGATTCGAACCGGTTCATTGAAACGGTAGTTAAAAATCCCGCCCAGACGGGTTCCCGATTTCACATGCGCTTCAATCATCCTGTCAATCCGGTCCAAACTGATCTCAAGGGGTTTTTCACAAATCACGTGTTTGCCGTAACGGGCAGCTTCCACGACCGGATCAACATGTGCTCCGCTGGGAGTTGCAACCGCAATGATATCGATTGCAGGATCTTCATACATTTCCTGAGCGTTGCGGTAAATTGCACAGGCATATTTCTGCGCCAACTGTTCTGTCTTTACAACATTTCTCCCATAAACACCCTGTAGCCTGCAGTTGCCGAGGCT
Source organism: Mangrovibacterium sp. (assembly GCA_050173895.1). Taxonomy (GTDB): domain Bacteria; phylum Bacteroidota; class Bacteroidia; order Bacteroidales; family Prolixibacteraceae; genus JBCFBK01. The sequence continues at coordinate 19,516 of JBFXKJ010000038.1, read as the reverse complement.
TTGAACGGCTTTTGCATGAAAGTCAGCAATGTTTCCGGTTCCGATTATTCCAAAATTCCAGGTTTTCATGATGAAATGGCTTGATTAAGTTTCCTATTTTTGTGCCGGGGCCAAACAAAGATAACGATTGGATAAGACATCCTGATACTAAAACGATATGGACTTACAGAACATTTGCATACAACTTGGCGAAATCGCAAGAAAGGCCGGTCAGTTTATCCGGGAAGAACGTTCAAAAATCACCGCAGGCGATATCGAACTGAAGGGAAAAGCCAGCCTGGTCACTTATGTTGACAAGAATGCAGAAAAGATGATCGTGAAGCGGCTCAGGGAGATTCTTCCCGAGGCCGGCTTTATTACCGAAGAAGGCACCGCCGGACAGAACGGCGAAACCTGGCAATGGGTGATCGATCCGCTCGACGGAACGACGAACTTCATTCACGGGATTTTTCCGCACTCGGTATCCATCGGGCTGACCCGGGACAATAGCCCCGTGGCCGGAGTGGTCTATGAAGTTGGGCAGGATGAGCTCTTCTCGGCCTGGGAAGGCGGAGGCGCCTGGCTGAACGGGAAACGCATTTCGGTTTCATCATCCTCCAGACATGAAGATGTCCTGCTGGCCACCGGCTTTCCGTACTATAGTTTCGAGATCATGGCGCAGTACCTGAAGGTGCTGGAGTTTTTCATGGTCGAAACCCGGGGAATGAGGCGGATGGGTTCCGCAGCAGTCGACCTGGCTTATGTGGCCTGCGGCCGCTATGACGGATTCTTCGAACATGCGCTCCACGCATGGGACATCGCCGCAGGCATTATCCTGGTGAAGGAGGCGGGCGGAAAAGTCACCGATTTCAAAGGAGGCGACAATTATCTTTTTGGCCGCGAAATTGTCGCCGCCAATTCAGCCTATTTCGACACCTTCTTCTCAGTGGTAAATAAATATCTCGGATAGAAATAAAAGTAAGGATTCCGCTTTGTTGTGCAGCGGATAAGGCTTAACTTTAAACGGAAAATCGTTCACAAACCTTTTCTGAACGACTGCGAATATTGAATCGTATGGACACGAAAGAAATTGCCCTGCTCAGGGGACAACGGGAAAAACTTTCAGGCAGGGATTTTGACCTGGAAGGATGGAAAAGCCAGACGCTCCTGTTTGCCCAAAGGATCTTTGGGAAAGATCACGCTGTACTGAAGCTGATCGGTGAGCTGAAACACGATTATTCCAGTTGGCAGTTGCGCGACGTGACCGGCAATCAGGAAAAAGAGGATCCGGTCCGGACAAAGGCACGCCAGGTACTGGATGCGGCCATCACAGAACTGGAAACACTGGGAGCCCCGGCTGCAAAAGAAAAGGAAAGCCGGCTCTGGCAGATCCTCGAAGAAGAACTGACCGGAAAACAGCTCAGAGAATTGCAGGAACTCGCTGCTTCGGGCGGACCGGAGAAGATGGATAAGATCCGGGAAAAACTGGCTGTGCTGAGCAAAGACGATTTAGTGGGCATCATTTCCCGTCTTCTGGCCGGATAGTTAACTTTGCCGGATGAAATCAACCACCGCGATCGTTATTCTGAACTGGAACGGCGAAAAACTGCTTTCGCGTTTTTTGCCTTCGGTCATCGCCCACAGCCGGGAGGATGGAGTGGAGATCATTGTTGCCGACAACGGATCGACCGATGGCTCGCTCGCCCTGCTTCACCGCAGCTTCCCCGGGGTTACGGTCATTGATCTGCAGGAAAATCACGGCTTTGCAAAAGGATACAATGTGGCACTCAGCCAGGTCAGCGCCAACTACTTCATCCTGCTGAACTCCGATGTGGAGGTGACTCCCGGCTGGATCAGTCCGCTGACCGGCATGATGGAAGAAGACCCGACGATCGCTGCAGTTCAGCCTAAAATTAAAAGCTGGCAAAAAAAAGATGAGTTTGAATACGCCGGAGCAGCCGGGGGATTCATCGATAAGCTGGGCTTCCCTTTCTGTCGCGGCCGGCTGTTGAATGTCAACGAAAAAGATGTGGGACAGTACAACGAGCCATGCGAAATTTTCTGGGCCAGCGGAGCCTGTATGGCAGTCCGGGCTGAAGCGTTCAGGAACTCCGGAGGCTTTGATCCTGACTTCTGGGCCCATATGGAAGAGATTGACTTGTGCTGGAGGTTGAAAAATGCCGGATACCGGGTGATGTACACACCCTTTAGCACTGTTTATCACCTTGGCGGCGGATCGCTTTCATACGACAACCCCCGAAAACTGTACCTGAACTTCCGGAACAGTCTTTTTCTTCTTTATAAAAACCTTCCCTCCGGAAAGCTGTTTAAGGTACTGACCGTAAGAATGCTGCTCGACGGAGCCGCCGCACTGAAATTCCTGGCCGAAAGGAATCCGGCCGGCTTTGTAAGTGTCTGGAATGCCCATCTATCCTTTTATAAAGCGTGGCCGGCGTTAAAACAGAAAAGAAGATTGCTAAAAACGGTAGCCATGCCAAAATGGCATCGGGAGATCCTTTGCAAAAGCATTATCTGGAAGTTCTATGTGCAAAAGAAACGGAAATTCGGAGAACTGAACCCGAAATAGACACAAGACCTGGAAAGCGCTGCGCGCTACGCTCAGCTTCATTAAAAATGCCACTTATGAAGAACGCTGTTTTGCATGCCTATTACATTGACTCGGTCGCCAAATCGGCCGAAAAGATCAGTGCAGAGCGTCTGCCTGCGATCAGACATGAGAATGATTATATCTGGCTGCAACTTAATTTTACCGTGCCGGAAACAAAAACGCTGCTCCAGTCACTCAATATCGGCGAATCAGCCGTCCATGCACTTACAAAACCGGAATCAAGACCGCGTGCGGCCGTCTCGTCCGATGAGCTGCTTCTGATCGTGCGGGGAATCAATAAGATCAGCGGTGAAAAGCCGGAGAATATGATTTCTGTCCGGATCCTGGCTACAAAAAATATGCTGATATCGTGTCAGAAAAAAAGCTTACTGTCCATACAGAATCTGCTCAGCGACATCGAACAGGGTAACCCGCCCCTGTCAACGGGCGAATTCATCGTGAGGCTGAATGAGCGCATTGTCGTCAACATGGGTGAGTTGATGGAAAATATCGAGGATCGCGCCATCGGAATGGAAGAACAGGTAATGGAGGAGAGCCGCGCCGACTGCCGTTCGGAACTGCACCACCTTCGCAGGCAGATCATCCAACTGAAGCGCTTCCTGATCCCTCAGCGGGATGCCCTGAATAAACTACAGTTGGAAAAGACGGGCTGGATGACCGCCAAACAACAAATCCGTTTACGGGAAGTCGCCGACCACCTGATGCGTTTTTTGGAAGCACTGGATGCGGCGCGCGATCTGGCAACTGTTAGTATGGAGACCCTGAACCAACGACAGAACGAACAGATCAACAAACGAATGTATGTGCTTTCGCTCGTCGCTGCATTGTTTCTCCCCCTCAGTTTTTTCTCGGGACTTTTCGGGGTGAACCTCGCCGGGATACCCCTGGCAGAACAGCCTTACGCGTTTCCTTTGTTCTCCTTATTCCTGTTACTGCTGGTAGTGGGACTTTATCAGTTTTTCAAACGAAGAAAATGGCTGTAAAAAAACCCCGCCGGAGCGGGGTCTAAAACCTTTTTATGAAACAAGCATGTTTGCCAATCAACACAAACACGTATGAACAAATTCATGCGAGTTCCATCCGGCCATTAAAAATCAATTTTATTCGGATGAAATCTCTATTGTTCTTGGAGCTTTTTGAACGTATTCCTCCCGCTTGGGAAGGCGGATCTTCAGAATGCCATTTTGGTGGCTGGCGCTGATCTTGTTCACATCGACCCCCTCGGGCAACTGGAATGAACGGCTGAAAGACGAATAGTTAAATTCGGAGAACACGACTTTGTTCCCTTCTTTCGCTTCCTTTTCTTCCTTCTTTTCTGAGGAAATCGTCAGCACATTATCCCTGATATCGATGTGGAAGTCTTTTTTGTCCAGGCCCGGAGCAGCCACTTCAATTCCGTAATTGTCCTTGCCTTCATATACATTGACGGCAGGAGCTCCTTTATACCCGGATCTTTCATAAAAATCATTCCAGAAGTTACTTCCGAAAAAGTCGTCAAACAAGCTGGGTGTACTCTTTTTGTTTCTGATTAATGGTAACATCGTTTTCCCTCCTATACTTTAGTTCAACATTGTTTTTACAGAAGATTTTACAAACTGCGTACCACGGAGAAAGAGCCTGAAATCAAGCCGGAAAAAGAGACAAATTGACCGGTTTCAAGTCATTTTTTCGCTTTATAAAGCGTTGAATATGAAACAAGCATTGAAGCCGTAGCGTCCGCCCGAGGCGATATCTTTCCGCGAGTTCCATACCGTTGATAAGCTTCTTAAGGCGATGACGCAGAATACGTAGATTTGCAGTTGGTTGAATTGAAAATATGGAAACGTATGAAATATTTTCAGCTTTTCATTTCCTTTAGCCAACCCCAGGAGCGAAAGAGAGGTATTTTTGTCGTATCTTTGCCCTGATTTTACGCAATGGGGTGTCCTAAAGTAACGGACTGAGATCATACCCACAGAACCTGATCCGGGTAATGCCGGCGGAGGGAGGGCGAAAAAAGGAATGATGTATTCCTGCCTCATTGGTTAGTTATTAACCAAAAATTTCAAAAGCAAAATGAAGCGTGTTTTTTTTGTATTGCTGTTGCTGAGTGCGGCAGTGTACACATCCGGGCAGTTAACCGTCCGCGGTGTGGTAAAGAATGAAGCGGGAGAGCCCCTGCCAGGGGCGAATGTCGTGTTAAACGACAATTTCCGGGGAATGCCGGCCGGTGAAAACGGAGAATTTCAGTTTACCCGGCTGAAGGCAGGCAACTACGCATTAAAGGTGTCGTTCATGGGTTATACCACCTGGGAACGCAGGATCGATCTAAAAAAAACGGCTGACCTGCAGATTATTCTCTGGCGCTCCGGAATTATGACCGAAGAAGTGCTGGTTGAAGCCACCCGTGCCAGTGAACGGACGCCGGTGGCAAAGACCACGATCGGCAAATCAGAACTGGAGGAACGCAACTTCGGGCAGGATATCCCTTACCTGCTCAGCATGACTCCGTCTTTTGTGATCAGTTCAGACGGGGGAACAGGCATTGGTTACACGAACTTCCGCATCCGCGGGACCGATCTGAACCGGATCAATGTGACGATTAACGGCATTCCGACCAATGATGCCGAATCGCACGGGACCTGGTTTGTCGACATTCCCGATCTGGCCGAATCGACCGACAATGTGCAGATTCAGAGGGGAGTGGGAACTTCGGTGAACGGCGCGGCAGCCTTCGGAGGAAGCCTGAACCTGCAGACCAATGCCTTAAAAGAAAAGCCCTATGCCCTGTACAAATCTTCAGCCGGCTCATTCAACAGCTGGAAAAATTCGGTCAGCGCCGGAAGCGGACTTCTGAACGATCACTTTTCGGTCGATCTGCGCCTTTCCAAAGTTTCTTCCGATGGTTTCATTGACCGTGCCTCATCTGACCTGAAATCATTTTTCGTGTCAGCCGGATATTTTTCAGAAAAAACAATCCTGAAAATCAATGTTTTCTCCGGTATTGAAGAGACCTACCAGGCCTGGAACGGTGTACCTTCGGTCAAGCTGAACAACGACGCTCAGGGGATGGAGCTTTACAGGGATCATTGGCTGCTGGGTGGTTCGGAACGCGAGAACCAGATCCGCTACGACGAAATGGTCGGGGCAAATGCCCGGACCTATAACCTGTACACCTATGAAAATGAAGTAGATCATTACCAGCAGAACTATTATCAGCTTCACTTTTCGCACGCCTTCAATCCTTTCCTTCATTTCAATGCGTCGCTTTATCTGACCCAGGGCAAAGGTTATTATGAGAATTACGATTACGACGAGGACTACAGGGATTATACGATGACAGCTCCTTCTGAAGGCGCGGTAACCGACCTTGTCAAACGGAAATGGCTCGACAATGACCTGTACGGCGGAGTTTTCTCCGTTCAGTATGAAAAGGATAAATCATCGCTGACCATTGGCGGAGGGTATAATGAATACGACGGGAATCATTTCGGCAAGGTGATCTGGGCTGCCAATTACGGGAACAATGAAATGAATCATGAGTGGTACCGGGGAACAGGGCTGAAAAAAGATTTTAACGTTTACAGCAAATACCTTTATCAGTTGTCGGCAACCGTGAGCCTGTACGGGGACCTTCAATACCGCCGTATCGACTATGATATAGAAGGCATTGACGACGACCTGCGCGATGTGACCCAATCGCACAGTTATGATTTTTTCAATCCCAAAGCCGGTATTTTTTACCGCCCCGATGAGAACAGTGAAGCCTATCTGAGTTATGGGCGTGCTAACCGCGAGCCCACACGCAGTAATTTCATCGATGCCAATCCGAATGGCAAACAGCCGGTTTCGGAAACGCTGAACGATTACGAAGCCGGGTACTCACATAAAACATCGCGCTGGTTACTGGGTGCCAATCTGTACTATATGCGCTATAAAGATCAGCTGATCCTGACCGGTGAGATCAATGATGTAGGGAGTCCCATCATGGTCAACGCGGACGACAGTTACCGGACGGGGATCGAGCTCTCCGGGGGTTTGAAAATCAGTAACAGTCTGAAGTGGGATCTGAACGCGACCTTCAGCCGGAATAAAGTGAAAAATTTTACCGAATATGTCGACAACTGGGATACCGGAGGGCAGGTGGCCGATGAGCTGGGCAAAACAGACCTGGCATTCTCACCCCAGGTGGTTATCAACAGTCAGATCAGCTTTCACCCGCTCCGCTCATTGGGTTTCAGCCTGCTTTCCAACTATGCCGGCGACCAGTATATTGATAATACCTCGAACGCGGACCGCAAACTGGACGCCTGGTTTGTCAATAACCTGAAAATCGATTATCAACTAAAGAACACGTTGTTTAGGGATGTGAAACTGCATTTGCTGGTTAATAACATCTTTGACACGGAATACGAGAGCAATGCCTGGGTTTATCCGTACATTTACGGAGGGCAACGCTATAAAATGGATGGCTATTATCCCCAGGCCGGGATCAATTTTCTGGCGGGGCTGACGGTTCAGTTTTAGCGGTTATCTCCACAACAGGAAGAGGCTGTCCCGGGTTTTTGAGACAGCCTTTTTCTGTTTGTATCCTTACCGATCACACTCATTCCTCCCTTCAGAAACATCCGGAGAACTATTTTATCTGGAGCATCTTCCCCGTTTCCATTTCATAGAACAAAGGAGCAACCAAAACGGCAGGGTAGCGCTTTCGCAGACGGTCGGTTTCAGCCATCACAAACTCCACAGCATCTCCGATTTCAAAGAACATCGACAGATTTTCAAAATGCATCCTTGCCGTTTCTTTTTTCCACCCGGCATTTCTGACAAGTCCTGAAACGAACTGCTCCCTGCGCTCGTCCAGATGGACCATTCCGCAACCTGAATGCCCGATGAGCCCGATATACTTTACGCCGCCAACCCCGATCGCATAGGAGACCTGAAACTCATGATAAAAAAGATTGGCCCCTCCCGACCGGATCACATAAGCAAAGTTATCGGGAATCCAAAGATTCTTGCGGTTGTCCATACACATCCCGATCAGCATCTGAGGCTGCTGATAATGACAAAACGGACGGTTCAGATTTTGATATTCCAGTAAAAGGCCTACCGGTGTATCCTGATATTGAGCTAAAATATCCCCTGTCGAATTTACTTCTATTAACTTCCTCATTCTTTTTAGTTCATCCCTTCATCAAACCAGATTGCATATTTAAAAGTTCACCTGCCTATGAAAATTGAGCGCCTGTCACCGGAATTTTCCCTTACCTTTGAATGATAAAACAGTAATTTGATCATTGGCACGCTGAATTTGAGAAGTCAATACCATTCTCCGATAAAATAATATAAATACAGTGTTTTATTTTTTTGAATTGGATGATTTATGGCGAAGGATTGGAAAGACAGGCTGGGAATTGTATACTCAACAAATCCCGACTTCGGATATGAAAAAGGAGAAGAGGAGGCACCAACCGCAAGCTTGCCTGCTCATAAGCAAAATCTGATTGTAAGCCTGGATAAGCGAAACAGGAAAGGAAAAGCAGTGACGCTGATTTCAGGGTTTAAAGGGGATGAAGGCGCACTGGCTGAACTGGCCAAAATGCTGAAGACAAAATGCGGCGTGGGAGGCTCGGCAAAGGAAGCTGAGATCCTGATCCAGGGCGACCTGCGCGATAAAGTACTGCAGATCCTCCTGAAGGAAGGGTACCGGGCCAAAAGAGGAAATTAAAGCGGAAACCGGAGACGGGAAAACGGAAAACGGAAGAGATCTTATCCGGTGTCCTTTCTCCTTTTTCCGGTCCCCGTGTTTTTATTGCCCTGCGTAGATGATCGAAACAATCCCCAACACGAACAGCACGAACATGATCAGCAACATGACGTTTGTCTGTCTGGATGCACCTTTGAATTCTTTCCAGATGAATACGCCCCAAAGTGCAGCCACAAGCGTTGCTCCCTGCCCAAGGCCGTAAGAGATAGCCGCTCCGGCCTTCCCCGCGGCGATCAGGTTAAAGGAATTTCCAATGCCCCAGATCAGCCCGCCTAAAATGCCGACCAGATGGATGGGGAATTTTCCTGCAAGGTAAGTTTTGTAACTGGTAGGCTCACCACTGATCGGCCGTTTCATCAAAATCGTATTAAAAAGGAAATTGCTGATGAAAATCCCAAGCGAAAAAATGACCGTGGCCGTGTAGGGGGTCATCATCCCTGCTGCCGGCGCTTCAAAATTGTCGAGATCCATGGAAGAAGCGACAAAGCGATAGAAGAATGACATTAAAATACCGGCCACAACGGAAATTAAGATCCCTTTCCCGGTAACTTTCTGGGTTCCGGCCGATGTTTTTCCGTAAGCCATCGCATTCAGGATAATGGCTACAGCCACCAGTGCAACTCCCAGAAAGAGGAAGAACGGATCACCCTTTTGGGAACCCAGATAGTTAATGACAACGCCCAGTACCAGCGCCAGACCGATACCGACGGGAAACGCGACCGACATGCCCACAAGAGCAATCGCCGTGGAAAGAAGAATATTGGCCGCATTAAAAATGACACCGCCAAGGAAAGCGCTCCCTATGTTACCAAGGTCTGCCTGGGCCAGATCGGGAATAAAACTTCTTCCGCTTTCGCCCATGCTACCAAGGGTAAAGGCAAAAATTAAAGACAGGAGCAGGATGCCGGTCACATAATCCCAGTAGAACAATTCATAGCGCCAGGTTTTTCCTGCCAGTTTCTGGGTATTTCCCCACGATCCCCAGCACAGCATAGTCACAAAACAGAAGACTATGGCCAGTGAATAACTGTTTACAATAAACATAATGGTTTTGTTTTTAGTTATAAATTCTATTTTATTATTGTAGTTGATAATCCGGGTTAGGTTCCATCATTTTTGCATCTGTCCGCTCTCTCCAGTCATGAAGCATTTTCTGTAATTCTTTTACCTTTTCAGGCTGCACCGCAGAAAGGTCATGTTGCTCCCCTATATCGTTTTTCAGGTCAAAAAGCTGAACTGTATTATTCTCATAATATTCCAGTAATTTATAATTACCGCTCCGCACCGCTCCTCCCGGACTTTGCGTACCATGGTTGCTGTAATGTGGGAAATGCCAGAAAACAGCATTCCGGTCAATCTTACTTTCGCCTTTTAGCAGAGGGACCATGCTCATTCCATCTGTTTTCACTCTCTGAGGCATTGGTATTCCCAGCATTTCCAGGATCGTTGGGAAAAAATCAGGACTGGTGACAGGCACGTCGCAAAGTGCCCCCTCCAATCCTTTACCCGGCCACTTGATGATTAAAGGTACCCGGATTCCCCCCTCATAAAGCCATCCCTTTCCTCCCCGCAAAGGCAGATTGGAAGTAGAAAAAGCCTTATCTAACTCATCTTCCGGAATGATCCTGTCAGGCTCATAGAAATTAGCTGCCGACATGCCGCCGTTATCGGAATAGAAAATAACGATCGTCCGCTCGTCCAGCTTCAATTCCTCCAGTTTGGCAAGCACCCGGCCCAGGCTCTCGTCCATACTTCCGACCATGGCGGCAAACTCAACATTATCCTGATCTTGTTTTATTTTGACTGTTTGATCGGCAAATATCCGGTAACCCACGTGTGCGGTACTGTCTGGTGTAGCTTTTGAATCGGGATTTCCTTCCAGAATATATCGCCGATCTTCCTGAATCGGAATTTGCGCCAGTTTCTTCCCGTATTTTTCCACCAGGTCCGACCGTCCTTCAATCGGATCGTGTACTGCAAAATGAGACAGATAAAGGAAAAAAGAATTTTCCCTGTTTTCTTCCATATACTTTAACGCCTCGTCAGTTAGCCGGTCCGTCAGATACTCACCATCGTCCACATCCTTAAGTCCTTTCATGCCATAGGGTGAAAAATAACCTGTGTTCGGCCAGCCTTTACTCCATCCTTCCGGAACATGGATATCAAATCCCTGTCTTGCTGTAGAAGCTGAGTCCTCTCCCAAATGCCATTTCCCAAAGATGGCCGTACGATATCCCTTCTCCTGAAGTACTTTCGGAATAGTAGCCTCACCATAAGGCAGGTGCTGATTAACCTGTACATTCTTCAGCTTCTGAAACGGAAAGTCCAAACGACCGGGTAACCAGTCAGTCAGGTTCAGCGAAGCGGGATATTTGCCCGACATGATACTCGCCCGCGATGGTGAGCAAACATGGCAGGCAGCATATGCACTTGTGAAACGTACACCTTCCGATGCAAAACGGTCGATATGGGGTGTTTCGTAAAAACGACTGCCGTAACAACCGATATCACTCCATCCCAGGTCATCGACCAGGAAGAAAACCACATTCATGGGTTTTTCTTCGTTTGGTCTGCATTGGATCATGCCTGCTCCCAAAAAAGCAATGGCTGCTGTTGGCGCCAGTAATTTGCTGTTCATCTTGTTTTACTTTTAAATGCACCGTCAGTATGGGTTATCCCTGGTGCTATAATTTAATTTCATAAGGCCGGTCATCATAGATCACAGCATCATTATACTCAATCGTTGCATAGTCGACCGGATTCAGGATTTTGATCAATACTTTATGTTTTCCTTTAGGCAACCGGTACCGCCAGAACGGGGTAAACCTGCGCTCATTAACAGCCGTCGGTAAATTAGCCTTTTCGATCAGTTTTCCGTCAATATACATTTCCGTCTCAAAGACATGGTTTTTTTCTTTGTAATCCCGGCCATCAGGCGGCGCTGCCAACGCAAAACCAATCCCTTCAAATTCGAAAGTGATCTCATTATTTTTTGTTTGAGGAATGACTTTTGAAACCGGATAATGTCCTTCAAAGGCAACTTCCAGAGGCACTGTCTGAGGATCCTGCAACTTTATGATCAATTCGCTTTCTCTTATTTCTCCGCCATTGGCTACGATCATCTTTTCGGCATGTCGATACGAAAGGTCATACGCATCGAGCAGGGACAGAGATGTTCCCATAAACGGAAGGTTCTCAACTTTATCCAGGCCTTGTTTCCAGTAATCCGGGATGCGGGTATAACCCAAAATAGCAGCCAGAACTCCTCCCGCGGTGGCAGGATTGCAGTCAGCATCATCTCCGCATCGCGTGGCGATCTCGAATGTACGGGTAAAGTCACCATTCCCGTACAGCAATCCCATCACCACCCATGCTGCATTGATTTTTGCATCAATATTAAAAGGTTGAAAAACTCCAAGAGGCGATCCAATGTCCACGCCCCATTTGCGGCTGATTTTAAACCAGGTTGATTTCCAGTCGGCCGGATCTTCCCTATGCCATTTGACGACATCCTTGATGCAACGTGCGAATTTACTTTCGGCAGGAATAATTGTTAACGCTTTTTCGACGATTGGCTCAATATCTTCGACCCCGTCTGAGATCAAAGCCAGCGAGTACATAGCGGCAACAAAAACACCCCCGTAATAGCCATCACCGTAGTTCATGATATGTCCAACCTGATCACAAATATTAGCGGCAGAATTCACCATTCCCGGCGACATCAATCCGGCAAAATCGGCTTCAATCTGGAAATCGATATCATCAGCACAAGGATTATTTAGCCAATGTCCCGATTCGGGGGGAGTGAGGCCATTTAAAATATTATACCGTGCCGTCTGATTGGCGAACCACAATTGATATCCGGCCTGGGCAAATGATTCGGCAAACACTTGTGCCGGAGCATCGATTCCTTTTTCTTCGATGACCTTCATGAACGAAAGATCCATGTAGATATCGTCATAAGTGCCTGGCCTGTCGCGGTATTCTACCACCATCGATGAGTCACTCCAAACCAAAGCCTGGTTATCCTGGATCAGGGTCGTATTGTACTCAAACTCGGCCGGAACGCCAAACGTAACACCAATGGCCTGAGCGGCCCAGGCCCCTTTGATCTTATCCTTCAACAGTTCTTTCGAAATAGCCATTCGTTCTACTTTCTGCTGACCCACTTTAACTTCCGGGGTAGCATGACATCCGGCTAACAGAAGAAAGAGGAAAACAATCAGATTTCTCATAAGTCCTTATTAAGATCAGGTTAGAAAAACAAACTTAATTATAATTCAGGCTTATTTAACCTGACAAAAGATCACATGTTCCCTCATTTACATTAGTCGTTTCTCACACTCGGCAAAGCTCAAACAAGTTTGGCTTTACACTCGCTTAATCGAAACGTCCTTCAAAAAGTCGCGTACTTCCTTTTCTGTCGGGATGGAAGGTTGCGCCCCCATCCTGGTCACGCAAATGGCCGATGCTGCCGTGGCAAACCACAATGCTTCCTCCCATCCGTGGCCACGGCTCAATTCAGCAGCCAACGCTCCGCAAAAAGTATCGCCTGCGGCAGTACTGTCCAGTGCTTTCACACGAAATGCCGGAAGAGAATGGGATTCCAGTAAATTCTTCATCATACACCCTTTCTCCCCTAAAGTGAGCACAACTGTTTTTGCTCCCAGCGACATCAGTTTGTCAAGTATCGCCCCTTCTCCGATGTCGCCGATCGTCTCACCTGAAATTGTTTCAGCTTCGGTTTCATTGACCACCAGAATATCCAGCTTTTTGATGAGGCCGGAATCCAACTGACAAGCCGGAGCGTCATTCAGCAGGATCTTTTTGTGGTGCCGGTGTGCCAGTTCACACACTGTTTTCACCGTATTGTACGGAACTTCCATCTGTAGCAGCACCATCTCAGCTGCTGCAATTTCCTTTTCGATTTTCAAAATATATTCCGGGGAAAGTTCATTATTAGCCCCCGGGGTGATGACGATGCAGTTTTCTCCGTGATCATCGACCCAAATCATGGCTGTTCCTGACGGGACATGATCAACAATCAGTGAGCCGGAGACATCCAGCCCTTCATTCCGGAAATATTTTAAGGTATTTTCTCCGTTTGCGTCCCTGCCTAAACTGGTGATAAACTTCACATCTCCTCCTAATTTATGTGCAGCCAAGGCTTGGTTTGCACCTTTCCCTCCCATTGCCTGCAAAAAATGGATTCCTTCAATAGTCTCGCCTGCCGCGGGGAACCTCTTCACTCTTGCAATCAAGTCTGTGTTGGAACTACCAATTACTAATATTTTACCCATAACTTTACCTTTTATATTTTCTGGTTTTTAAGGCCATTTTCTATGTTTGCCATTCGGTTGTTGTAATCCGGCGATCATGTTTCTAATAATTATCCGCCAGTTGTTTTCCTGCAATCGTTACTGTAATTCCTGTTTTTCCCGAATATACTCCGGATTGGGCTCCATCATTCGGGCACCTGCGTCTTTTCTCCACTGATGCAGCATTTCACTCAACTCTTTTACCTTTTCAGGTTCTGTTTGGGAAAGATCGTCATGTTCTCCGGGATCTTTTGCCACATTAAACAGTTGAACGGTGCTGTTCTCAAAGTACTCGATCAGCTTGTAATCTCCGCACCGCACGGCACCTCCCGGACTCTGCATTCCATGGTTGCTGTAATGGGGAAAGTGCCAGTAAATAGCTCTCCTTTCTATCTCGTTTTTCCCTCTGCCCGTCTTTTTCAGTAAAGAGACAAGACTCTTCCCGTCATCAAACCGATAATCCGGCTGTATCCCGACCATGTCCAGTATAGTCGGATAAAAATCCGTACTGATGACCGGAACATCGCAGACTTTTCCCCTCACTCCTTTTTGAGGCCATTTGATGATCATCGGTTCCCTCACTCCTCCCTCATAAAGCCAGCCTTTCCCTCCCCGGAGCGGAAGGTTGGAGGTGGAATATGCATTATTCAGGTTGTCAGGTTGAATAATCCGCTTAGGATTTCCGAAATTGGCGGCCGACATTCCTCCGTTATCCGCGAAAAAGATCACGATCGTATTATCTTCCAGTCCCAGTTTCTTTATTTTATCCAGAACTCTGCCCACACTTTCATCCAGGCTTTCGACCATTGCCGCAAACTGCACATTATCCTGATATTGTTTGATCTTCACGATCCGGTTTGGCAGCACCCGGAATCCGCTATAAAGTTCCTCCGGTAACAGGTCGTTCATTGCTTTTGCCGAAAGAGGAGTTTTGTCATCCGGATTACCCTCCAGAATATAAGGAACACCCTCCGGTGACTTTGCCTGTGTCAATTTCTGTTCATATTTTTTCACCAGGTCAGGCCGTCCCTGTATAGGATCATGGACTGCAAAATGGGAGAGATACAGCAGGAAAGGTTTGTCTTTATTTTCAGTCATAAAGTTGATGGCTTCGTCGGTCATTCTGTCCGTAAGATATTCTCCTTCAGGCCCGTCTTTCAGACCCGGCATTTGGTAAGGCGAAAAATAGCTTTTAGCCGGCCACCCTTTCAGCCAGCCTGAAGGAATATGCAGATCAAACCCCTGGCGTTCGCAGGAAGCTGAATCTTCACCCAAATGCCATTTCCCGATAATGGCCGTTGTATAGCCATTGGCTTTCATGACAGCCGGGAAGGTAACATTCTCACCATATGGCAAATGCTGTTCTGAAACGACATTCTTCAGCTTCTGGAAAGGAAAGTTTTTCCGCCCCGGTAACCAATCGGTCAGGCCAAGACGCGCCGGATATTGTCCGGAGAGAATACTGGCCCTTGTTGGCGAACAAACATGACATGCAGCATATGCGTTGGTAAACCGGATTCCTTCTTTTGCCAACTGATCAATCCGGGGAGTTTCATAAAACCGGCTTCCGTAACAGCCCAGATCGCTCCATCCAAGATCATCGGCCAGAATGAAAACAACATTGGGTCTTTTTGCATCACTGTCCCTGGCGGCCATTACCGGTGCAAAAGGAACCGTCCCAACTAATAGTGCCAGGCCCATTCCGGACGAAAGCATCTTGTTATTCAATTCCTGGATCATTTATTCACAATTTTTTAGTTATTATCAATTCGCTTCGCTTTTCCCGATAACCCGAACCTTTTGGATAATCTCTTTCAGTTCCGATGCTTTTTCCGGTATGGAAGGATAAAGGTTATTCTGCTCTGAAATATCCTTGTTCAGGTTGTACAAACGAGGTTCTCTGTCTCCGGGAACACCGGGATAATAAGTCTCAGGCCATCGTCCCGGTTTGGCCGGCTCAATATACTTCCACCCCTCCCTGATCGCGATCAGGGCTCCGCTGCTTCCGCTCGCCAGGATCAACGTTTTTCTGACCTGCGGAGCCTTATAGTCCAGCATATTGGATAAAAAGCTATAACTATCTTCTCCTTCATTCTCATGCAGTTGATTACCCAGCAACTCTGCGAATGTGGCGAGAAGATCGCCTGCATAAATCATCCGGGTATTGACAGTGGCGGCCTTTACATAACCGGGCCAATGCACAATCAAAGGTACCCGCAGACCGCCTTCCCAGGGATCCTGCTTGAATCCCCGGAATTCGCCGGAAGGATTGTGTCCATAAGTAAGCCAACCATTCTTCCAGATCATATTCCCTTTTTCGTTCACGTACTCAGGCTTGTATTCACTAAAATAATCCTGATATTCTTCGTAATTGCCCTTCCGGTATCTTTCTGTCCAAACTGCCGGATCTCCTGGTCTAGGACCGTTATCGGAGGTAAAAATCAGGAGCGTATTTTCATAGACGCCATTCTCTTTTAAAGCGCTGACAATCTCGCTGACTGTCCAGTCCAGTTCGGCAACGATATCGCCTCTTAGCCCTGCCCTGCTTTTGCCTTTGGTAAAAGTAGGCAAGCAAGGCCGGTGAATAGCGCTTGTGGGGAAATAAAGGAAAAGCGGTTTCTTTTTATTTTCTGCAAAATGACGATGAATGACCTCGACCGCTTTGTGTGTAATAACCTGATTTACTGTTTTAATATCCCAATCCGGAGCTCTTTGCACATTTGCATAAAAGTCATATTCTACGGTCTGATCTTCTGATGGAGCGTGCAAAACCCGGTCGTTTTCAATTAAAACGTAAGGCTGCATGTTATTTGAGCCTGACATGCCAAAGAAATAATCAAACCCCCGCTCAACCGGTCCGCCCTTTACCGGTTCCGAAAAATCAATATATTCCTGCAGGTTATCCTTTCCCGAGTTAAAAACGTTCTCTTCCGGATCCGCCGGAGCTCTGTCATTAAGCTGCCATTCCAGTCCCAAATGCCATTTACCTATGCAAGCAGTATAATAACCGTTTTGCTTAAAGAGAGAGGCAAGAGTTGTTCTTCCCGGCTCGATTATTGGCTTCTCATAATTCTTCAATACGCCATATTCAAGACGTGTACGCCATGGATAACGTCCGGTCATGATGCTGTACCGGGATGGAGAGCAAAGAGAAGATGACACATAGGCATTGGTAAACTTCATTCCGCCAGCAGCAAGTTGATCGATCACCGGCGTTGAAATCCTGGTTGCACCGTAACAGCTCAGATCACCATATCCAAGATCGTCAGCCAGTATCAGGACGACATTGGGAGCTTGTTTTTCTTTTTCAACCTGTTTAACCTGATCGTCAGGATTGTTTCCTGATGCGGTCATCACGAATCCGAGCGTAGCCAACAAGCACAGTTGTGACGTGGCAAATGGATTGGTCTTTACAGCTATTTTGTTCTTCATATTGATATTACTTAAATTCAAATGCTCCGATATCCGGGGATTTACCCTGCGGAATTTCTCTGTTACTGAAATCTTTCTCATAACCAAGATCCGTCCCTTTATCAATCGCCGGACTTTCTCTGGTAATTAAAAAGTCCTCAGTAGCAGAACCGCCGCCGTAATTAACAAATTCAGGGTCTCCGAATACAGGCATCGTCCCGGGTCCTTCCTTTCCCATGTTTAATGCTCCGGAAGCAGTAAAATAGAGATTATTCGAGATCTGACTAACGGGTTGTGCATTCCCGTTCTTCCCGACATTGAAAACAACAATGCCATTCTCCACCACGATAATGTTGTTCCGGATCAAATTTTTCGCATGGTCCTGTGTGATATTGAAGACACCCCAGTCGTTCACATTCTTTTTCCTTCTGACAACCGTGTTATTTTCAATCCGGCAGTCAGCCCCCCTCCACAAGGCGATAAACTGCTGAAAATCGTCACTTATATTGTGATGGATCTCAAAACTCCTGTATGGAGGATTTTGGCGCACATCCGTCCAGGTAACTTCCAGGAATCCCTGGCAATCCCTGGTATAGTTATGATGTATGCTGATGTTCGATTTTCCGATACGGGCATCATCTATTTCGATGGCTCCTCCATCGGCACCTCCCCCATAGCTGTCAGGTCCCCAGGAAATACGCGGATCAACAGCACTGTAGTTGAAGATCCTGTTGTAGCAAACTTCCTGAAAGTCAGCCCCCAGCCATATCCCGATTGGTCCCCATGTCCATTCCTTCAGCACGCGGTTACAGTCATGGATAAAATTATTTTCTATTCTTGCACCAGATCCGTAGCTTTTAATGCCTACACCACAATCATATAGTTCGTTATTCCGGATAATACAATGTTGCGCGGTTTTATCGATATAAATGGCACCTAACTCCCACATGGTTGTAAATCCTCCGGCCGTTTCGGGCAACTGGGCGACGGTATGATGACAATATATATTTTCAACAAGAATGAAACTCCCTTTCAGCCGGATGCAGTTCCCGAAGTTATTTTCCTCCGGACGGAATATGGTATTGGTAAATGAAGGGGCAGGCATGGCCGGATCTCCGTAATCGGTCAATACAATGTAGTTTTGAGAATTTCCGGAATGAGTCACAACCAGCGAACCTGCGAAAACAGATCCCCGCTTAAACCGGAGGGAATCGCCGGGATATATCCGGATGGTTGCTGCTTTGGAAAGCGAACGCCATGCCTGGTTTTCAGATCGTCCGTCATTTGAATCATTCCCGTCTTCTGAATCGACATAATAGCTTACAGGCTTTCTTTTTTCATCGGCATCTGCCCGGTCATTGCAACTACAAAGCATAAACAAACTCACAAGAATAAAAAAAAGGATATGACCTGTTTTCATGCCTGCTACGTACAACGTTATTCTTACCTGCTCTTGCATAACCTTCTTATTTAAACTCCGGCTCCTGAAGCCTTTCAGTGATCAAACCGGTCGTTTGCAGCCAATTTGACTTAGTCAGTTTGACCCCGTTAAAGACAAAATTGTCAAATACGAACCCCTCGAGATATTCGTTGGGATCATTCCCAATGATCATATTCTGGTATTCGGTCCCCATGGTCATGCTGACTTTCCAGTTTTTCATCGTCAGATTATGAATATGGTTGGTGCTGAAATCGTCAGGTGTCACATTAAAGATCACCGGAACGGGATTTTCAGTAACAACATCTTCGATCAGCCAGTCCTTTTGCAAACCCGTTTTCCCGGCCTCCTCATACCTGTTTCCCACACAGCTTAGCAAGCCACGGTTAAAGCCGGGTTTGTTCCATTCTGCCCGCAAAACATCGATACGGCTCAGCCTGACGTTTATAGCATTTGATCCTCCCCAGGCCATCTGAATAATACCCCCGTTATTCAGCTGCCAGACAACACAGTCTGACCAAGTAATATTATCCCTGTATACTTTAATAGCGTCGTCATTGGCCCAGATAAAGCAGTTGGATATATTTGAGCCGGCATAGGCTGCAATCCCGTCGCAATTATACACCCAACCTCCGATCACTTTGGTCCATTTGACCGAGTTATTCTGCCCAATCAGCCTGACAGCAAAATATTTCGGATCGGCAACGACAATTCCCTCTATTTGGATATTGTCGCTTTGATTAATGGCCTCAATGCAATGCGACTCCCGGTAATTTAGTTTTCCGGACGAAAGTACGCCTCTTCCGAATATTTTGACCCCCGGGTTCCCGTCCATGATTAAAGAACCGTACACCCAGGAACCCCTTTCAAAATAAATATTCTTGATATTGGGAGGCACATGATAAACGCCGATGTTGTGGACGCCGGCTTTAAAATAAATTCCTGAATAAGAAGCGGGGATCGAATTAATATCGGATTGTGCGGCATTTTTCAGT
>JBFXKJ010000037.1:0-23770 GCA_050173895.1 Mangrovibacterium sp. | reverse complement strand
CAACCGGCCTGTCCATCAGGGTAAATACACGACCGCTGACCCGGTGCTCCGCATCCTGATCGATACGGCACTTCAGGCTGCCCCTGATGTGTATGATTCGCTGAGGAAAGTAAGCCTTGTCAAAGCGGAGATACAGGTGAATGTGTCGGGTGCGAAGGAGCTTCTCCTGGAAAATGACCATGGAAAGCTCGATCCCTCAAAGGTTTTCTTTCCCTTTGGCACAACGCCGGGTGCGGGATCTCATTTCTACATTGGTTATCCCGAGCTCTTTGATAAAAACTGGAGCACCGTCAGCCTCGACCTTTCCTGGAAGGATAAGCCGGCTGATCTTTCCGCTCATTATGCTGCCTACCTGAAGAAGTTTATCGATCAAAACAGCAGCGATTACACGGTGACCGGGGGAGAAGGTGTCAGCGAAAGAAAGATCGGGGGAGACGACCATTTCACGGTAAGGCTTCAATACCTTCAGGATAACAGCTGGTATCCTGCTTTGGGCGATGTGGCCGGGCAGGAACTTTTCTCCGCTCCGCTGGAGCTGAAACCGGATGCGGCCGGCCGCCCGGAACGACGAAAGAAAACAGCACACGATTTCCGCAAAAAAGAAGAGGCCTTCACGGTTTCCACCCGCTCAGGATACCTGCGGATGACGCTGGGGCAGAGTTTTTTGCATGAGCATTTTGCACACCTTTATGCCCTGGCGGCCATCGCGCGGGTCAGCAATCCGGCATACATCCTGCCGCTTCAACCCTGGATGCCCGCTGCCTCGTCGCTGACCCTTGGTTACTCCGCTTCGGAGGCCCGCAGCTTTGATCAGGCAGATCCTGCGGAAGGCGCGGTGAGCTTATTTTATGAAGAGCCATTCGGCCAGCACGAAGCTGCCGTTTCGTCGAAAAAGGATGTCCGCCCGGGAATGCTGACCGGCGGAAAAGCACCCGGGCTGATCCCTGCTTTTTCGCCCGAAGGTGAGTTTTTTATTGGCCTTGCACAGGCAAAAGCATACGATACGGTCAACCTGCTCTTTCAGCTTGCCGAGGGAAGTGAAGACCCCCTGGCCCCGACCTTTGGAAAAGATAAAAAAATTGCCTGGTCCGTGCTTGTTTCGAACAACTGGAAAACGCTGACCGGCGACTGGATCCTGGCCGATGGTACGGCCAACCTGCTCCGGTCAGGCATCTTCAGGCTGATCATTCCGCCTGGCGCTGATCCCCTGAACACACGCTTTGCCGAAGACCTGATCTGGATCCGGGCCTGTTTGCCGGAGGGACTTTCGTATGCTTCGGTATGCCGGCTGATCTCGGTCGATGCGCAGGCGGCGGAGGCCGTTTTCACTGGTAACGAAAGTGAGGGGAGGGTGCCGGCGGGAACGATCTCCAATATGCCCGGCAAGCCCGCGCTGATCAAGAAAATAAACCAGCCTTATGCGTCCTTCGGGGGAAAAACCGCCGAAGACAGCCGGGCCTTCTACCTGCGGGTGAGTGAGCGCCTGAGGCATAAACACCGGGCCATCACCATCTGGGACTATGAGCGGCTGGTATTAGAGGAGTTTCCGGCCGTGTACAAGCTGAAATGCCTGAGCCATTCCGCTCCGGCTGACACGAATGGCAATCCCGCGGCTTCCGAACGCTCTCCGGGCGATGTTTCGCTGGTCGTGATCCCTGATATCCGCCTCCGTGCCAGCTTTGACCCCTTAAAACCACGGGCCAGTCAGGGCCTGCTCGCGCAGATCAGTTCGTTTGTGTCGTCCCTTCATTCGCTCCATGTGCGGTTTCATGCCGTGAATCCTCTCTATGAAACGGTGAAGCTGGACTTCCGGGTAAAATTTTACGATCAGTTTGATCCGAATACTTACCTGAAAAGGTTGAACGAAGATCTGATCCGTTACCTGTCGCCATGGGCATTCGGCGACTTCAGCGGAATGCACTTCGGCGGCACGCTTTACAAAAGTGTAATCGTCCGTTTTTTGGAAACCCGGCCTTATGTCGATTTTGTTTCGCGCGTGCGGATGATCCACCGCCTCGATGAAGACGACGAAAATACCGACGACCGGCAGGTTATTTCGGCGTCGTCGGCAAGGACGATCCTCGTATCGGCGCCGGAACATTCCATTCAGTTAATCAACAAAGAGCTGGTGTGCCATGAATGAAAACCTGACCATACCCAAAGAGCCGGACGAAACCGCGGGGAAGCCATGGGCCTTTCTGCGTGCGGAAGGTTTAAAGTACATTGAACAGCTTTCTTCCGGGCTTTGGACCGATTACAACATTCATGATCCGGGAGTGACCACTCTCGAGTTGCTTTGTTACGCGCTCACCGATCTGGAATACCGTATCGCCATGCCGGTGGAGGACCTTTTGGCCAAACCGGCAGCTAACAAGCAGCATATGCACGAACAGTTTCTGTCGGCCATCAGGGCGCTGCCTTCCGCGCCCGTAACGGCCGACGATTACCGGGAATTGTTCGTGAGGATCGACGGCGTCAGAAATGCCTGGGTCTTTTCCGCCCCCTGCGGCGTCATTGCCCGGTACCGTCACACAGCCGTAAGCGGCAAACCGGAACTGCGGTATAAAAAGGAGGGCGAACAGGCCGATCCTGAAGAGGAGACTGAATTCGGGCTGCAGGGTCTGAACCGTATCCTGATCGATTATGACCAGTCGCGCCTGCCCCTGGCCGAAGATCATCCCGAACTCAGTGAGGGAGAGCTGGAGTTGCTTGTCATGAAGGCCAAAGCCGACATTGTCACGAAGGTCACGCAGGTGTACCATCGTTACCGGAACCTTTGTGAGGATCTTTACACTGTGTCGGAAGTTCCGCCCCAGGGCGTGGTGATATGCGGCGACATCGAACTGACGCCCACTGCCGACCCCGAGCAGGTGTGGGCCCGGATCGTCTTTAATATTGACAACTACCTATCGCCCGATATTCCCTTTTACAACCTGCAGGAAATGAGGGATATGGGAAAAACAGCCGACGAAATCTTCGAGGGGCCGGTCTTTGATTTCGCGGATGACTATCCTTTCCGGATACCGGGAAATCCGTTTGTCAGAAAGGGATTCATCCGAAAAGAAGACCTCAGGGAAAGCGAATTGAGAAAGGAAGTTCGCCTGAGCGATCTGATCCGCGTCATCATGGAAACGGAAGGCGTGAGCCTGATCAGGGATATTGAATTCGGGCTTTGCAGTTGCGGCGAAAAGGACCGGAATGTGGTGAGAAGTGCCGTGAGCCGCGATAAATGGAACCTTTGCATTTCGCCTGGCCATAAACCGGTTTTTTGCACCGACAACTCCGTGCTTAACCTTTGGAAGGGACCGGTTCCGGTTGAACTGAAGCGGGCGGAAGCACAGCATAGGCTTCAAAAGATCAGATCCGCTTACCGGGAAGCGGTACTGTCGAAGGTGACAAGCGACTTGCCCGTACCGGAAGGCGTTTTCAGTGATGTGAAGCGCTACACAAGCATTCAGAATGAATTTCCGGAGGTTTACGGTATTGGCCGGGAAGGGCTTCCGGAAAGCGCCTCTGCCGGACGAAAAGCCCAGGCAAAGCAGTTGAAGGCTTATCTCCTTTTTTTTGATCAGGTGCTGGCCTGCTATTTCGCCCAACTGGCTCACGCCGGCGAACTGTTGTCGGCCGATGCTTCCCGTGCGCGGACCTATTTTGCGAACGGAGTTAAAAATCTCCGCGATGCGGACCAACTGTTCGGCAACGAAGAACACTGGGAGCCGGCCGTTGAAGAACTGTTGTCTGAGCTGGATCCTTATGTGGAACGGAAAAATCGCTTTCTGGATCATCTGTTGGCCCGCTTTGCCGAGCAGTTCAACGAGTATGTATTCCTGATGTACCGCTTGTACGAAGAGGATGCCGGCCGGGCCGTGATCCGGCATAAAGTCCGCTTCCTCCGCGACTATCCCCGGCTCAGCACTTTCCGGGGAAGTGGACTGGATTACCTGAATCCGCTTTCCGTCGAAAGTGCTCCCGAAAATGTCTCCGGTATGGAACGGCGGCTTTCCCTGATGCTGGGCTATAACCCCTCCAGAAAAAGACGCCTGTCGGAACTTCCCTGCAGCGTCGGTAAAACCCATGTCAAAACGGTTGCGCTGAACGGGGTGGACACGGAAGTCCAGTGTTACGGCTGGACCATCCGCAGGGAAGGGGAGGTGGTATTCGAAAGCCTGAACAGGGACTTTATTAAAAAGGCCGACGCCTGGGAAGAGATCGGGCTGGCTGCCCTCCTGGCGTCCGACCCCGCGTTTTACCTGACGGAAAGCAAGGACGGTAAATTTATGCTTGCGCTAAAGGACAGCTCCGAAAAGAAACTGGCCGTTCATCCGGGGTTGTTTGACAACCAGGCCGCACAGGAAAGGATTGCCGGGCTGATCGACTATTTTACCAACGAATTCCGGCCTGAAGGGCTTTACGTGCTCGAACATATCCTGCTTCGGCCCGATTTTGCTCCCGCCGGTCAGCCTTTCCTGCCCGTGTGCATCGACACCAGCGGCTCGTACTGTCCGCCTCTCGATCCTTATTCCTTCCGGGTGACGGTGGTTTTACCCGGATATGGCATGCGCCTGCGGGATAAACATTTCAGAAGGTTTGCGGAACGGATCATCCGGATAGAGACACCGGCGCATGTATTAGCCCGGATCTGTTTTGTCAGTGAAGAAATGATGAAAAAATTCGAAGATACGTACCTGGCGTGGCTTGACGAAAGGGAAAAGTCGGCCGATCCTCTCAAACAGGCTTCCAAACAGACACTGAACGCCCTGACGGCTGTGCTTGAGGAACTTTTCACCGTGTATGAGGAAGGACAGCTTTCCGATTGCGACGACGATACCATCGAAAAGAATCCGGTGGTTCTGGGATCGTCAACACTCGGTTCACTTGAAACTAATTCCAATCCTGATCATTAAAAACAAGAAATATGGCAACCAGTCAGAAACTTCAGCTCGGCACTTTGAATTCCGAATACAGCCGGTTTGTAAAAGACCAGGTATTGACGGAGGTTCAGCTGAATGAGCTCATCGATTTTTTTGAGGACCAGCACCGCCTGAGCCGGACCTGTCTTTTTGGAACCGGCATTGTGTGCGGGCTTAAGCTGAGAAGCAGCAGGAAGGGAGTTGCCCTTTATCCGGGCGTGGCTGTCACCACCGACGGCGATCTCCTGCGAATGGATGAACGCCTTTTTACACACGCCGTGGTTTATCAGGCGCCGGAGGATTGCCGGTACGACCCTTTTTATTACCAGGATGCCGGGGCGGAGAAACAACTCACGCTTTACCGGTTGCTGACCGGCAAGGAAGTGGAGGAAGCCGGGCTGAGCACGGACGCTGATGTGCTGAAGATCGCTGAGCTGTCATCAAAAATAAAAGATTACGTGGCCCTGCTTTATCTGGAGTATTACTCAAGGAAACCGGAGAAATGCACGCCCGTAAGCTGCGAAAACATGGGGAGCCGCCAGGTAGCCAGGCCAATGGTGCTCGCGCTGTCCCGTCAGGATGCCGAACAGCTCACGGGCAACGACAGCGGCGATCCGATCCACGACTCGATTTATACCAAATATCATCAGGCTGCCTCATCCTGGTTTAAGCTGCCGGTGATCCTTCCCAAAAGAGTGGTCCTCAGCAGGAAGGCAACCCTGACCAGCGCCACCCTGGCAGGCGCTTACCGCGTCATCTACCGGGAGGGGAGCGATGCACTTTGCAAGGCGATCGGCAAACTGTATAAAACCTTCAGTTTCATGATCGATAAAGCCGGCAACAGCGATCCGGACAAGCTGACCGAAAGACTGCGCGGCTTGCTCACGGCCGAAACGAGCATCTACCAGGCGCAGTACACCTACGACTTCTATAAGGACGTTGTGGCGGCTTATAATGAACTGCGCGACCAGCTTTACAGCATCGCCTTTGAGTGCATACCCGACCTGTATGCTTTCCCCAAACATGTCATGCTGGGCGCTCCCAATGCGCCGTTCACCCCCGAACCTCAGGAGTACCGCCACCTGTTTTATCCTTCGCCTGCCATCACTTCCCGCAACGAACGGGTAAACCGGGCCATCGGTATGTGGTTGCGCCTGCAGGTCATGGTCGAAACCTTCAACACCGCAAAAGCCGGGGCCGTTCAGATCACGCCTTCGAAAGGCTTTGACAAGCCGCTTGAGGAGCGGGCCATCCCTTTCTATTATCCCGGTTTTGAAAAGATCGCACCGGAATGGAATTATGAGCGCAAGCTGATGAAGCAGACCTTCCTGAACTACTCCTACCATAATCCGGAAATCCCTGAACCGCTTGATCTGGATATCGATCCCTACGATTTTTTCCGGATCGAGGGGCACATCGGAAAGGATTGGAAAACAGCGATGGAAGAGTTGGATCTGATCCGCAAGGAAAAAGGAGTGCCGGTCGATCTGGCAGCGGTAAGACTGGGCGATGTGCGGGGAACGGATGTCGACCTGAACGACTTCGAATGCCGCTTTGACGATCTGGATATCATGCTGAAAGCCTTCCAGACCGAAACAGATTGTTTAATTACGGATGCTACCCGGTTTTATTCCGGATTCACACCTTCGGCTGAGAAACCACACGTTAACTTCTCGAAATACCTCGGCGGAGCCGATAATCCCTGGGTGATCAGCGCGGCTGCGTCCTCCCTGATCGCTCAGCCGGCTGCCGAAAAGCCGGAGCCTGCCACGGGAAGGATCGTCTCGGCGGCTGCAAAATTCAGTGCCGAAAAGACATCGCCGGCCGCTTTCTTTAGGTTAAGCCGCACGGTGGAAACGGGAATGGAAACCAGCGCGGAGACTTTCGGGAAGTACTATGCCAAAGTGCTTGAAGCCGATGTGGCATCGGCCGATGAATTTATGGAGAAAGCCCGTACGGCGGCTGCGGCCGATGCGGAACTGGCCAAACTCAATGAAGACCAGCGGTACATTACCTTTGAATATCCGATGCAGATCATCGCAAATCTCGCGGTGATCCAGAAATACATTCCTGCCGGGGTGAAGGATATCACCGGCGATTTGATAGGCCGGTACCGGGCGGCAACGAACGACTTCTGCAAACGTCTGCAGGTGATGCGTACCCGGGCAGAGAAGTATTTTGCAACGGCCGGCAAAACCGGGTACGAAGCGAAGTACCTGGCGATAGCCGACAAGCTTTCGGCCATCTGTTGCGGCAGCGAAAAACTGGAACTCATACGCAAAGAAATGGAAAAACGGAAGGCTGCTATTTTGGAGCAGCTTTCCTTTGCCCGCTATGCTGAAGACCATCCCGGACTGGAGCATAAGGCCGGTGTACCCAGGGGCGGAACTTTTGTGATGGTTTACGCCGCTGCACCGGTGAAGCGGTTTCCAACCGACCGGCTGACGGCCAGCGTGGCAGCGGCCGCAACTGCCTCTAAAGCGGAGACGGCCCGGGCCTATCAGGATACAGATCGCTTTGCCGTGTTCGTGGCCGAAAACGAAGAAAAGATCGATAAGGAAAAAGAACTGGACAATTACTTCAGAGCAAACAATATCATTGCAGGCAGTGCTTATTCCAAGGCCATTACCAGGCTGCTGAACGAGAAGATTTCGGATATCAAAGGAATCATTACCAGCGAGATCCGCCTTCCGGAGAAAAATCTGGTCATTGCCGATTTCTGCCTGCCTTACGTTTGCAAATCGTGCTGTCCTCCGGTTTCATTTATTATTCAGAAAGCGGAGGAGGAGCCGGAAGAACCCACCGAACCGACAGAACCGGTCGAGCCGGAACCGGAACCTCAGCCCGAACCCGAACCTGAACCTGAACCCGAACCTGAACCCGAACCACAGCCTGAACCTGAACCTGAACCTGAACCTGAGCCTCCCGTACATGACGATCAATGTGCTGCGTTTGTACAGAAATTTGTCGATCAGAAACTGACAGCTCTGTCATCGGCCAATTTATCACGACTTCTCCGGGTAGCGAACAGCCGGGAGATGGTTCTGTTTTTAAGAGAAACAGTGGCTCTTCTGAAGAAGCTGAAGGAAATGATGGCTGCAGGCGCCGTGGACGATAAGCCCGCAATCATCAAACGCACCGGCGAGTTGCTTGCCCGCCTGTACGAGATCGGGCTTCCCCCTGAGGCCACAGGAGCGGTGCGAATCGGCGAGGAGCTGATCCGGACGCTGTTGATGCTGATGCTGAACCTGGTACGCTGCGAAAAAGAATTGACTGAAGACCTCCTGGGGCCGCTCCGTGAAAACCTCTCGCAGTTCAACGACCGGAATGAAAGGCTGGTTGCAAAATATCCCGGGCTCGATAAGGGCAATGTCCTGGAAAAACAGGTCGGCGAATTCCTGGAAAACCATCTATCGAAAAATGCGGAGTTGATTAAGATATTGAAAGTAACAATGAAATTGCTGACGCGCTTCGCTGAATAATGGCTACGCACCTGATACACCGGATCAACCTGACCGTCGAAGTGCCTGATGAACGGATGGCGGGACAGTTGCAGCACGATGCCGTGGAATTGTTGTACCACGACATTTTGCCTCGGCTGGAGAAGGTATTGGATGAGCTTTCCTTCTCGGTCGACCGGCTCAGTATCGATACGCTCAACCTGGATGCCGGGAAACTTGACAGCAACGGGTTTGATGCCTTGTTTCCCGTCTCGGTCGAAAAATCGTTCCGGGCAGAATTGCGGCTGACGGAAGGTCAGGAGGCAACGCGTCCGGATACAGGGCGTGCAGTGGAAAAAGAAGCAGAGGCAGGAGGGGCGGCTGACGAGGGGATCTCTATTGAAATGCAGGCAATTGCCCGCCCGCCCGGACAGGCTGCAACCGGAAAAGAAGTCAGATCCGTTAGCTTTCCCGGACAGACTGCGACAGAGGAAAGAACTGGAATTGTCCGCGCTCCTGCACAGGCTGCGAAGGAAGGGAGAGGCAGGATCGTCCGTTCACCGGAACAGGCGCTGGCGGAAAGCTTCCTGTATTTCCTCGAAACAGGCCGCCTGCCCTGGTGGTGCAAGGCCGGCGAGACGCCGGACGAATCGCAGCTCACCGTGCTTTTAGCTTCCGGCAAAAAGCTGTTCCTGAGC
Source organism: Mangrovibacterium sp. (assembly GCA_050173895.1). Classification (GTDB taxonomy): domain Bacteria; phylum Bacteroidota; class Bacteroidia; order Bacteroidales; family Prolixibacteraceae; genus JBCFBK01. The sequence goes on along the minus strand of JBFXKJ010000037.1, from coordinate 14,722 downwards.
AACGGAGATGAGTTCTGCAACGCACTGCTGCAGTTGCTGATGACCAGTCCCGTCGCGGCCCGGCGACTGACACTTCAGTTCCCGGCCACCTTTGTGCGGGAGCTCTTTTCCGCATTGGTGGATCCGCTTTCCTGTCTTTCAGGCGCGCTGACGGAAGAAGCGTCTGCACAAACGAAGGAGGGTGCCGTGAGTGGCGAAGACACAGAGGTATCAGCCAGCCTGCCGGGATCGGCCAGTCTTATTTCCCGGCTGATCCGCCAAACTGCGGCCGGCAGTGACGACGATCATTTTGCGGCAGCTCAGTGGCAGGAAGAGGCGCCACCCGCGTCCAAAACTCTTACGGATGTGCATTTAAAGCCCCCTGTTCCGGAACAGATCGTTGATCACGCCGGACTGATCCTGCTTCATCCGTTCCTGGAGCCTCTTTTTTTGGAGTTCGGACTGCTGGTGGATGGGAAATTGAAGGATCAGGCGTGCCGGATCCGGGCTATCCATCTTTTGGCGTACCTGGCAACGGGGCAGGAAAATCTCCCGGAGTTTGCACTCCAATTCGAAAAATACCTTTGCGGAATGAAGCCGGATGAACCGCTGCCGCGCTTTGTTCAGCTTCCTTTGGAGATGAAGGAAGAGGCGGAGACGCTTCTGAAGGCAGCGATCCGCCACTGGAAAACACTAAAAAGCACGTCGCCCGAAGGACTGCGCGAAGGCTTCCTGGAAAGGAGGGGAAAACTGGTAACAGCCGGTCTTCAGCACCGGCTGATTGTTGAACAGCGTCCGCATGATCTGTTGCTGGCTTATCTCCCCTGGGGGATCAGCATGGTCAGGCTGCGCTGGCTGGATCAGGTTTTAACTGTTGACTGGAATCCGTAAGATGAAGGAATTTGCCAAACCCGCCGCAGCAGCTCCTGTTCAGGAAAAGAAGCCTTTTTTCAGGAAGGAAGGGGAACAGGAAAGGAACGATCTGCAGAAACCGTTCTTCCAGGCATCCGTTCAGCCAAAACTATCGGTTGGCGCTCCCGGTGATGCACTGGAGAAGGAGGCCGACCGCACAGCCGACCAGGTGGTACAGCGGCTGGCACAGCCGGATGCCCCCGCACAGGAGAGGAAGGATGAACAGACTCTCTCAAAGGATCAGGCCCCGCCACTCCAAATGAAGGGAACAGATACCTCTTCGGGCCCGGCTGCACCTGGTTTTGAAGAACGGCTTCAGCAGGCAGGCGGACAGGGGAGTCCGCTCGATCAAAAAACCCGGCAGGAGATGGAAGGACAGATGGGCGCCGATTTCAGTCAGGTGAGGCTCCATACCGGCCGCGAAGCGCAGCAAATGAGCGAGGACCTGCACGCCCAGGCCTTCACCCATGGAAAAGACATTTATTTCAATGAGGGTAAATATCAGCCCGGTTCGGCCGAAGGTAAGCACCTGCTTGCCCACGAACTGACCCATACCATGCAGCAGCGGGAGGGGCTCGCTCCAAAAATGATTCAACGCAAGTCCAAAGGAAAGACCGCAAAAGCAGAACCGGCACTGGACCGCAGCGGCGACCCGCAGACCATTATCTTTCCCGAAATCAGGCTTCCTGCCTTTAAAGGCCTGAGCAAAGGCGTGATCGGCGATACCCTCGAGCGTCCTGCGAATTATAAGCGTAATGATGCTTATGAAATCCAGGAAGGCGATGAAACCGACGACCGGAAAAAACCTCAAACGGTGTTATGGATGGACAACGTGCGGCCAAATGTGAAGGCCATCGTGGAAGATAAAACCCGTGATAAGAATGCCGTGTCGAAGCCTGTGAACGGCAAGACAGTCTACTTTTTCAAACAGCCCTTCGGAAAAGGAAAAGGAAAGGGGCAGTACCTTTTTGGTACCGTCGAGGAATTGACCGAGCATACCATCATCCCGAAATGGACAAGGAACGGAATGGCCACGGCTTTTGATGTGGACCATGTCAAAGAGTTACAGCTTGGCGGACGGAATGAGATCGGCAATATGGAACTGGTCCAGTTTTCAGCGAACCGGTCGTCCGGCTCAGCCATTGCCATCCATATCGAATCGCTTCTCGAAGAGCTGGCCGCCAAAAAGACTATCCGGGAAAAAGATTCGGAGAATGAAGTTGAAATCAAGGGAAACGCCGATCAGCTTAAAAAGAAGTATAACCTGCGCTTCTCAAAGGTAAAATATGACCTGGGAAGCTACAAAGCCGATGAGAACCTGCGCTGGACCGTAAAGGAAGTCCAGGCGGGCGAACCGGTCAAAAAAATAAAACCTGTCGACGATCTGGAGGATATAAACGGAAAACCCGGAAAGGAAATCATCTATACGTCAGAAATCGGCGGCCGGCCGATAAAAATAGCGGCACTCGAAAAGCTGGCCAAAAAAGGCGACTCCATTCAGCTCAAAAAGGGCGCCTTCAAAGAGCATGAGAATGCCCCGGCAAACGAAGAGATCGGAAGCCTGCAGGCTTCGTTCGGCTCGTACGGATCGAAACTGCAGCCAAAAGATATTACCATACCCATCTACAAGATGGACGGGGTGATCCACGGCGGAGGGATCAAGCGGAAAGGCCAGAAAGGAAAAGGCGGACTGGAGCAACTCCTGGTGGGCTTCGACCTGCAGGGAATGAGCCCGATCGTCATTGATCTGGCCGACCTGGACGAGAAAAAAGGACTGTATGCCTATGGAAGGATCATTCCCACGCTCGACTTCATCAAGGGCGTGGAAATCGATTTTTATATCGACAAGGACGAGATCAGACTCTCCAAAACCTTTACCAGCGGCGATCTGTCGTCAAAATTTCCGAAGCCGTTCGTGATCAACAGTGCCGCAGTGACGGTTTCAATGGGCAACAAGGGATTCGAAGTAAGTGGCGACGTATTGTTTGAAATCACGGGTGTGGGGGCTGGAAAGATCAGCGGAACCGGTAAAGATGACGGTAATTTTGGAATTGCCGGCGTGTTCAACTTCGACGAGAAGCTCTTCAAAGGGAAAGTTTCCAAAGCCGGAGTGCTGGTCGAATATGCAAAAGATACGGGATGGAAGGTGGAAGGCGACCTGGAAATCCAAAAAGATTCGGTGAAAGGGATCAAGTCGGGGAGCATCCATGTGGCTTACGCAGACGGGGTCCTCCGGGCGGAAGGCACGGCCGAACCGGCCATCAAAGGCGTGAAGGATGTAACTTTGGCAATCGTTTTCGGGAAGGATATTTTTGAAATTGAAGGCGGCGTGAAGGTCGAAAACCTTCCCGGAATTAAGGAAGGCGAGGGAAGACTCAAGATCGTGAAGAAAGGAGAGGAGTATGATTTTTCAGGCAAGGGGAAGATCAGCCCGAATATTCCCGGTATCACCAGCCAGGTCGATTTTCAGTTCATGAATGAGATCTTCCTGGTCGACGCAGTACTGAATTATCAGCGCGACCGGCTGAAGGGGAACCTGCGGCTTGGGGTCACCAATCAGGAAGTGGCAGAAGGGGTTCCGACCGGAAAGAAGAGCGAAAACTGGACCGTATTTGGCGGAGGCGGGCTGACGCTGGTGATCGGTGAAATTGAAGTGGGCGCGAATGTGGTGCTGCTGCCCAACGGCGAAGTGGAGGTGACCGGAAGGATCGGTCTGCCGCAGCGCTTCACCCTGTTCCCTGCGCCCATGCCCAGGCAGAAAAAAGAACTGATCAGACTTCCCCTCGATATCCCGACGCCGATCCCGATCATCCGGATCTATGTGATCGGCTATATCAATGCCGAGGGCGAGATCGGAAGCGGCTACCTGGGTGATGTCTTCGCAGAAGTGAAGTACAACCCCGCGCATCCGGAGGAAATGAAAATCACAGGCAGCATGGCCTTTTTCATGCCGGCCTGGGCCCAGATCAAAGCCGGCGTCGAATTCGGAGTGAAAGCCAGTCTTTTGATCGCATCGATCCGCGGGGGGATCGACCTGAGCGCCGCGCTGCGGCTTGAAGTTCCGCAGCCCATTCTCCGGGGAACCCTGTCCTGGAGCCCGGCAAACGGTTTTGAACTCGATGGAAGGGCAAAGGTCGGGATCCTGCCCAGCCTGAACTTTGAAGGAGCTTTCAAAATAACCGGCGAGATCGACCTGTTGCTGGGATCATTGTCCAAAAGCTGGACATGGCCTTTTGCTTCAATGAGCCTGACGCCGAACACGCCCTTCGGAATGGAATTCCCGTTCAAATACAATAAAAACAGCCCGTTCAATTTGTCGATCAACCAGATCAACTTTACATATCCAACGGTGAGCCAGTTTGCCAATGGCCTGAAAGATGCAGTCGTGAACGAGATTGACCGGAAATTAAACTAAGCTGAAATGACAGAACAAACGATATCCGAAAAGAACGCCCGGGCGATCGAAAACTATCTGGCTTTTCTGGCGGAGGTGTTTCGCCTCCGGCTGGCTTCCTGTTTTCAACCTGAACAGGGGGAGCCACGTTTCGACGGGGTGCTGAAGATCGTCCGGACCGAAAAGGAGGCCGATTTTTCAAGCTTTGCGAGCAGCCACGGATTATCGGCCGAAGAAGTGCTGGTATTGCTGATGGCGCTTGCCCCGCATGTCAAACCTGCTCTTTTCGATCAGCTTATTCAGCAGCAGTTGCCGCAATCGGGCGACTTCCCACAGCTCGGCGGACAGCGGGGAACCCAGTTCAGGGGCTTTCTGCCCAGCGGCGAAACGGCCCTTTTCCTTTTGGCCGGGGATAACCTGCACAAGCGCTTTGAATACAGCCGTTTGTTCGGCAGCGATCATATCTTTTCGAAAAAGGGGCTTGTATGGCTTGACAAACCTGTGCCGGGCGAGCCTGTCCTGAGCGGAAAACTGATGATGGGCACGGAATATCTTGAGCTTTTCATCCAGGGACATGTATCCCGCCCCAGAATGGGAATGGACTTCCCGGCCGAGTTCATCACGACCGAACTGACAGAGGAAGACCTGGTTCTTCCGCCCGAAACCATGCAGCAGATCAGGGAAGTGGAAAACTGGGTGTTGCATCAGAACACCCTCATGAAAGAATGGAACATGAAGCGCTGGATCAAACCGGGTTACCGGGCGCTTTTTTACGGGTCTCCGGGAACGGGTAAAACCCTTTCGGCCATGATCCTGGGAAAGAAAACCGGCCGCGATGTGTTCCGGGTCGATCTGAGCATGGTGGTGTCGAAATTTATCGGTGAAACGGAGAAAAACCTGTCACAGCTTTTCGACCGGGCCGACAACAAAGACTGGATCCTGTTCTTTGATGAGGCCGACGCGCTTTTCGGCAAACGGACGAATGTGCGGGATGCCCATGATAAATATGCCAACCAGGAAGTGTCATACCTGTTGCAGCGGGTGGAGATGCACAACGGACTGGTGATCCTTGCATCGAACCAGAAGTCGATAATCGACGAGGCTTTCAACCGCCGGTTCCAGTCGGTGGTCTGGTTCCCGGCTCCGGGGCCGCACGACAGGCTTCAGTTGTGGAAGAAAGTGTTGCCTCACCATGACGGCATTCGGACGCCATCGGATGCGGAGCTCCTCACGCTTGCCAAAAAGTACGAAATAACCGGCGCAGGGATTGTCAACGTGGTCCAGTATTGTTGCCTGGAGACTTTGGCCGGCGGATCGCGCGAGATTACCCTGGGAAGCCTGCAAAAAGGCATCGAAAGGGAATATATGAAAGAGGGGAAGGTATTTTAAGAAACAGCGCACCTGACTGAAAAATCGTTTAACGAGAAGTCGCCGGGACGCAAAGAAAATGTTGTTTGCGAAAATTTTACAGACTTTAATTTGAAAATAATAATCGTATGCAGTATCCGGGAAGAGTGATTAAAAAGGGAGAAAAAGACGCTGACATTGTCAGGGCGGTTCAGCGGCAGTTAAATCTCAAGGGCCTGGGTCCGCTGGAAGTGGACGGAGAATTTGGGTCCCTCACCGAAAGTGCGGTAAAGGAATTTCAGTCACAGCATGTGGATGCCTACGGTGTTCCGCTGGTGTTTGACGGTCTGGTCGGTTCGGTCACCTGGTCCGTTCTGTTTGGAAGTGACACGACCGAGCCCCGCACAGAAAAGCTTCGTTCCGTTTTGCTGGAAAAAGCCGTGAGCATGGCTCAAAGTCAACTGGGCATCCTGGAAGAACCACCGGGCTCAAACCGCGGAGTCATGGTCGAACAGTACCAGTCCAGGGCCGGTATCAGTCCCGGAGACCCCTGGTGTGCGGCATTTATATACTGGTGCTTCGCGGAAGCTGCTGGTGCCGCCGGCCTCTCAAACCCTTTGCCCAGGACCGGCTCCTGCATGTACCACTGGGATCATGCCAAAGGGCACCGGATCCTGAAGCAACGGGCAACCAACGATCCGTCGCTGCTGATGCCCGGGCATATTTTCATCATCAACCACGGTAATTACCGCGGGCACACCGGGATCGTCACATCGGTCAAAAACGGCTACATCCAGACCATTGAGGGGAATTCCAATACAGGCGGAAGCCGTGAGGGCGTGGGCGTTGTGGCCCTCTCCCGGAAGATCGTCAGCATTAATCAGGGATTTATTGATTACAGCCGGTAACAGGAAACACGGATTAAAAAACAAATAAATGAAAATTACCGATTTTACAGAAAGTCCGGCCGTGGTGAAGATCATCGGCGACTTAAAAAAAGACAGGATCCCGGAGAAGCAGTTTTCGGACGTCCTCGACGGGAAGGGCAACCAGTATGTGGAGCTGGTTCAGGAAGGGGGAGGCGTGCTGGGCGTAGCCCTGATCGGGTACACCTATGTGCTGGAACAGGCGGGTATCCGCTTTCTGAGCCTTGCCGGGACATCGGCCGGATCGATCAATGCCATGCTGCTGGCCGGTCTGGGCGATATTTCACAGGAGAAATCGCCGCTGGTGATCGAGGAACTGGTCAATAAAAACCTCTTTGATTTTGTGGACGGAGATGACGATTCAAAAGACTTTATCAGTGCCATTATTAAAAAAGCCCGGCGGGTCAAGCTCATCTGGAAAGGCTGGCAGGTGCTCGACGACATTTTTGATAACCTCGGACTGAATCCCGGGGAAGATTTTACCCGCTGGCTTCAGGATTTTCTGAAAAAATACGGGGTGACCAGTCAGGAGGAGCTGGAAGCAAGATTCGGCGTTTTGCCTCCTGACCTCCGGATAAGAAGCGGGATCAACAAGACACTCGACGGACTGACGTCGCGGCTGGCCATTATCTCGGCCGAGCTGAATACCGAAACGAAGGTCGAATTTCCATGCATGAACGCCCTTTACTGGAAAGATCCGAAGAAAGTGAACCCCGCCCTTTACGTCCGGGCTTCGATGTCGATTCCTTACTTCTTCGAACCCTTTCGGATAACGCGTATTCCTCAGGGAAAAGAAGCCAAACAGTTGTGGGAGAGTCAGGTCAGCTATTCCGGACCGGTACCCAAAGAGGCTTTTTTTGTAGATGGCGGCATCATGTCGAACTTCCCGGTGAATGTTTTCCATAAACGGAATACCGTTCCGCGGCTGCCCACTTTTGGGGTGAGGCTGGGCGTTGACCGGAACAAGCTCAATACCGTCAGCTCTCCGCTGAACCTGTTTGGTGCGATGTTCAATTCGATCAGGCATCTGCACGATTTTGACTTCATCCTGCGAAACCCCGATTACCGGATGCTGATCGGGAAAATCGACATAGGCGAACACGACTGGCTGAATTTTGCCATCAGTCCGGAGGCCCAGATTGATCTGTTCCGCCGGGGAGCCGAGGCGGCTGCAGCCTTTCTCCGGGGTTTTGACTGGCTGGCCTATAAAAAGGTGAGGGAAGAAATGAAAATACCTGAGCCAGTATAAATCTGAAATTCCGCACGGAACCCGTGCATTTTTAAACAGCAGAAGCGTCATAGATCTTCACCGGCTATGGCGCTTTTTTGCAGCTATCGTTTGCGGTATTCCCGCGGCGACATATTCATAAGCTTGCTGAAGAGCCGGGAAAAATAAAACTGATCGTCAAAACCCATCTCCCGTGCCACTTCGGCAATACTCCAGTCTGAGTTGTCCAGAAGCCTGCAGGCCCGCTGAATCCTTAATTGCGTGAAGTATTCAAGTGGCGGATGGCCCGTCCGCTCCGTAAACAAGCGTGAGAAATGAGATGCCGACAATTTCGCCTCCCTGGCCATTTCTTCCAGCTTCAGTTTCCGGTCGAGCTTTCCCAGCATAAAACTGATACTTTGGTTTACCGGGTCCTTCCCAATTCCCTCCTTAACCAGGCGGAACTGACGGAGGTGTGTGAATGACGCCAGCAGATAGTTCAGACAAAGGTTCGTATACTCCAGGGTTTCGATGCTGAATCCCCGCTCCAGGTTCCTGAAAATTTCGTTGAATAAATCGATCCGCTCGGTAATTCTCGAGGTGGGGATCCGCTCAACCGGAACTGGTTGAAGCGCTGTCGCGGAGAACTGGCGGGACCGGGGACCGGCAAAGTGGATCCAGTAGATCGACCAGGGATCGCGATCATCGGCCGAATATGCGTGCGGAACATTTGCGGGGATCATGAAATAATGATCCGGGGGTAACTCCTGATGAATTCCTCCTGCCGTAATCGTGCCTTTGCCATGAACACTGTAGATCAGGATGGTTTGCGAAACTCCTTCCTTCCGCTCCCGGAAATGATGCCTTGCCTGCGGATAGTAACCGATATCGGTAATATGCAGATCGGCAATCAAGGGGTTGCTTCTCACCAGTTCCAGAATTTTATCCGGAATCACATAACTCAGTTGCCCCGGAAATCCGTCTTGTTTTTTCATGCCTTTAATAGTATCAAGTATCAAGACACAAGATCTTCGGATATTCAGATTTCAGCTAATCAGACAGATTTTCAGACAACCAGATGTCCGGATGGTTAGAGAATCCGGAAATCCGAAAATCCTGAATCCGCTCCATGCTCCATGCGCTTCACCTTATTACCTTTTCCTGTCTCCGAATTCCGGTCTTCGGTCTAAAAATATAAAAAAAATTGACCGGAAACGATCATCCTCTTAATTAATAACAGAATGTCGAAGAGCAGTTTGATGTCCATATGAGTGGATTGTCTATATTTTCACAGAATTGTTCATTTTTAAATTCGGGACTTCCGTGTATTTTTGGATAAACTAAATCAATAGGATGGAAGGACAGATCAACTTCAACAAGCGGTTTATTCTTGGGATAACGCTTGTCTCTGCAATGGGAGGGCTGCTGTTTGGTTACGATTGGGTCGTAATCGGGGGCGCCAAACCTTTTTACGAACGTTTTTTTGACATTACCAATTCGCCTCACCTTCAGGGATGGGCCATGAGCAGTGCATTGGTTGGTTGTTTGTTTGGTGCTGTTTCATCGGGCTACCTGGCCGACCGGTTTGGACGCAAGCTTCCCCTTATCCTGGCTGCAGCCTTGTTTACCCTTTCAGCCATCGGCACCGGAGCGGTCGACCATTTCACGCCCTTCATTATTTACCGTCTGATCGGCGGTTTGGGTATCGGACTGGCTTCGGCCTTATCGCCGATGTATATTGCCGAAATAGCCCCGGCTCATCAGCGCGGAAGGTTGGTTTCAGTCAATCAGCTTACGATCGTGATCGGCATTTTATTGGCGCAGATCGTCAATTACCTGATCGCCGACAAAGTTCCCGTCGGCACTTCAGACGAAGCGATCCTGCATTCGTGGAACGGACAAACGGGCTGGAGATGGATGTTCTGGGCGGAAACACTGCCTGCGGTGGCGTTCTTTATTCTTGCATTTCTGATTCCTGAAAGCCCGCGCTTCCTTTATAAATCAGGTCGGGAGGAGAAAGCGTTGGTGATTCTGCAAAGGATCGGCGGACAGGCTTATGCCGCCGAAGAGGGCCGGAACATCGGGCTGACACTGCGAGAAACCGGCACAAAAATTAACTGGAGGGAGCTTTTTTCAAAGAAACTTCGCCCGATGATGGTGATCGGGATTGTCCTGGCTGTTTTCCAGCAATGGTGCGGCATTAATGTGATTTTTAACTATGCGGAAGAAATATTCACTTCAGCGGGTTATTCGGTGGGAGATATGTTATTCAATATTGTGATTACCGGGGTGGTGAACCTGGTTTTTACCCTTGTGGCCATGCAGACGGTCGATCGTTGGGGACGGCGAAAGCTGATGTTGCTTGGTTCGCTGGGATTGGCTGTCATTTATCTGTTCCTTGGCTCTGCATACTTTCTGGAACTGAAAGGAATGGTTGTCCTGGTCATGGTTGTACTCGCCATTGCCACTTATGCGATGTCGCTGGCGCCGGTTACCTGGGTGGTCCTGTCGGAGATCTTTCCCAACAGCGTTCGTGGTGCAGCCATGGCCGTTGCAACCAGCGCGTTGTGGATTGCCTGCTTTGCCCTGACTTACACCTTCCCGATTTTAAATAATCTGCTGAAGGCGAGCGGGACATTTTGGCTCTACGCGTTTATTTGCCTGTCGGGATTCCTGTTTATCCTGAAGAAGCTGCCGGAAACGAAAGGGAAAAGTCTGGAGCAGGTGGAGGCGTTTTTTAAAGCAGGCAGGCATAAGTGAGCCTTGAAAAACCGGATATATAAGACATAAAACTCAGAAAATCGGGAGCCATTCACTGTTGGCTTTGAGTAGCTTTATCCCGCAAAAGGAGTACCCGGTACAAAAAGATCATTTCTCCGGAAGTGAATAAGTTGAACTAAACATTAAAATCATATGCGAATCAAAATTGCGTTCACCGCTTGCCTGATGCTGTTTTTAGGTGATTTATGCTTCGGCCAGATTGCCGACAGCACTTACCTGAATGGGATAAAGGCCGAGCTGCAAAAAAAGTGGCCGGAAAACAGGACCATCAATCTGGTATTTCACGGACATTCCGTTCCGTCCGGCTATTTTAACACGCCTTATGTCAGGACCTTCGATTCTTATCCTTATCTGGTGCTGAAAAAGATCAAGGAGCTTTATCCTTATGCAGTTGTCAACGTGATCGTTACGGCAAAGGGAGGTGAAAATTCACTTCAGGGAGCACGGCGCTTCCGGGAAGACGTTTTGGCTCATAAACCCGATTTGCTTTTTCTGGATTATGCATTGAATGACCGGACGTTGGGCCTTGAAATCGCCAAAGAATCGATGGAGGCTATGATCAATGCCGCGCTGGATGAGAACATTCCCATTATTCTGATGACGCCTTCTCCCGATATGCGGGTCGATATCCTGGCCGACGGGAATGAACTGGAGCAGTTTTCCGACATGCTGACCAGGCTGGCTTCAACTTACCGGATCGGCCTTGCCGACAGCTATGGACAATTTAAGACACATCTGACGACCGGCTTCGATTTGCAGAGCTTTATGGCGCAGGTGAATCATCCGAATGAAAAGGGGCATCAGCTTATCGCGGATGAGATTATGAAGTACTTTAAATGAATGTTGAAATAGATTTGAATATGAGCTTAATAAATAGAATAGGGCAAAGAGCACAGCGCATAGCGCATAGCGCAGCCTGTATGGAGACCGGAGACGGGAGAAAGGCTGCAGGGTTGCAGGATAACAAGGTGAAAAGGTTGCAGGGATACAGGCTGCGGAACGGCGTGCATGGACAAACGGCTAAAGAGTACAACCGGAAGGGGAACATTCTTTGCCTGATTACAGGTTTGTGCCTGATCCTCATTAGCGCCTGCAAGCCAGAGCCGGTGACAAAGATCGACCTGGCGGGCGAATGGCGTTTTGCTGCCGATCCGAACGATGAAGGCTTGTCAGGGAAGTGGTATTCCCGTCAGCTTGAAGAGAAAGTCAGTCTTCCCGGATCGATGAATTCGAACGGCAAGGGGCCTGATGTGAGCCTGGGAACCACGTGGACGGGCCAGATCCTCGACAGCACCTTTTTCAAAAATGCGGCCTACGAAAAATACCGTCAGCCGGGCAATTTTAAGGTCCCTTTCTGGCTGCAGCCCCTGAAACATTACCAGGGCGCCGCCTGGTACCAGAAAGAAGTGTCCGTTCCGACTAATTGGGAAGGCCGTCAAATCGACCTGTTCCTGGAACGCTGTCACTGGGAAACCCGCGTCTGGGTGGACGATCAGGAAGCGGGGATGCGAAATTCACTGGGAACGCCGCACCGTTATGATCTTTCCTCCTGGCTCACTCCCGGAAAGCACGTCCTGACGATCTGTGTCGATAACCGCGTGAAGGAAATTGATCCGGGGATGAATTCGCACAGCATTTCCGACCACACCCAGACAAACTGGAACGGGATTGTCGGGGAACTGTCGCTCCAGGCGCGTCCGTCGGTGAATATCCGCACGATACAGGTTTATCCCGATATAGCCGGAAAGAAGATCACGGCCAAAATCGATGTCAGCAACCGCACGGGAAAGGCTGCAAAAGTGACGCTTGCGCTGAAAGCTGATGGCGCCGGAAACATGCCGGAGCTGCCCGCTGATTTCGAACTGAAGGCCGGGGAAAATACCTTCACGATTGACTATCCGATGGGGGATGAGGTGAAGCTTTGGAGTGAGTTTAATCCTGCCGTGTATGAACTGACAGCAGTCTTAAAAGCGGCAGAAACTGAAATAACCGACACCTTCCGGACGGCTTTCGGTATGCGCGAATTTACAAGGGAAGGCAGAAAGCTGCTGGTCAACAGTCAGCCGGTTTTTTTACGGGGAACACTCGAGTGTGCCATTTTTCCCAAAACCGGCTATCCTGCAACAAGTGAGGAAGAGTGGACCAGGATCTTTAAGATTTGCCGGGCTCACGGGTTGAATCACATGCGGTTTCACTCCTGGTGTCCGCCCCGGGCAGCGTTTACGGCAGCCGACAAGGCCGGGTTTTACCTCCAGGTGGAATGCTCTTCATGGGCCAACCAGTCGACCACCATCGGCGACGGCAAACCTTTCGATCAGTACCTCTATGAAGAAAGTGAACGGATGGTCCGCGAATATGGCAATCATCCTTCTTTCTGTATGCTGGTTTACGGCAACGAACCCCGCGGCAGGAACCAGAATGCATTTCTTGGTGACTTTGTTACGTACTGGAAAAACAAAGACAACCGCCGGATCTATACCTCAGGCGCAGGCTGGCCCATTCTGGACGTGAACGACTACCTGAGCACACCCGACCCGAGGATTCAGCGCTGGGGGGAAGGGTTGAAAAGCATCATCAACGCAGAGCCTCCGCGGACGGACTACGACTGGTCGGGCTTTGTGAGCAAGTACCCGCAACCGGTGGTCAGCCACGAAATCGGGCAGTGGTGCGTTTATCCGGATTTGAAGGAAATCGACAAATATGACGGACCTGTAAAAGCCAGGAACTTTGAAATTTTCAGGGATATGCTGACTGACCGGGGCATGGCACAACTGGCCGACAGCTTTTTACTGGCTTCGGGAAAACTTCAGGCGCTGTGTTACAAGGCCGACATTGAAGCGGCATTGCGGACACCTGAGATGGGCGGATTTCAGTTGCTTGATCTGCATGACTTCCCCGGACAGGGAACCGCTTTGGTAGGGGTTCTGAATGCTTTCTGGGATGAAAAAGGTTATATCACTCCGGAAGAATACAGCCGCTTTTGTAACAGCACCGTTCCGTTGGCGCGGATGAAAAAGCGGATTCTTACCAATGCTGAAACTTTTGGCGCAGCTATCGAAGTGGCCCACTACGGGGAGAAACCTTTGGCAGGATGTATCCCGGAATGGAAAATTACCCGTCCAAACGGGGAAACGGCCTGGTCGGGCAAGCTCGCTCAGCAGGATATTCCGCTGGGGAATGCTTTTCAGCTTGGCGCGGTTTCGGTTCCGCTGAACATGGTCACCGCGCCCGAAAAGCTCAGCCTCGACGTCACGGTTGGTTCGTTTTCCAATTCGTGGAACTTCTGGGTATATCCCGCGGTGAAGCCGCAAATTCCGGGACAGGAAAAGATCAGGCTGGTTTCAGCACTGGATCCGCAGACCCTGGCGTTTCTTAAAAACGGAGGTTCGGTTCTGCTTAGTTTGAAGAAGGGCGTCCTCCGTCCCGAAGCCGGCGGTGAGGTTGCAGTGGGTTTTTCCAGTATTTTCTGGAATACGGCCTGGACCCGCGGTCAGGCCCCCCATACCCTGGGCATCCTGTGCAACCCGAAGCATCCGGCATTGGCTCAGTTCCCGACCGAATACCACAGCAACTGGCAATGGTGGGACGCCATGAGCCATGCCCAGGCCGTCAACCTGAGCAGCCTGCCGTCCGGATTAAAGCCGGTGGTGCGGATCATCGACGACTGGTTTACCAACCGTCCGTTGGGACTGATCTTTGAAGGCAAGGTAGGGAAGGGAAAACTGCTGGTTTGCGGCGTGGACCTGCAAACAGACATCGCTGCGCGGCCCGAAGGCCGGCAGCTTCTGTACAGCTTACAGCAGTATATGACCGGTGAGCACTTTAACCCTAAAACAGAAATCGAACCTGAAAAATTAAACGCGCTGTTTATTCAGTAAAACATTGATCCCTGCGGAGCTGGCAGAACAATTTGTGGCCTGTTATTCGGGCACACTGTCTTGTTACGCTCTTTCAGAAACACGAAACCGGAAACCAGAAACCGGAAACACGAAACCAGAAACCGGAGAACGGAGACAGGAAGAGGGTAACAAGGTAACAAGGCAGTAAGGGAAACCCTGTAACCTGTAACCTGTAACCTGTAACCTGTAACCTGTAACCTGTAACCTGTAACCTGTAACCTGTAACCTGTAACCTGTAACCTGTAACCTGTAACCTGTAACCTGTAACCTGTAACCT
>JBFXKJ010000036.1:0-24267 GCA_050173895.1 Mangrovibacterium sp. | reverse complement strand
TGAATCAGATTCTCCATCGCGGTGTTATTGCAAACAAAAGTATGCAGGAATCTATAAATTCTGCTATCTGAAGATAACAATTTAAAAGAAAAACTGTAATTTAGAATTATTAAAATCTATATTAAATCAGACATTTAGCTCCGAAATAAGCGAATTAGACGGCTATGCCGTTAAAAACGCAGACCAGCTAAAGATCAGCTAAAAAGACAACTCAATGGACTTTATTCCGATAAAAGTTGAATGCCATTCCGGGTATAAAGCAGACGAATATCCGCGTTGCTTTTACTGGAGGAATCAGAAACATGAGATTAAGGCGATCCTTGACCGGTGGTATCAGGGCGATTCCAATCCGGAATGGCCGGTTGCCGATTATTTCAAGATCAGTGTGATCGGAGGAAGCGAATTTATTCTTCGTCACGAACGGGAAACAGACCAATGGTATTTACTAAAACCCGGGGAAACTGCAGTTTCGTTCAGCAACAACTGAGCTTCCGCCGGGAAGAATGCGTTGGGCTAAGAGCGCTCTCAAAAGTACGAAACACTGTCTTTTCACTTTGTACTCTATCGGAGACTGCTTTCAAAAACCCGCTTCCCGGAGAATAATTCAATTTTGGAGCAGCCCCAAGCCGTCTGAACGATTAAGATCTGATTTCCGGAGCTCTGGAAAGCTTTCCATCCGTATAATCAAAAAGGATGGGATTGCCGGTGGGGATTTCCAGGTTCAGCACCTCTTCCCTGCTCAGGTTTTCAATAAACATGACAATCGAACGCAGGCTGTTCCCGTGTGCCGAAACCAACACATTTTTACCGTCAGCCAAGTCTTTAAGAATATTTTCCCTGAAAAAAGGGATCGTTCTCTCGGCCGTATCTTTCAGGCATTCGCCTTTTGGCGGGGGGATATCATAGCTTCGCCGCCAAAGACGGACCTGTTCTGCTCCATACGTCTCGGCGGTCTCGGCCTTATTCTTTCCCTGAAGCTCTCCGTAATAGCGTTCATTCAGGTGCCAGTCACGATAAACAGGCACGATATTTTTTTTCATTTCCTCACTGTAAATTTCCGTCCAATCGGCCATCTTTCCTTCTGAATGAATAATGACCGGGGTCTTGTCGTTTTTACTTCTTGCCAGGGCAATCATCGCAGTTTGAATGGCGCGTATCTGAACCGATGTATAAACAACATCGAAGGAGATATCAGAAAGCCGGTCGCCTGCTTTCAGCGCCTCGTCAATGCCGTTGACCGAAAGGGGAACATCCACCCAGCCAGTAAAAACGTTTTTCTTATTCCACATGGATTCGCCGTGACGAACCAATACCAGTTTTGTCATCATTTCTTTTCTTTAGATCGTTTTTATCCGGATAGTAACAATGAAGGCCGGATGAGTTCCTGGTTACTAAACGATAAAAGGTATTCTATTTCTTTATCAGTAATATCCGCCTGTTCCGACTATTCGTAAATGGCAAGTAAAAAAACGCTGTTTTCAACCACCTGAACATGAGCGATAATCCTATTATTATTTATTCATGGGTAAAAATACAAAACTTGAAAGTTACAACCAAACCGTGGCTGTTCAAAATTAACGGTGAGCGGTGAACTCTTCCGGCACAGTCGTCATGCAAAGCGACCGGATTACTCAGTCAGACCTCCCATTTTCTCGGTCAGATCGGTTATTCGCTCACCCAGCCTGCTTATTTGCTCATTATGGTTAACCGGACGTCCCGGAGACTGAAATTAATGAGTATTTTTGAACACGGTTACTGACGGTATAAACCTGGTTTCACGAGGTTGTTCCGCGAAACTGTTTTCAAAGTCACGTTGACCTCGTGCACGGGAAACGGCAAAAACCGACCCATCCGGCACAGGAAAAAAGAGCGTCGCCGACCCGGTAAAAGCAACTGTCCGGCAGAAAAAAGGGAATTTTAATTTTAAAAAGATATGTACTTGGAGTATTGGCATTTAAAAGAGGAACCGTTTGAGAACGTGTTGGATGGAAGATTTCTTTATATTTCTTCCGATCATGAAGAGGCTCTGGCAAGATTGACTTACGCGGTGAAAGGGGAAAAAGGTGGCGCTGTTTTAACCGGGGTGAATGGATCGGGGAAATCAGCCATCAGAGCTGAACTTGCCCGTCAAATGAACGAATCGGGGGATTACAGGCTGATTTCCATCATGCATCCCACCATGACTGACATTGAGTTATTTGAAGAATGTCTATTTCAACTGGAGTCCATCGAAGTTCCTCCTAAAAAGACGCTCCTTTTACATCGTTTAGGCAGTAAATTACTTGAAATCAAAAAGGAAGGAAAACACACTGTGATTATGATTGATGACGCTCACCTGATGGATGTTGAAACGTTGGAGGAACTTAGGTTACTTTCCAATGAACGTGACGACAGCGGCTGTCAGTTGTTCACCCTCATCCTTATTGGAGAAACAGAACTTGGAAGCAAATTGGAAAACGTCCCGGCCCTTTCTTGTAGATTGCCGATGAGATGGGAATTGAAGCTATTGAGCAGAGAAGAAACTGAAGAGTACATTATGCACCGGCTAGGGGTAGCCGGTAGCGAAGAAAATCTTTTCATGCCGAAGGCGATGGAAGAAATCTATAATAACTTTCCAGGAAATGCCCTGGAAATCAACAATGTATGCGATTTAGCGCTGCTGTTGGCGTTCAAGAAAAAACTGGCCCGGGTCGATGCAGAAACCATCAGGGAGGTTATCTCCGACTTAAACGGGAAGTCCGTGAGGGAGCCTGAAATTAATTTAACCAATCATAACGTTTTCAACAATTAAAATACCCCGGGGGCGTGTTGTAACGGTCAGCCGGAAGATACGCCAAGAATTAGCAGGCTATGATTTTTATGTATAAAATAATCTTCCGGATAGTGGGATTGATCTCAATCTCACTGTCAATGGTGAACACGGGCTTGTCCGCAACGCTTACAAGGATGCTCATGGTTAATTCCGCAAATACGGAGCTTAGAAAATTACCTTACCCGGGCGCTGAAATCACAGGCTATCTTGCATACGGAGAGATCGCCGCTGTGATCGAGGAGAAAAACGACTGGATCAGGATTTCTCACGGAAAGCAGGAAGGATGGGTAAACAGCAAAAAAATCGTCTTTCTTAACACGCTTGCAGAACAGGATAAAGGTTTTGTAAACGCCGGAGAGGTCAGAAAAGGACCTGGGTGGAGATTTCCCGTTCAACCCATAAAAAGGGGAGAAAAAGGAGCGGTTGTGCAGAGTTTTGAAAACTGGGTTTTAGTAAAAGTGGGAGCGAACGATTACGGTTGGGTGGAGAAGTCACAACTCACGAAGGAATACGTTTCTAACCTGACAGGTGCCGAAGGTGATGATCCCACTCAAAGGGCAAAGTCTTTTGAAGACAGGGGCTTCAAAGAAAAAGCCATTTTGGAATACCGTCAGGCGGTAAAGGAGAATCCCCAAAACAGAACGGCTTTAAAAGCGCTTATTGCCCGTCTGTCGGTCAGGAAGGAAGATTGGGCGGAAGCGGTA
This sequence comes from Mangrovibacterium sp., assembly GCA_050173895.1. Lineage (GTDB taxonomy): Bacteria > Bacteroidota > Bacteroidia > Bacteroidales > Prolixibacteraceae > JBCFBK01. The sequence goes on along the minus strand of JBFXKJ010000036.1, from coordinate 20,751 downwards.
GCCTTGTCAATGAGTTATCTTAAAATTAATCCGGATGATCTGGATATCCGGTCAAATTTAGCCAACCTGCTAATTTATACGGGAAGGATTTCAGAGGCACGCGGGGAGTTGGAAGTGATTTGCGGGACTTCCCCCGGGCGTACGGAGGATAAATTAAGCTTTGCGCGGGTATTAAGCTGGCAAGGCGACTATAAACGATCATTTTCCCTTTTCAAAGAGATCGCAACCGAAAAACCGCTTCAAATTAAGAATGATGCCCTGGTCGATTATGCCCATGTTCTTCTTATGAATGGGAAGCCGGCGGAGGCGAAGCCTGTTCTGGAAGGATATCTGAAAAGCGATCCTGCCGGTTCCGGGGCGCTTCTCGAATTGGCAAAAGTCGAGTATGCCCTGGGCCATGAAAAAAATGCCCTGGAAATTTATCGAAAAGCCGGGAAAAAGGAAGATGATCTCGTTTCCTTTTATCTGGAGATGGCTCGGCTTTTCTATGGACAAAACAAGTTGGAAGAATCGGTCGCACTTTATGAAAAGGTCTTAGCTGTTAAACCCGCCGATAAAATAGTGTCCGAATACATCGGGGTTTTATCATCCGACAAACGGTTTCTTGACAAAACAATTGCCATAACCGGGAAACTTGTCGAAGAAAACCCGGAAAATCCGGAATATCAATTTAGGTTTGCCGAACTTCTTTCTTACGTCCCCGCCAGAAGAGGAGAATCGCTCAAATGGTATGACAAACTTCTCGATTCCGGAGATCAGCATGTTCCGGAAAGGATGAAAAAGACAGTTCTATGGATGGAACCGGAGCCATCGCTGATTCCCTTTTATAAAAAACTACTGATTTATTATCCCGCTGATACGGACCTTTCGGAAGGATTGGCTGATGCGCTGGTAAAAGCGGGAGAGAATCCGGGAAACGTGATCGATCTTTACACGGAAATTTTAACGAAAAATCCGCGCAGGATTGAAACGAGGAGGAAACTTGCCAACATTTATAAAGTACAGGGCAGAGAACAGGAAGCGTTAAAGGAATTCGAAACGATTCTGCAGACCGACCCGGAAGATATGTGGAGCCTGCTGGGAGCAGGAGGAATTTACATTTCTTCGGGCAATTCCAGTACCGCGTACCCGCTTTTTAAACGGCTTTTGGAAAAAGAACCCGACAATATATCGGCTTTGGAAGGCTATGCCGGCGCCGCCTGGTCATTGGGCGAAAAAAAAGAAGCGCTCCGGGCGTACGAAAAGGTTCACGCGATTAGCGGCAAGACTGCCTTTCAGGATCAGATTCAAAAATTAAAATCGGAAATGATGCTGGAGGAAGGAAAGAAAGCGCTTGCAGAAAATGATTTTGAAAAAGCAAGGAGGATTTATGAAGACGCGCTGATCCTGTCTCCCGGCAATCAAGACGCTCTTTTTGGAAAAGCTACTGTTTATTATTCAACGGCCAAATACGACGAGGCATTGCTCATACTGAATAAATTGGACTCCATACCGGCCTCCGATCTGAAAGGTGCGATTTACGGCATGAAAGGAGAAATCGCTAAACAGGAAGAGAAATTCGACGATGCGGTTGAAAATTATCGTCTTTCGTACACCCATTCTGCCAATAAAGTATATCCTCTTCTGGGGTTGGGCGGGGTTAATCTGAAAAGCGGCAACTATCAGGACGCCATCAACACGTTTCAGGAAGTTCTAAGAATCGATTCCCTAAATACGGATGCCTTGCTGGGTCAGGCAAGTTCCCTGAGGGGACTGCGACGGAATAAAGAGGCAATGGAAATTTATGAAAAAATCGCTTCTTTAAAGCCGGATCCGGACCTGAGTAAAGCGATTAAGGAAACGGAAATGGAAATAGTTCTTCAGGAAGGAGACGATCGATTAAAAGAAGGGAAAACCAAAGAGGCTTTTATCGCCTATCTTAAGGCGCACCTGCTTGAGCCTTCCAATCCCTATCCGCTTGTCGCCCTGGGTGGAATCTATCTTAATAACGGACAAACCACGGAGGCGAAGGAAGTCTGCCAAATGGCTCTCCTGAGGAATCAGACTTCACTTGACGCGCAGTTTGGAATCGTAAGATGCCTGATCAAAGAAGGCGATTACAAGAGCGCCGCTGCGCATATCGACAAAATCAGGCGCACGGACCATACGCCCGGAGCTGCAACAGAAATAACAAAGTTACAGTCATCCTGTATGGCCTCACAAGCGGAAGCGCTCAAAAAGGAAGGAAAAATCGAAGAAGCCTTTTATCAGTACAGAAAAGCTTTCCAATTGGATCCTGATAACCCGGACCTGTTAAATGGAATAGCAGGTATTTATTTGCAAAATCAACAGTATTCCGACGCGGAAGAACTTTGGACGAAAGTAGTGAAAATTGACCCGGAGAATGTCGGTGGCATCCTCGGGCTTGCTTCCGCTATGGAAGCCCAGGATAAAACGCCGGAAGCCATCACGATGCTTACCCGGTTTTATGAAACGCATCAAGACGCCAAAACGGGCTGGGAACTTGTCCGAATGCTTCAGAATTCGGGGAAAAACCGTGAGGCAAACTCAATCGTCAAGAATTTCATACCTGACCTGGAAACCGACGGAGAATACACCTCGCCTGACCACGAGCAATTTCCTCCCGTATCGGTTATGGAGAAAGAATCGGCGATTGCCGATTTCATTGCCCGGGAGATGCCGCCACCCGCTTCCCTGGGGGCTGCTTCGTGGTATGACCCTGTCCTACCCCTTTTGAGAGGCCAGGAGAAAGATATCCCGTTTCTTTCCGGGAGTGAGCAGGACAAAATCATCCTGACGCCACTAAAAACCAAGGGAAAAGAAAATTGGAAGACCAAACTTAAACACCAAATCCAGTTGGCTAACAGTCCTTTTCTGACGATAGACCCTGTCCGGTATCGACACAAAAGCGGAGAAACGGGAACGAGTGAATTAAACGAACTGCAAACCGGAATGGCGCTCAATTTTCCCTTCATTTGTTCTTCCCTTTTAAGTTTTCAGGTTAATACCGCTTTTCTGGAAACAGGCAACCTAAGAAAAAAAGGAATTGAAGGGGGAATGGAAATATCAAATTTTTCGCCTTTGTCGTTTCTAAGGCTTTCCGGTGGAATTGGAGCAATTTCAAAGGCTTTTGAGGTGAAAGACCGTTTTGCCGGTCACTTTAAAACAACTTTTGAATTGCGGGAGGTTCACCTTAGCGGTAACCTATTTCAGAGACCGGTAAGAGAGTCTTTTCTTTCTTCGGTAGGAGTGAAAGATGCAAAGGGCAGACTATACGGTGGCGTCACAGAAAAAGGGAGCGAGATTGAAGTGGGGATAAACAGGAAGTCATACGATGGAAAAATAATCGTTGGCAACAGCACTTTCGAGGGTGTAAACGTCGCTGAAAATGATAAAAGGGGAATTTATCTGAGTTTCGGGCATACTTTTCTCCCCAAAGGATTGAAGTTCCTAAGGCTCGGCTATAACTTCCGTTATTTTGAATTCGATCGAAACATGGGAGGTTTCTCTTTTGGCGAAGGCGCCTATTTCAGCCCGGAAAGCTGCCTGTTTAACACGCTTGGAGTTGACCTTGAAGGCGAGGAAGGGAAATGGGTCTATCACGTCAACGGACAACTCGGCATACAAAGTCTGGAGGGAGAACGAACGCATTATTTTTCTCCCGGAATGAGATGGGGAGGTAACTTAAACGTTACGACCGAATACTCGATTACGGAGAATTTCTTTTTCGGCATCGGTTATTCGTTTGACAATGCCGGAACTACTTACAACGAACACCGGGCAGGAATATCTTTTAAGTATTTTTTTAAACCTAATTCTAACTAAAACCATGAAAAATATCTTTCAACGCACAAAGTACGATCAACCGGAAGATATGGAACGGTTAAAAACCAAAATGAAGGAAACAGGTATCGATATGGAACAGGTAAAACTCGAGGTATTCAGTTCTAAGAAGGAAAATAAAGAAATGAGAATACCGGCAGCCGAAGGTCAAATGAGCAGACTGGAAAAAGCGGTTGAAAAATTGCGGGTCGCGAAAAACAGGGATCGGGAAAAGGGATCGGCGCTTGCAAAGGAGACGGAGCCTTTGAAGGAAACAGCTCTTGCAAAGGAGACGGAGCCATCAAAAGAAACAGCGCCGGAGAGAACGGGGCCGTCCAACGAATCCGTGTCCTTCAAAGCGCCGGCGTTTTCAACGGGCATAGAGCCTTCGATGGAAACAACGGCGACATCCGGATTGCCGCCCGAACCTGCATTTCATATTCGTATGCGCGACCTGTTTCCGCTTCACCCAAAAGACAACCCTAAAAAGAACAGAGGATGATTTCTTACGTAACGATATGTAACAAAGGCGGGGTGGGTAAAACCACAGTCACAAGCAATTTAGCTTATCAAATTGCCCAAAAGGGGAAAAAAGTGCTGGTCATCGACTTTGACCCCAATAATTTGCTTTGTTTAGGCCTGGGGATAAAGCCGCACGATATAAGGGGTAATGTAATCTCTTTTCTGGAACAAGGACACCCGAATATCGTGTCTTCTCCTTATCAGGTTGATGTAATGCCATCGGGAATAAACAGCGCGGAAGGGCTCGTTCAGTTTACCCGGATGATTACCGCTGATCAATTTGCTGAAAAGGTAAAAATTGCCATCGGCAACCTCGACGGGAAGTACGATTATGTCTTTATCGATACCCCTTCGGCTCCGCCCGCCATTATGGAGGCGGCGCTTTGCTCAGTAGACCGGGCGCTGGTGGTCATTGAGCCGGAACCAAGCGCATTTTGCGCTGTTTCGCCTGCTCTTGAATTGATTGGGCATGTAATCGCGAACGGTAATCAGCGACTTCAATTGGCCGGAGTTCTGATCAATGGCTTTAGTGAACGGATTGCCTTCATGAAAGAGATCGTTCATTTATGTGAGCAAGAATTTGCTGATTTGCTTCTGAACGTTATTATACCGAGGGACATGAATGTTCCGGAAGCGTTTGCCTGGCAAAAACCGGTTAAGGTTCACGCTCCCGGTTGTGCCGCGGCTCAGGCCTTTGAAGCATTAACAAACGAAATTATCGAAAATGAGTAGGTTAGAACATTTATTCAACGGGAACAAGGTTCTTTCGCTGGTTTTTCTCGTTTTAGCGCTGCTGGTAAGCTTCGCCTTTATCACCGTGGAAGTCGATCTGAGGACTCAAGCAATTATAGGAGTATCGTTCTTCCTGGCAGCTTTGTTTCTGTCGAGAAGATTCTTCATGCATAAAGTCTTCCTGATGGTGATGAGCCTGAATATTTCCTTTAGATACATATACTGGCGCGGAGCCCATACCCTGCTTTTCGATACGACCCTCAACACGATCTCCTGCTTGATTCTCTTTTTGGCGGAGCTTTACGTGATCGTCACTCTTTTGCTGAATTATTTCGAAACGCTCTATCCTCTCCACAGGAGCCCGGTTCCTCTTCCTCCCGATCCCGAAACATGGCCTACGGTCGATGTATTTATTCCAACTTACAACGAGTCGCCCGATATTCTAAGAAAGACCATTTCCGGGGCATTATCGATCGAATATCCCGGCGACAAGATAAAGATTTATGTGCTGGATGACGGAAGGAGGGCGGAGGTTAAAAATCTGGCCGGGGAAGCCGGCGTTTTTTACATCACACGCGAAGACAATATCCATGCCAAGGCCGGCAATTTAAACAATGCCCTTCGGCAAACCCAGGGTGAATTGATCGCTGTTTTTGACGCGGATCATATTCCTAACCGCGCCTTTCTTCAATTGACCACCGGATTCTTCAGTGATGAAAAAATGGCTCTGGTACAAACGCCACACCACTTTTATAATTTCGATGCTTTCGAAAAGAATTTGGCTGTGGGAGATAAAGTGCCCGCCGAGCAATCGCTTTTCCATGATTTCGTTCAACTGGGCAAGGACTTTTGGGGAGCCGCTTATTTTTCCGGTTCCTGCGCTTTAATCAGGCGGGAAGCCCTTCTTGACGTCGGTGGTATAGCCACCGGAACCGTTACCGAAGATGCCCTCACTTCCATGCGATTACACGCCAAAGGGTACAAATCCTGCTATTTGCCGATTCCTTTGGCCGCCGGAATAGCTCCAGCGCGTTACGCTCACCTTTTGACACAACGAATACGCTGGACCCAGGGAATGATCCAGATTATGCGCAAAGAGCCTCCGATTTTTAACCGGGGATTGTCTTTGCCCCAAAGAATTTGTTATTCAAACTCTATTTTGTCCTTCTTTTCGGGTGTATCCCGCGCAATTTTTATTATTGCGGCTCTGATTTTTCTGCTTTTTGGAATCCATCCTTTAAAGGCAAACCCGTGGGAAGTGATAGCTTACGCCTTTCCGCATATCGCTTTGGCAATTATCACGCAATCGGTAAGCCAAAACCGGGTGCGCCATACTTTTTGGCAGGAAATTTATGAAAGCTCAATGTGCGTTTATATGGCCGTCGTAGCCGTGACAACTTTTTTCAACCCCGGACAACGAAAATTCCGGGTTACGCCCAAAGATGGAAACATATCGAAACGATTTTACGACTGGAAGCCGGCTCTTCCTAATCTTGTCCTTTTCGGGCTCACGCTGTCAGGGTTTGCTGGCGCGTGGATAAGATGGCATAACCAACCCCTTATTCACGATACCATCTTAATCACCGTATTCTGGAATTTTTTCAATTTCATAATTCTTCTGGTAACGGTTTTAGTCGCGTGGGAACGTCCCGAGGAAACACGCCGGATTAAACGGCAAATACCGGTTACCATTGAAACGCCTGAAGAAAAAGTCTATGCAGGCGAAACAGAAACGATCAGTGAAAAAGGAGTGACCCTTGTTTGTGATGAAGACATTCCGTTGTCCTCAAATTGCATCCTGCATTTTTACGATGGTTCGGGAACGTTCCAACTTGAATGCGAACTGATTAAAAAAGAAGGTGGGGAGAAAATCAAAATCGAAGCGGAATTCCTGAATCCAGGGCAAGCGGAAAAAGAAGGAATATCCAAACTCATCTTTACAGGCGCAGACGCATGGACCGGTGCCGGGATAAAAGCGGTTTTGCCTTTTGTATCGCTTTTAAGAGTGATGGCTATTCCAATTAACGTGCTAATCAAATCAGGAAGGAGAGGATTATGATCTTAAAATGGCTGAAAGAGATAACGATTGTTATTTTAATAATGATCTTTTCATTTACCGGGCTATTGGCATTTACAAAAAGTAAACACATCGTTTTTGAGGATGATCTGCTTGTCGAAAAAGATATTGAAATTTCCGGGGCAACCCTAAGGATGCCGGTTGTTTTTACCAAACCAAAAGCCTGGGTTGTCGATAGTTTGAAACTACACCTTTTTATTGAACACTCAGAACTGCTTCTTGGCGACTACTCTACTCTTACCGTCAGTTTAAACAAACTCAACCTTAAGACCATACGGCTTGACGAACGTAACACGATCGAGAATGAAACAGTGGTTTCTCTACCCCCGGAATTTCTGGATGATCATAATATCCTGGAATTCATAGTCGAGCAGCATTACGTTCTTGAGTGTGAAGATCCATTCTCTCCCGCGCTGTGGACCTCCGTGAGTAATCGCTCTTACCTGGAGGTAGATTATAGCGAAAACACGGGAGGAATCTCCCTGGAGAGATACCCTTTTCCTGTTTTTGACGACCTCGGATACGGCATACGACATGTTCACTACATAGTACCTCCAGGTCTGTCTATCCATTCGATGCAAAATCTCGTAAATCTGAATGCGGGTATTGCCCGGGAAATTGGCAATATACCCATGAAAATAAGCACTTCGCCGGACGTCATCCCCGATGCGCCGAACATAGCCGTAGGCTTGCTGGCTGAATTACCCGGTTATCTGCTGCCTGATTTGTTAACAAACGAAAAAAGCCGTTCACCGGAACTATGGGCAGGGAAAAAAAGGATCAAACCCCAGTCCGGCATTATCTGGTATGCCCCTAACCCCGCTAACCCGCTTTATCCTATTTTAGTCGTGACCGGACACACGAAAGAAGGGTTGGAAAAAGGAGTACAAGCGTTGTTATCGCATAAAGTAACAAAATCGCTTTCCGGCGAAATGGCGGTCATCGACGAACTGGAACCGTTCGAAATCCCGGGATTGCGGGTTCACCCGAATTATGTCCCCGAAAATAAGTCCAAATTCAGTCTGGCAGAACTCGGAATGGAAAACATGACCGGACGAGGCTTGTTTGCAGCCCCGGCAACCATCGTCCTGAAAACTCATCCGGACGTGAAAGCAGAAGGTGAAAATCCATCAGTTGAAATTTGCTATAGCTACGGAAGCCAATTACATCCGGCTATGTCCGACATAGAAATCAGATTCAATTCCACCCCGCTGCGAAGCGTTCCTCTGAATAATCCTTCCGGAGAAGAGGAAAAGAAAATCAGCGCTGGTATTCCCAATTACCTGATCCGGCCACTGAATAAGCTGGAAATCGTCTTCCACCTGTACCCGGAAAAATGGCTTCCCTGTGAAAAAGACCTCGATAATGAGATATGGGCCACGGTTCTGTCCGAAAAAAGCACTGTTAATTTTCCACACTATTTTTCCATTGAAATGCCCGACCTGGGAGCGTTTCAATACGACGGTTTCCCGTACACGCTTTATCCTGATATGAGGGATGTCGTTTGCGTGCTTCCCGATAAGGCTGAACAGGAAGATGTCGAAGCGCTTCTTAACCTGACCGCCTTTCTTGGAAAACATACGTATTCACCGGTTTTCGATCTTCAGGTATTGCGGGGGAATGCAGTTGAACCTAAAGAACTTAGAAATAAACAGGTCATTGTTCTGGGAACCGAAAAAAACAACTCTTTCACGAAATTGTTGAAAGACGAACTGGAAGTCTTCCGGAAACAGGAAAAATTAAAAGCGCCGGAAAAGCGTATTTTGAACGATATTCTGAACAAAAAGACTGGTTTTATCGAAGAGATTCCTTTCCCCGATATCCGGGGGGGAAAAGGCCCTGGTTCATGGATACGCGGTAAGTTTTATCCGCTTTTCGGCATATGGTCAAAAAAAATGGTTCTGGTCGTGTATCCCGACCAGGAGAAGCAGAGCTACGAATTGTTGAGGAAGGCTCTGATTGAACCAGGGCTATTGTCAAAGGTCAAGGGAAATATTGTAGCCTACGATGGGGCTGAAATAAGCGCTCTCAGCCTTGGGAAGAAAGTGAATGTAGGAAAAGTTCCCATAAATATAGCCATGAGACATTTTGTCGCCCGGTCGCCTTATCTTTCTATTCTCTTTATTTTTGTCGCTACATTTTTCGTTTATTTCCTGATCAGGATATTTATCAAAAATAGAAAAACCGGAAATTAACTGTGCGGGAAACATGCCTCTCCTGTTTTCCCGGGTTTTTCCGGACCAAAAAGACAATCCGTATGAAAAAAGAAACAAAACAACGGTATAACCGCCTTTTCTCGGAGAAGGCCTGGCTGGAACAACAAAATCAGCTCAAGGATAAATTATTCCATGTGATCGGGTATGATTTGCGGTCAATGGTTGGGTCTCTGCAAACAATTCTGAGTTTTTGGGATGAGGGGGCTATCAGCCCGGAAAGCTCCGATTTCAGGATCATACTTTCGGAATTGTCGGATGTGGCCGATGACGCATACTATTTGCTGGAAAACGTGGTTTATTGGGACAGAATCCAGTCTGACCGGATATCCTGTAACCCTGATCATCTTCAGGTGAAACCGTTTGTTGACCAATCCATTGCCCGGATCAGGAGAAACTTTGATAAAAAGGGAATTGGGATCGTTAACCGGATTCAGGGGGATCAGCTGGTATGGGTCGATGAGTATTTGTTCCCGGTTATCATGAGAAACCTGCTGTCAAATGCCTGCAAATTCTCAACCAGAGGCTCAGAAGTCCTGGTCAGCGTTTCCGAAGCGCCTGGCCAGATCACCATTCATCTGGACGATCAGGGCGTAGGCATCAAAGAGGAGAATTTGAAAAAAATACAGGATCCTTATAACTTGTTCTTCACATACGGAACTGACAACGAAAACGGGAATGGGCTCGGATTGAAAATTTGCGAGGCCCTGGCAAAAATCAACAGGGGCCAACTCCTGATCAGGAGTCAGGAAGGCAAAGGAACCGCGGTAAACCTAGTTCTGCCGCAGGAAAATAGTCGGCCGGAACCTTGATGCAGGATCGATTCTAAATGATGAGGAAGATAAAAGGGTGGGTATCTGCACCCGGGTTCGAAGCCACTGTGGCGTATAATTAGGTTAGGTGTGACTGATTTGTCAGGCGTTTAATTCTCTTAAAAATTCGTCAAATGTCATGCCAAGGGTATTCGATCTCGTAACGGTCTTTGCCGGTGAACAGCAGGGCGGCATATTTCACATCCGTCCGGTCTCTGAAACGCTCAGACCCGCGGTACCTTTCCAGTTGAGCCAACGCTTCTGCTTTTCTGGCGGGTAATTGCCCTTCGTCTTCCTTTTTGAGGTACTTTACTTCCCAGGCCCACTCGAACGGGATTTCCGGGAGCAGGGGACTGCGTTCCAGCCAGATATCGATGTAGCCATGCTCCACTTCCATCTCGCTGACCGGCACATAAAGCCTGCTCTGGAACAACCCGTTGAGCAGCATAATCTTGATGTACTTCTCGTCAAAACGGACCAGGTCGCGGTTCGACAACCGGCTGAACACGTTTTTGGATACATAGTCCACGTAAGGAACCGGGTCACCCGGTAAGCCAGTTCCCGGATGGCCGCCTTCAGATTGGTCATGTCGATCAGGACATCTTTGTTCAAATCCTGCGTAAGCCGGACAATATATTCCCAATAGATGGTCCGGATAGAGTAGTTGGGGATTTTCAGGTGGATGCTTCCCATTTCAAACTTGTCGATGGTGAGCAGTCCCATGTAAAACAGCAGCGACACAAAGTATTCGGTATCTTCCAGCCGGTCGATCGAAAACTTGCTGATAATGTCCGATACGATCCCGTTCTCCTTGGCGATCTCCAGCAGCCGTCCCCGGTTCTCTTCGTTTTGAGCCAGGCGCTGCAACCTGCCATAGTCCGTCTTCAGGTTGTCGTCTATCATATTTTCCGGCGCTTTCCCATCCTTCAGTATCCGGTTGAAAAAATAAAGGACCATCGAAGGATTATACAGCCGGTTCTCCCCGTCTTTATGAAAGAGGTACCCGTTGTAATACCGATCCATATCCACGTTAATGTATGCGGGGTTAACGCCTGTTGCCGCCATCATGGTATTCACCTCTTCCCGGGTAAAGCCCATCATCTCGTTGTACTGCAATTCAGGCGTGAGGTTCACGGCAATGTTGAACCCGCTGGTCAGATCGTCGAGCATCACAGGCGAAATGCCGGTAATGAAGATGCGGTCGACCACATCGGAGGTGCCTATTTTGAGGGTTTCGTAAAAGTCGCGAACCAGCCCGTTGGCCCTCGTCATGCGCCGGTATGCATCGTCGCCCAACTGGTTACCCATCGCGATCAGGTCGTTGGCAAAATGATCGTACTCGTCGATCAGTACGTAAATCTTTGTTCCGGCCAGTTCAGCCGCCCTGTAAGCTATTTCCAGGGCATTGATTCCACGCTTTTCCTCATTGATTTTTTGGGTTAGTTCAATGGCATTTGTGACAATATCGGAATAACTTTCAATGAACAGCAATACAGCATCCTGCACTTTCTGAGAAAAGGAAACCTTAAAACCATCTTCGCTTGTGGTATTGATCCCCGAAAAGTTGAACCGCATCACCATGTAGCTATTCTTTCGGGGTGTGGGGTTTTTGCCGATGTACAGGCCACCGAACAATTTTTTGAAATCACCGGCCCGGTTCAGGTCGTAATAATGCAGTAGGGTTGAAAAGAACAGGCTTTTGCCGAACTTGCGCGGGCGGATGAAAAATTGGTAGGAGTTGGTCTCATTTTCCAGCAGTTCAATAAACCGTGTCTTGTCAATGTAACAGTAGTTTTCTTCGATGACCCTGCCAAAATTGGAATTACCGTATGGAAGTCGTTTGATCATTTTATCATACGGATAAGTGCATCTTTGAATGTAGACAACCCCTGTTTTGATAGTTTCCCTATATCCGCAATTTTATCCTCGCGCTTCAGAGTTACAATTCGATCGACTTTTATTACTGAACTGACCCGTAACCCGTTTTCCTTATTGGGATCCAAGATAATTTCCATATCCGAGGGCTTGACCGGAACAACGGAACTTACAGCAGATACTATGATATCTTTGTACTTGTCATGTGTTTCGGCGATGACTACTGCCGGCCTAACCTTTTTGTTTGTCAGTTCTGCAAATGGAAAAGGGATCAGAATAATATCACCGGCCTTCATTTCTTTCCCACTTTTGGTGACAAATAATCTTGGTAAAGGTCTTCGCGTTCGTTATTCCAAAAAACCAACCCGCTTGTTTGGGCAGAAAAATCCCGCGTATCTTTATCTAATTGATCTAGTTCTTCGATGAAAGTTACTACAACCCTGTATTTCTTTTTTTCGTTAATCTTATCGGTTATTAAAACCGATTTGCCATCGTATATTCCGTTTACAGCAAGCATAATTTAATGTATTGGTGTCTGCAAATTTAACGATTATTACTCACTTTTAGTTCTCTTTGATCTCATTTTCCGCATACCCGGCAAATTCCTTAGGGGCGAACATCTGTTCAGGGATGCTCATCCGGTATCATATTCTTATTATCAGTTTATTACAAACCTTATTGTCATGCGAAATACCTTCTTCTTACAGGGTTCACGGCACAACGTGTAAAAGCGCAATCCGGCGCCACGGGAACGGCCGAAACCACGGCCACGATCATCACCCCCATTACGATCAGCAACACACAACCGCTTGCATTTGGCGAGATCGTGGTCGACACGGACCAGTCCGGTACAGTTCTTATCAATGCCCGGACAGGAGGCGTTACCTATACGGGAGAAGTCACCGGGTACCCGCATACGACTACCACCCGGGAATGTCTTCCACGTTGCTCAGGAAAATGAATTAAGCAGGTTCGAATCGTTTCAAACGCGGCCGGTTCTTATTGTATTCCGTTATGGCCATTGCCATGTCATATTTGTTTTGCATACGCGTCCAGAAGTCGGCACTGCCACCAAAAACGTCCTGTATGCGCAAGGCTATGTTGGGAGTGATACTCCCTTTGCCGTTGATAATCTTCGATACCGTCAATCGGGATACCTGCAACAGTTCTGCTACTTCTCCGATTTTAAGGTTATTCGGCTCTATTACCTGTTCTTTCAGTATTCTGCCAGGGTGGATAATCCGGAGCATAACCACCCAGTAATTTAGAAAGAATCCGCGGGGAATGGGCATTTTTCAAGGGAAAAAATCATGACATTCCGGCGGATATGCACCCAAAAACGGGGTTAACAGAGGATTTTTGGGGTGTAAAATGTGGTTTTTGGTAGAATTATGCGGCCCGCGCAGAGCAATTCCGGAGCATAACCACCCACTTCAGGTTTTTGAGTGAAAAAAGGTGGGAAACGGCACTGATTCCGGAGCATGACCACCCAAAGATGGCAGGTTAACCCGTTGTAAAAGAAAGGGCTGCGTTTTCCCGGTGTCTCACCAAACAGCCTTTTGGGAATCCGGAGCATAACCACCCGGTTAGTGTCTGTGGGAGGAGTAACTTTTCGAGAACTTTGTGTGCTTAAAAATCAATCATCAACGCACACAAAATTTATGTCAAGAAAAGTACTACGTATGAGTCAGTTAAAGCAAATTTTAAAGCTTCATCAAAGCGGGTTATCCAACCGCCAGATAGCAAAAGAACTTGGGATTTACAAAGGAACGGTCAACAGTTACCTCAGTAAGATAAAGGTCGGGAAGCTGGATATTAAAGAGCTTCTTTCGCTGGAGGATCCGGTACTGGAAGGACGCTTTCATGCCGGTAACCCGGCTTACCTGGAAGAGCGGTTTAACGAGTTGAAACAAATGCTTCCTTATTTTGAAAAGGAGTTAAAACGCAAGTATGTAACCGTTAAACTTCTTTGGGAAGAATATCTTGAACGGTATCCGGATGGTTACCGTTATTCGCAATTTTGTTTCCATTTAAATCAGCTTCGAGTCGCCCGAAAACCCTCGGGAATCCTGATTCATCAGCCCGCGGAGCAGCTATTCATCGATTTTGCGGGGGATGCGCTCTTTTATGTGGACCGGGAGACAGGAGAGGCAATTAAGGTTTATGTTTTTGTAGCCACACTCCCTTATTCGGATTATGGTTTTGCCATGGCTGTTCCCAGTCAAAACACCGAGAACTTCCTCTATGCCCTTAGCTGCTGTTTACAATCACTGGGTGGGGTTCCCAAAATCGTTGTCCCCGACAACCTCAAGGCTGCCGTTGTTAAAACCGACAAGTATGAACCGGATCTAAACCAGGTGATGGAGGATTTTTCCAATCACTATGGTTTCGCCGTATTGGCAACCCGTTCGCGGGCTCCAAAAGATAAAGCAAATGTAAAGATTATCGTTATGTAGATATTGCTTCTTAAGACCTTATTAATCAGCTCTTATTTGCATTATTTCTTTACATAACATTGCTTTGAGTACCTTTAGGCATCAATCTGTTAAACATGAAAACGATGCCGAAGAAAATCAAAAAAGTTATCGATGAGTTCCAACTCGAACTTATCGATATGGGGTACAGCCAGGAACTTCGCTGGACTTATGGCAAAGTCTGCCGTTTGTTCGGCGAGTGGGCTAACGACTACGCCATTGACTGTGTGTCCGAGGAGGCAATACGTGCCTACTCCCTGGAAAAAACCGGGCGTTGGGAGGCCGCTATAAATCTCCCGGACAAAGATAAAATCACTTTGAGGGTACTGCGGATGCTCAACAACTTCCTCAAAGGGGAACCTTTTGAAGGAAGGACACCCCTCAAGGAACATAGGTTCTACACCATCCTGAAAGACCATGTGCATCCCTATTTGCGTTGGTGCGGGGAAGAAAAGGGATATCGACCCTCCACCATCCAGGACAAGTTTGGGATTCTTTGTAGGTATGACAACTTTCTACATGACAAAATGCTGGATATCCAGAATGTGACCATCGAATTAAACGAAGAGTTCTTTGCCTCGGACGCCTGCGGTAATAGAACCAGTTATAAATCCACCGTCAGGGAGATGCTTCAATACCTGTTCGACTTCAGTATCCTTGGTAAAGACCTGTCTCCCTATGTATTAAAAGAGCCAAAGCGTTCCAAACATCTTGATATACCCACAACCTATACCACAGAGGAAATAAAATCTTTGCTCGGAGCTATCGATCGCAGCACGCCCAAGGGAAAGCGGGATTATTTGGTTGTTCTCCTTGCCGCAGAATACGGGATGCGTGCCTCCGACATTGTCAGGCTAAGTCTTAAGCATGTCGACTGGGAACGAAACACTGTTTCGTTTAGTCAATACAAGACCGATGTGCCTGTGCAATACCCGTTGCTCTCATCTGTGGGGAATGCCATTATTGACTATTTCCGCCATGGCCGGTCAACCGAAGTTAACGATGTCATCATCGTCAGCCACGACCATATCACCAAAGGCAAGCCCCTTTCCACCGCGACCATCCATTCAATAGTTACCGCCGCTTTCCGCCGGTCACAGATAAAGGGATGGCAGCAAAAGAAACACGGGCCCCACTCACTTCGTTTCAGCCTGGCCTCCAACATGCTCAAGCAGGGGATCGGCTTCCAGGTGATCAGCACTGCCCTGGGACATTCTTCGACCGAGTCAACCAAAACCTATGTCAAGATAGACATCGACCGTCTGCGTGAATGTTCACTTCCGGTGCCGAACCTTAACAGCTACTGGTATACAAATAGAAAGGAGGATGTGAAATGAACCGACCGTCATTCATCTCAGCTTTCGCCGGGGAAATCGATGTCTTTCTGGATTATCGCCAGGCTACCGGCATCTGCATCGATCAGGACATCCTGTATCTCAAGAAGCTTGATGCTTTTCTGGAAGGTAACAAAATACCTCTCATCGGTTTTGATGCTGAAGTTTCTGCATCATGGCGTTCCCGCCGTGATGGCGAGTCCGGTCACGGCCATTACATGCGAATCAACTTCACCAAGCGATTCTTCGAGTTCCTCTTCGTAAAGGGGTATAAAGTGACGCTTCTGCGCGATGTACGACCGCCCAAAAGCAATTTTGTCCCCCACATCTATACCGATGACGAAATTGACCGGTACTTTCAGGCCGTGGATGCTTACGACTTTCCGGGCAATCCCAAAAACAAGATACAATTCCCAGTACTGTTCAGGCTTTTATATAGTTGTGGACTGCGCGTCACTGAAACGCTGATGATCAGGATGAAAGACATTGACATCGAAGAGGGCATAATCAGACTGCGTGTCACAAAGGGTTCGAAGGAACGTTACGCCGTCTTGTCAGAATCGATGCATGCATTGCTTAAGGAATATGCCGATAGAACCTTCTATCTTTTGCGAGAGAATGACTTCATTTTTTCCAACCGCAAGGGTAGTGCTTTGCGGCGCGACTGGCTTGAGGAAGTACACAGCCGTCTGCTGTGCATGGCCGGCATTCCGTCGGCATCCGCCGCAGGGAGCACGAAACGCCTGCACGACTGGCGCCACACACATGCCGTGGGTGCTTTCAAGCAGATGATTGAGCGTGGACACGACATGTACGTGGCGCTTCCCATATTGTCAGCTTATATGGGTCATGCCAGCATCATGTCTACCGAGCGTTACCTGCGACTTGCAGTAAACCTTTATCCCTACCTGCAAAAGAAGTTCGATGCCACTCTCGAAGATGTCTTTGGAAAGGAGGTGTATTATGAAGACTGACTTTGCATTATTACTACACAAATACTTCTGCGATTACCTCGTTAATGATCTGGGCGTATCAGGTTGCACCATCTCTACCTACAGGGTCGCATTCGTGCAGTTCATCGACTACATGGAGTCAGTGCTGCATGTGGCTGCCGGGCAGATCGACCTGCACCACATCACACGGCAAAATATCTTGTCGTTCCTCGACTGGCTGGAACAAAACCGGTCTGTGGCAGTAGCCACACGAAACCAACGACTCGCAGCTTTCAAAAGCTTTGCCATTTACGTCCGCTATGAACGGCCCGAATACCTGGCACAAACTGATGATGTGAGAAAAATCAAAGTCAAAAAAGGTCAACAAAAGGAAATTTCCTATCTCAAGCCTGAGGGCATTAACCTGCTGCTGGGCCAGATAGACAGGGCAACATTGTCCGGACAACGCGATTATGCCATGTTCTTCCTGATGTATACAACTGGCATACGCGTCAGCGAGCTCGTCCAAATCAAAGGGCGCGATGTGTCAATGAACCATCCCCGCCATCTGCTCATCCACGGTAAAGGGGGCAAAAAACGACATGTTCCGATGATAAAACAGCTTGGCAAGGTTTTGGCAAACTACACCTCCAAAACGGGTGCCTTTCTTCCACATAACCTTGACCGACCCCTGTTCACCAACCACTCGGGAAACCAGTTCACACGCCAGGGCATCAATCATTTGCTCAGAAAATATGCCGACATGGCACGAACCCGGAATCCCTCTCTCATCCCGGCGGACACCAGCCCCCACAAGCTGCGCCATTCCACGGCAATGGCCCTGGTAGATAAAGGCACCGAATTGATAGTTGTGCGCGACCTGCTCGGCCATGCCAGCGTACAGACCACAGAAATCTATGTAAAGCTTTCCAACCACCGTAAACGAGAAGCCATCGAAGGCGCAAGCCAGCAGATCGTGAATCCGGAAGAACCTCTTTGGGAGGCTAACGCTTCGCTGAAAGAATGGCTCATGAACCTTGGAAAGAATAGAATTATGTAAACGGATTCTTTAAGATAACCTTGCAAATCAACCTTTTGTAAGGTTGTCTTTACATAACGATAATCTTTACATTTGCTTTATTATGTAAATATTTACATAATAAAGCACTGGTTGAAAATCAGGTACATCTGGTTTACCAGCGGGTGTATGCCCGTTTGCGCAATCATGTCTTCTTTTCCCTGGGGCAGGTGAACGAAGCCTTGCAGGAAAAGGTTCGGATGCATAATCAAACCCGGATGCAACAGCGGGATTACAGCCGGGAAGAGTGTTTCCTGGCAGAAGAAAAAGAGTTGTTGAAACCCTTGCCTCCGACAGGCTTTGATATCCGTTATTATGCAAGCCTGAGGGTGCAGCAAAACAGTTGCATTTACCTGGCACGGGATAAACATTATTACTCGGTTCCTTACACCTTTACCGGGGAAAAGGCAGAGGTGATTTATACCCGTACCCTGGTTCAGGTTTATTGCAAAGCAGAACTGGTTGCCACTCATCAGCGCAGCATCGGCTTTGGGTATACCATCCAACGTGAGCACATGGCCTCCAACCATCAACATTACATGGACCGGAGCCCCACATATTACATGGATCTGGCCCGGAAAAGATCGGAGGGCATGCTCCGGCTGATGGAGATGATGTTTGCAAAGGAAGAAACCCCGGAGGTTCTTTATAAACGTTGTGACGGGCTGTTAAGCCTGCAGCGCAAAACCGACCCCCTGTGTTTTGAAGAGGCTTGCCAGGTGGCCGTTGCCAACGGGATACTGAGTTATCGTTTTGTGCGTAACCGGATCGAAAACAGGATGACCGGGGATGAACCCCTGACAACAAAGAAACTCCCCCAACATGAGAACATCAGGGGAGACTATCAATAAATAACAGGAATCAAAAAAAGTACAAATTAAAAAATGAGAGTAATTATTTACCTGGCTATTTTATGAGGTAAGAAAATTATGCCCTTCAAATGTGGCACATAACTCGGTAAAGACATTACGCTGGTTTTTTCTTGCGGTAGATATAAAACCTTCAATCCGGGCATAGATTTCAGCGCCCCTGAAAGTTCGGAAACAGTTGGATACTTTTTGCTTGACCTTTGCCGCTCTAAGGTCCCGCTCAGCCACATTATTCGTAAAAGGTACTTCCCGGTTGAAGGCAAATGCCAGTACTGCATCTTTTTTGCTGATCAGACGTTCGACCAGGTTTCTTCCTTTTGTCGATTTGCACCGGCCTCTTTTCCCTGGTATTTTTATTGGCGGAGGTTCTGCTTTTTCACCCAAACTGCAAATACGGTCATATCTTGATTCGATGAGTTCCCTGTGTAGGATTCTTTGCTCAAAAGGCATTTGGTAAACCGACAACAAAAACAATTTAAAAACACGTGCCCATTTGGACTGAAAGTGTTCGATCAATGCGTCCAGTTCCCTTAGGATATGTGCACAACAAATAGCGTGTTTCAACTTTTCCAGGTTAAAATAACTGCTCCAGCAATCATGGACAAGCCAGCCGATGTAATCCATCAGAATGGATTTTTTGCTCTCTATTGCTCCGGCTCCCCGTTTTTCATGGACAAAAAGATAGGTATACAACAGGGTGGTTGCCGTGTGCAGCCACTGGAGCTTCCCCTCTACCCGGATTCCTGTTTCATCGGCATGCGCGACCTCTCCTCCGAGTATTTTGGACTTGATCATCTGCTCGCTTTCTTCCAGTTCCCGGTAACACATTTGCCCGGCCTGGATGATGGTCGATTCGTTTACCGGATAACCGAACAAATCATTAAACAAATCCTGTATCTTTTTGTAGGGAATCCTGTAATGAACATTTAACAACACAGCAAATGCTTTCACATTGTGCCCGTATTGTACCGGGGAATTTACCCCTTCAGGGGCGACCCCTTTTTGCTCCCTCCCGTATACCGGGCAGCACCCTTTAAACAGTTGGTATTCCATGATATGAAGTTTGGGTTGAAGAAGATCGAAAACCTGGCGTTTCTCTGCCAACCCAAACTCTTTTTCTGTAAATTCATGCCCGCAACTACAAGTGCCGGGAGCACAAACCACTATTTTATCCGGGACTTCAACCTGCCGCAAGGTCTTCCCTTCATGCCCCTCTTGTCCCCCCTGCCTGCTGTTTTTCCCTTTTGGAAAAGCCGGCTTAATGGTCTTTTTTTTATACCCATCGCTTGATGGCGGCTTGTTACTGTTATGGCTGTCGCTGTTTAAACGAGCCTTCAAATCGGCATTCGCAGTTTTTAGTAAACTAATTTCGTCCTTCAAACTCGCGTTCTCAGTCTTTAGAAAAACATTTTCATCGCGCAAGGCCTTATTCTCTTTTTCTAATCGGCTTACATGCCTGGTTAGTTCTTCAAGCCTGCGGAGTAATATTTGCATGGCGATATCCTTTACCAAAACTTTTTTTTCAAAAGTAATCCCACAGTATGCTAAAAACCAAGAATTTACAGGTAAAGTTGTTAACGGCGAAAACTTCAAATTGTTGATAATGACTGATTTTTAAATTTTATGCCTCCAAGGCGGAGATATTTATAAACATTTTTCACCAAAGCCCCGAATATGAAAATATCAGGCACTTAAAAAACAGGAAAAACCGAAACTTATCAACAATCTCCTGTGCATATCCGTAAAATTCAAAAAACTCTTAAACTACCGGAGGATAATGATGAGCAAATTCTAAAAATTCCCGTAATTTTAGTACCCAGGTAAATAATTACAAAAAAAATAGCATATTTGTGGTGGAAAATTTGAGTGACAAAAGTACTAACGGGAAATCACGTATGATGAAAACAGTCCTTCTGGTTGATGACAAAATCCAATTGCTTGCTCTGTTAAAACAAATTTTAAAATCACGTTATGAGGTAGTGTTAAAATATAACGGACTGGAAGCGCTCGA